>NZ_JABAIC010000006.1:0-319603 GCF_012641315.1 Novosphingobium sp. ERW19
TATGCTCGCGCCGGGCAATACCAGTCCATGTCACCATTCACTCCATCTCTTCGCAAAGAGGCGTGAATCACAACATGCTGGTATTGCTCAACAACTTTCGGTTCGGGCTCTTAGACAGTGACATGCTTACGCTTAGGAATGATCCTTCCCACGCCAGCTCGGTCACAATTGGCCTCGGTTTACCTGCGTTCGCCAGCTAAAATCCCCGCGACCACCGCACCGCAACTCCGCCATCATCCGGCGCACCGGCAATATGCCCCGGCTCCTTCCGGAAGAACACGCTGGCCGAGGCATCGCCGCCCCACAGCGCCGTCGCCCACGCCAGTTCCGCGTCAAGCTCCCGCCCTTTCGGCGCCAGCGACAGCGGCACGCGGGCGAAAGTGGCGCTCTGTGTCACGTAGTCCCACGCCACCGGCAGGTTGAGGTCCAGCCCGCCGCGCTCCACGCGCAAGGGTTGAGAGACGCGCAAGGCCAGTCGGTCACCGTCCGCCACCACGCCCTCGCGCGAAAGATCGACGCTCCATGAGGACGACACCAGTCGCGAGCCGCTCGTCGCCACCGCCCCGCTGTCGATCCGCGTAAAGCCCAAGCTGCCCGTCGCCCCCAGCGCCCAGCCCTTCCCGAAGCGCCAGCCAAGGCCCGGCGATAACGTCGCCATCGTCGCCCCGCCGCCACCCAGCGCATCGGCAAACCGCGCGCCGAGGACCGTGCGCTCCTCGCGCATCAGGCTAAGGCCCAGCCGCCAGTCGAACGCCCCACCTCGCCCGCCATCCAGCGCCAAGCCAAACTGCGTCATCCGATCCTCGCGCCGCTCACGCAAAGGATCGGGCCGCACCAGCACGCTACGCTCCGCCGAAACCGTCAGCCCCAGGCTGCCCAAAAGATAACGCGCCGCCAAGCCCATCTCGGGCCGGGTGAACACGCTACTCGCCATGCCGGCGACAAGGAATTGCGGCTCCCACCGCTTCTGCAATCGCGCGGTCAGGCTCTCGGCACTCACCTTCCACCCCAGCGCCAGATCAAGCGACCGGTCGAGCCGCGTGACCACCGAAGACGCCAGCACTCGCGCCTGCTGCCCCTCACTCGGTGCCAGACGCAAGGGCACCGCGCCGAACCGCCGGTCCACGGTAAACGCCAGCGCAAAGCCCGAAGCATCCATCGCCACCGGCCTGCCCCCACCTGCCAGCGCTTCATGCAATGGCAATCGCGACTGCCCGGCGCGCAAACCCGCCGCAAGGTTCAATTTGTAAGCTCGCTGGTATCCATCCAGCATCACCGCGCCGAGCGATGCCCCGCTCAACGCATCCCCCATCGCCCCGCTGCTCGTTCCCGTCAGCCCGTCGAGCGACACCGCCACCCGCGTCCCTGCCAGCCCGGTCGAGCCCTGCGGCGAAAAGGCTCGCGCAATATCCAGAATACCGCGGCCATAAACAGCATCGGTGCCCGTGGCCCCCGCATCTCGCGCGGTACGCAGCAGCAGGTCAACGATCTGCGCTCCGGTCAGGTTCGGGAAGGCCTGCGCGAGCAGCGCCACCGCGCCCGAAACCTGTGGCGCGGCAAAGCTCGTGCCGCTCACCACTGTCACGAATGTCCCCTGCGCATTCGTCTCGGTCTTGATCTGGCTCCCCTCATAGACGCAGCACACCTCTTCGCCCTGGGCCATCAGTACGGATGCCGCAGAGCTTCCCGGCTTGTTACTGAAGGCCGAAGCCACGCCGCTGGCATTGACCGAGCCGACAATGATGACATTGCCGCCACCTGCCTGGAGCAGCGATTGCGCGAAAGGATCGGGATTGTTCGGGTCGATCGCCGGATCGGTGCTGTCGCCATCGTTCCCTGCCGAAACGACAACCACGACGCCGGCCGCGGCGGCCCTCGCAACCGCTGACCGCAATGTCGTGTTGGCCGGGTCGCCGCCCAGCGAAAGATTGATGACCTTTGCACCCGCGGCGACCGCTGCATTGATGCCCGCCGCGATCGCGCTGTCGGCAAAAGTGCAGCCATCCGACGCGGCGCACGAACCGGGCGTATCGGCCCGCAGCATCTGGATGGTTGCACCCCATGCGGTCCCGACGATCCCGGAATTGTTCCGGGCTGCTGCCGCTGTCAGGGCAACCTGCGTGCCGTGGTCGTCATCTGCGTTGTTCAACCCGCGCGATTGCACCACGTCGGTCGATGATGACGCGATCCGTCCGGCAAATTCGGAATTGGACGTATTGATGCCGGAATCGACGATCGCAATCGTCGTCCCCGCCCCGCTCGCTCCTGATTGCCATGCCGTGATCGCGCCATGCAACGAAGGCCCATCCGACCGGCGATATTCCGCCGTATCGAAATTGACCGGAGTGGGAGTGGGTGTGGGAGTTGGGGCAGGCGTCGGAACTGGTGTCGGCGTGGGCGTCGGGGCTGGCGCAGGCGCAGGCGTGCTCGAGACACTGCCGCCCCCTCCGCATCCCGCCAAGGCAGCAGCCAGCACTGCCACTGCGGCATGACCAAACCAGCGAATTTCCGACATCACCGCACCCCGGCTCCGGTAGCTTTGCCCAAGTCTTGCTGATAACCCCATCGCCGTAAATGCCGAATGACACAGTTCCGGATTGGAATACGCAAATGCCCTTCGATCCCACGATTGTTGACTGCTGGATCTTCGATCTCGACAACACGCTCTATCCCCCGTCGACCCGCCTGTTCGACCAGATCGATGAGCGTATGGGCCTGTTCATCCAGCAATTACTCGGTTGCGACGCCATGGAAGCGCGGCGCGTCCAGAAGCTCTACTTCCACGATCACGGCACCACGTTGTCCGGGCTGATGCATTACCACGCCACCGATCCGTACGAATTTCTCGGCTTCGTCCACGATATCGACATGAGCCCGCTTTCCGCCGCACCACGCCTGGCAAATCGTCTCGCCGCGCTCCCCGGCCGCAAGATCGTCTTCACCAATGGCGATGACGCCTATGCCGCCAAGGTGCTGGCCGGGCTCGATCTTTCGAGTAGCTTCGATGGCATGTGGGATATCCACGCCATGGCCTACAAGCCCAAGCCCGAACCCTCCGCCTACACGGGCATGATCACAGCATTGGGCATCAATCCCGAGACTTCGGTCTTCGTCGAGGACATGGCACGCAACCTCGCCCCGGCGAAGGCGCTCGGCATGCAGACCGTCTGGCTCGATCTCGCCACCGACTGGGGCGATCGCGCCAAGGACGACGCCGCGATCGACGTGGTCACCGATGACGTCGTCGCGTGGCTCGATCATACGATTGCGGCGCTTGCCGATCCGGCATCGCTCGGCTAGTCGCCACGCAATTTTGTTCCATACTGATCCGCCACGGAGAAACGCCATGACCGCCCAAGTCGAAACCGGGCAGCTGCAAGCTGCCATCGAAGCCGCCTGGGAAGACCGCGCCAATGTCACCCCCGCCAGCGATGCCGTGCGCGAGGTGGTCGAGGCCGCGCTCGAACTGCTCGACAGCGGCAAGGCTCGCGCTGCCGAGAAGGTTGACGGCGAATGGCAGGTCAACCAGTGGCTCAAGAAGGCCGTGCTGCTCTCGTTCCGCCTCAATGACAATGCCGTGATCGAAGCCGGCTCGGGCGGCGCCCCTGCGTTCGACAAGGTGCCCTCGAAGTTCGCCGGCTGGGGCGAGAACCGCTTCCGTGACGCCGGTTTCCGCGTCGTCCCCGGTGCCGTGGCGCGCAAGGGCGCACACATCGCCAAGGGCGTGGTGCTGATGCCAAGCTTCGTCAACATCGGCGCCTTCGTCGATGAAGGCACCATGGTCGATACCTGGGCCACGGTCGGCTCCTGCGCGCAGATCGGCAAGAACGTCCATATCTCGGGCGGCGCCGGCATCGGCGGCGTGCTCGAACCGCTGCAGGCAGGCCCCGTCATCATCGAGGACGGCGCGTTTATCGGCGCGCGTTCGGAAGTGGCCGAAGGCGTGATCGTCGGCGAAGGCGCCGTGCTCTCGATGGGCGTCTACCTCGGCGCTTCCACCAAGATTGTCGACCGCGCCACGGGCGAAGTCCACATCGGCCGCGTGCCGCCCTATGCCGTCGTCGTGCCCGGCGCGATGCCCGGCAAGCCGCTGCCCGATGGCACCCCCGGCCCGTCGCTCTACTGCGCCGTCATCGTCAAGACGGTCGACGCGCAGACTCGCAGCAAGACCGGGATCAACGAACTCCTGCGCGACTGATTCACCTCGATCAAGGTCCGTTCCGGTCATGTCCATGCGGACGTTGCCGGAACAGGGCGGTTCCCTGCGCGTAGAGTCCCCAAGTACGGTTCTACCGAAGGAGAAGCGCCATGGAACGACGCGGCGAAGAAACGCACATCACCACCGACGAGGCTCGCGGCGGCGAAGGCCTCAACGTGGTACGCTGGGTCCTGCTGATCAGCCTGGTCCTTGCAATCGGTGCATTGACGGTAATCTGGGTTACCGGGGCGCTTACGACGCCCCAATAAAAGCAAACTGGGGGCGGCATGACTTTGGGCTGGAAGCTGGACAGAAGCCAGCGCGAAGCCCTGCTTGCCGCCCTTCCCCCGCGCTATGCGCGGACTGTGGCCGATCACGTCACCCTGTCGGTCTCGGGCACCGACCTTCCTGAAGCCATAACCACCGCCGAAATCATTGGCCATGTCGACGACGGCGCGGGTGTCGAGGCCTACGTCGTGGCAATCGAAGGGTCGACCAGTCGTCCCGATGGCGGCACATGGCATATCACCTGGTCGCTCGGCGAAAATAGGGCAGCGAAGGAAAGCAATAGCGCGATTGCTGCGCATGGCTGGGCAACCGTCGCCCCCATCCCCTTGCTGCTCACCCCTGCGCACTGGTGAGCAAGACCCTCGATCGCACCGCAATGATTGACACAAGCCCTGCCTCGGGCAACCGTCCCGCCATGGCCACTGCGCAATCCATCATTGCCGCGCTCGATCTCGCGCCGCATCCCGAAGGCGGCTGGTTTCGCGAAACGTGGCGCGCGTCCGCCGCGCCGGGCCAGCGCGCGACAAGCACGGCCATCCTGTTCCTGCTTCCCACCGACGAACGCTCACACTGGCACAAGGTCGACACGGACGAAATCTGGCTATGGCAAGCGGGCGATGCCCTGGCGCTCCATCTCGCACCTCACGACGCAAGCACTCCCATAACGCGCGTGCTCGGGCCGGATCTTGCCACGCAAGATCTGCAAGGGATCGTGCCGGCCGGGCAGTGGCAGGCTGCCGAACCGCTCGCGGGCGATCACGGCTACGTGCTTGTCTCGTGCATCGTTGCGCCGGGATTTGATTTTGCGGGGTTTACCCTTGCCCCGCCCGGCTGGGAACCCGGCGCATGATGCGCACAGCCGCTCGCCTGACGCTGGCACTGTTCTACTTTGCGGCGGGCGTGATCCATATCGTTTCGCCTCGCCCGTTTCTGCTCATCATGCCGGCATGGGTCCCAGCCCCCGAAGCCGTAGTGCTGTGGACCGGCATTGCCGAACTGCTCGGCGCTATTGGCCTGGCGCAAGGGCTGTCCCTGCCGATCCGCCGGGCTGCGGCCATCGGTCTCGCCCTCTATGCGGTGTGCGTCTTCCCCGCCAACATCAACCATTTCGCGCTCGACCTGGCCAAGCCCGGCCACGGGGCGGGCCTTGGCTACCACGTGCCACGCATGTTTGCGCAACCGGTGCTCGTCTGGCTTGCGCTGTGGTCCGGCGGCGTCATCGAATGGCCATGGAAGCCACGGACCCGATAGACACATGCTCCTTTCCGATCCTGCAACCCTTGTCGCCTGCGCGCTGGCTGTCATTCTCGTCGGCATGGCCAAGGGCGGGTTTTCCGGTCTTGGAGCCCTTGGCACGCCCGTCGCTGCCCTGGCTCTTCCGCCATCGACCGCCGCCGCCATTCTCCTGCCCATTCTCATCGTTCAGGACGTCGTCAGCGTCTGGTCCTTCCGCCATGCCTGGGACAAATGGATCGTCGGCTGGATGCTGCCGGGAGCCATGGTCGGCATTGCCATCGGCTGGGCCCTTGCGGCCAGCATCGACGAGAAGGCGCTGATGGGCGTGCTCGGCGGAATCACGCTCATGTTCGGCCTTTACCGCTTGTGGATCGAGCGTGGTAATCGCGTGGCCGCAGCGTCTGCATCGCCGGGCTGGGTCGGGGCGCTGTTCGGCATGGCCACCGGCTTCACCAGCCAGGTCGCCCATGCGGGAGGTCCGCCATTCCAGATGTGGGTCACGCCGCGAAAGCTTCCGCACCTGACCTATGCGGGAACCAACGCAATCCTGTTTGCCGCGATCAATTGGCTCAAGGTGCCAAGCTATGTCATGCTCGGGGCCTTCACCCATGAAGTGGTAGTGACCGCCGCTCTGCTCGTTCCCTTGGCAATTATCACCACGCTGATCTCTGTCCGGGTTGTCCGCGCGCTCAAGCCTGATCGGTTCTACACCATCATCTACCTGCTCATGGTCATGCTTGGCGGCAAGCTGATGGTCGATGCCTTCACCTGAACGGCACAGGCCTCGCCATGGTCCAGAACGTCGGGCCCTTCCTGGCGACGGGCCATGTGTCGATCAGTTGAAAGCCCATGGAGCGATAAAGCCCAACATTGCTCTCGGTCGCTGTTTCCAGAACAGCCGGTAGTCCCACAGCGTCGGCTTCGGCAAGGCCAGCCCGGATGGCAAGGCCGCCAAGGCCCTGCCCCTGCCGGTCGGGCCTGACACCGGCCATGCGCAGATAGAACTGACGCTCACCCTTCGGCAAGTGCTTGCCGATCATCCGGTCCGCGCGCTCTGCCCGCAGCACTGCCGTGCCGAGCATCGCGATGAAACGCACCAGCGCGGGCGGCGTCAGCGGTGCATGCTCATGAACGCTGCCCGGTGGCCGCCACAGCGTGACGACTTCACATCCGGCCGTTCCCAGCACCATGCCGTGCCGCAGGTGATCGTGGAACATCCACCGGATCAGCTGCGGCATCCGGCGCTCCCGGGCCTGATGGTCAGCGAACATCCAGTTCATCGCCGGGTCCTGACGGAACGCAGCAGTCAATGTCTCGGTCGCTGCGTCAGCATCGTCAGGTCCAAGGCGAACGATTGTCCGATCCAAGCATATCCTCCCTCGAATGCCGCTTTTGCTGGCAAGCAGCGCCCCCGCGTGCCACGGGGATGCGCGAATGGAGGGAAAGATGAGCGAAGACGAAGACTATGTCTACGACGAGGACAGCGGCGAATGGTTGCCCGCGTCTGAACTCGCGGCAAAGCGTGAAGCCGCCAGCACTGTCGAGGTTCGCGACGCTGTCGGCAATCTCCTTGCTGACGGAGACCAGGTTACACTGATCAAGGATCTCGACGTCAAGGGCGCCGGGCAAACCTTGAAGCAAGGCACGCTGATCAAGTCGATCCGCCTGACGGGCGACCCGCAGGAGATCGACTGCAAGTACCCCGGCATCAAGGGACTGGTCCTCCGGGCCGAGTTCGTTCGCAAACGCTGACAGCCCAAGGCGTGGGTCGGCAAGTTGCGACCCCGCCTGCGGCGCTATTGAGTCGATGCAGCGCCCGCGACGAATCGTTATGCATGCTTACGTATGAACGGGCAGCTTGGTTCGCTGCTATCCCGGGCAAGATTCAGATTTATCACAGAATTTTGAATAGTTGCAAATCCTGCAACTGACCGAACGGCAAATACAATTGCCGCACTGCACACGATTAGTATGCTGCACCGCAACAAGATAAGGGTGCTGAAGGCAATCTTTCCTTATCTTCCAGGAGATATTGCCATGATCAAGACTATCCTCGCTGCCGCTGCTGCCGTCCTCGTCGCCACCCCCGTGTTCGCTGCCGAACCGGAAACCGGCTCGTTCACCTATCAGGGTGTGAAGTACGATTACACCGCCGAACAGCAGGGCGACGTCAAGGTTCTCAAGGGCTCGGCCTATGCCGGCAAGGTTCCCTTCGAACTGAAGGTCACGAAGCGCACCGTCACCGGCCGCTTCAACGGCCGTCCGGTCACCTTCGACGTCAAGGACGTGAAGAAGATCTCGAGCAAGGCTGCTGCCAGCAACGATTGACTGCCCCGCAACACGGGACTGCCCAGAAGTTCGGCGCAAAGTCGCCAGCTTGCAAGCAGCGCCTCACCCGTGAGCAAGGCCAGCTTCGTGCTGCACCGCTGATCCCAGCAAAGGGCGCTTCCTACCGGAGGCGCCCTTTCTGCTGAAAATAACCCGATGATAAGTATTTCTGCGTAGCTTCATCTGTAGACCGAAGGGGGAGGAACAGATGTTTGCCATTGCTCGCGCCATTGTGCGCCGCCCGCTGCCCGCCATTTGCGTGGTCGGTATCATTGGCTTCCTGGCATTGGGGCAAGCCGAAAAGCAAAAGCCAACTGATCCGTGGAATGCAAAGCCGGCCGCCGCACAGGCCGACGCGGGTTCGGAAGGCTCGCTCATCGGCAAGGCCGTCGGCTCCGCTGCCGATTATGTCGAGCAGGCAGACAGCACCGGCACCGTCGCCAAGGTGCGTGGAACGGTCGAGACTTCGGCAAGCAGTTGGGAAGGCTCCGCCGATAAGGTAGGCAAGGCGACCGGTAACTGACGCTCCGCACCAAGGTCAGGGCGGAACCTCGGCCACACTCCGGCATTCCTTCCCACAGGGAGGGATGCAGGAGCCGGGTTCGTGTTGTTCGATCGTTTTGCCACCGTCATGATCGCCATTGGCGCCGGACTGGGCCTCGCTGCCACCAGCACTATCCCGACGCACTTGCCGGAGCCAGAGCGGTCATATCCCGCAGCGCGGCAGGATGCCTATCCTGAAATCACAGCCGTTACCTACGAGAGCTATCCGATCGCGCAGGTCCCAATCTTCCATCGCCCCATGCGCGTCGCCTATTGGGAACGCCCCTGGGAGGAGCCAGTCGAGGTGCCGGCTGACATCGCCGATGCAGAATACCCGGTGGATGAATACGCGCCTGATCCTCAGATCGCTGAAGACGAAGACATACAGCAACCAACTCAGGCCGACGCGGAAACGCGCGATTCACCTATCGAGCTTACGCTCGCATCCCACCCATAAGCCGCACGTCCAGCCCCGATCCGGGCTCGGCCGCTCCATGGCGCGAAACGATCTCGGCCAGCCTTGTTGCAATCACCGCATCGTCCGCGTCCCGATCGAGCGGGTAACGCGCAATGACCATGCCGTCGTCAACGCTCGTCACGCACACAAAGCGGATGGGGGATTGTGTTGCCAGTGCATCCAGGTCGACGCCATCTGCCAGCGTCCACGATTTCCCACCGACGGAGCGAATTGGCCTTTCGCAATGGCGGCACAGTGCGGACCAGGCGCCCTCGCCATCCCGTCTGCGACCAGCCGCGGGCTGATGCTGGCGCGTGTACCAGCACTGGGTGAGAGTTTGAGACGTGGCGGGCCGGATCAGCATGGCCCGAATTTCAGGTCACCTTGGTAAATATCCGCCAAATCGCCAGATCAGGACTCTACCGGGGGATCAGCTGAGCGTCACGAAGATCTCGGCGATCAGCACCCAGGCTTCGCCAGATTTCCGCCACTTGGCGGCAAAAGTCCCGGCAGCCATAACTTCGGCGGATTCCCGAACGGTTCCGCTCCAGCGCCCATGTTCCATGGCGATCGGCTCTACTCCCGACGACATCACGCTCTCGGTGTTGCGCACGTAGACGGTTCGAGGGCCTTGTGCGAACTCGCGCTTCCAGGCTGCCAGTTGCGCCTTTCGCCCGGAAATGACTGCACTGTCGCTGCCGGTGATCAGCACCACATCGGGCGAGAGGATTGGCGCGATCGCGGCAAGGTCCCCCTCCGCCAGCGCGCGGTTGAACGCGGCGCGGCGGAGGCGGACTTGCAGTTCGGCATCGGCAGGGTTGGTCATCGCGTTGCGATGGCAGGGCTCACGCTATTTGCAAAGCCCCGGTGCGTGTCGATGCCGAAGCTGGTTTCGGTCAGGCCGAAACGAGGTTCACAGCCGATGCCTTGCCATTGCGGCCGGTCTCGACTTCGTAGCTGACGCGCTGGTCCTTATCGAGCGTCGCCATGCCGGCAGCCTGGACGGCCGAGATGTGCACGAAGCTGTCAGCGCCGCCGTTGTCAGGCTGAATGAAGCCGTAGCCCTTTTCAGTGTTGAAGAATTTTACGGTGCCTACTGGCATGGGATGTTCCTTTCAAGAACGAGGGTTGCCCGGAAACGGAAGTGCCGCCGGGCCGTGCGTGGTTCGTCAATTGAAAGGAAATCGTCGTCGAAGGCCCCGCGAGAACCGAAGCGCCAGCGTGGTAGTCAATACCGAAGTCCGTCGCAAAATTCGACGTCAGCGACGCTCTTGTAGCACCCCATCCGCACTTTGGCGAACTTAATCGGACAGTGGCCAACCCGCTCCGGCAAAGCTACTGCACGATCATGCCTGAAACGCCCAGCGAAACCGTGCGCATCCTTGTCGATGGCGATGCCTGCCCAGTCAAGGAAGAGATCTACAAGGTCGCCTTCCGCCGCAACGTGCCAGTCACCGTCGTCAGCAACTCGCCCTTCCGCGTGCCGGTACATCCTCTTGTCCGTCGCGTGGTGGTCAGCGATGGATTTGACGCCGCCGACCACTGGATTGCCGAAGCGGCAGGTTCCAAAGCCATCGTCGTCACCGCCGACATCCTCCTGGCCGACCGGTGCCTCAAGGCAGGCGGCACAGTGCTTTCTCCCGCGGGCAAACCCTTCACCACCAGTTCCATCGGCAGCCAGATCGCCACCCGCGCGATCATGGCTGACCTGCGCGCCGGTGGCGACGTGATCGGAGGCCCCGCCCCCTTCTCCAAAGCCGATCGCTCGCGCTTTCTCTCCGCTCTCGACGAAGCGTTGGCAAGATTGTCGCGATAGCAAAACGCCGGGTCTGCGAAAGACCCGGCGCCAAGCTGGTTACGCCATCAATTACCTGCAGCGCACGTTGCTGCGGTTGTCGCTCCGGTTGCGGCTGTCGATAGCCGCACCGATCGCCGCGCCACCGATCGCGCCGATGATCGCGCCCAGCGGCTTGCTGTCGCCCTCGGCGATGATCGCTCCTGCAGCCGCGCCACCAAGGCCGCCGACGATCAGGCCGGTCGAACCATCGGACCTGCGGCAGTAATAGCGCCCGTCGCGCCCGCGATAGACCCGGTCATCGTAGGACAGCTGGCGTTCGCGATAACGCGCATTGTCGCGGTAATAGCGGTCGGCGTAGTAGCCGCCATAGCGGGGATCAGGGTTGTTGTAATCATATCGGCCATACTGCTCGTAATAGCCTTGGTCGTAATAGCCATCTGCATAGCCAGGACGATCATAATATCCATTGCTGGTGCATGCTGCGGTCAAAGTCGTCGCAGCAACCGCAGCGAGCATAACGCGGGCCTTGAACATGGCCTTCTCCATCGCTTCCCGAGGGCACACGGAACTGGCGCCCAGTTGCTTAGCCAATGGATGGTCGGCAGCTAGGTTCCCCTCCGCGACACGATCAGCCTAGCGCGACTTGCGCTGGATGATCTGTTCCAGCAGCATTCCATCAATATCCGTGTTGATCTGAATCCAAAGCGGCAGATGGTCCGACAACTGATACGTGAAGGCAGTCTTGTCGAGGTCGGGAAACAACGGCTTGTGATCGCTCGCATAGAAATCCAGCACCCCGCCGGAGTTGGTAAAGTTGTCGGCAAACCGGGGCAGATGCAGTATCTGATCATAGCGCTTGTCGCGCGCCAGATTGGTTCCGAACTCATCGTTTACCAAGGCTTTGGGAAGTTGTAAGCCACCCGATGTAATCGCCGCGAACATCGGATCCTGTCGCGAAGGAATGTTGAAGTCCCCCATCACGATTATGTCCCGGTCCTCTGCATTCTTCTCTGCCGCCTTGGCCTTGACCCAGTTGGCCAACCCTTGAATTTCGTTCAGGCGTGCCTCGTCGCTATCACCCCAGCGCACGTGCGTGGTAAAAGCGAGGAAGTCGTAATTTCCGCTCTTGAAGGATGCGACGTAAGGCGCGCGCCACCACGAGTACTCTGAAAGGTATTCCTTGCCACGCTTTGTCCGGGGCGGGCTGGCTTCGCAGGCCATGCCGTTGAAGCGGACGGTGCGCGAGTCAAAGATGTAGCAGACTCGTTCTCGGTTTCCGCCCGCATCGAGAATGGCGTCGGAATACACCGCATCCCAATACGGCCCCAGTATTGCCAGAACTCGATTAAGGTCGGTAAGGTCATCTCGTAGCTCGACCAGCCCCACCAGATCAAACTGCCCAATAATCTCGGCGATATAATGTATTGCCGCCTTCAGTCGCGGCTTCTTCCCGAACTCCCTTATATTCCAAGTTGCAATATTGAGCGTCTCATCCAGCTTGGACGGCGGAATCTTCGCTGCATCGATACGCTTGCGAAGCAGCTGAAGTCTTTCAGCGATTTCTGGACTGATGCTGCCGTGAAACATGACTTGGCTCCCCCGCTCAGAACGAGGGAGCCTAAGTCATCTCTTACAACCCGTATAGTATGAATTCGGCTGTTCGAAGACCGGATCGTAAAGCCCGATCCTTTACGTTCAGTCGTGCTCGCGCCCACCCGCGCCGATGTAAAGCTCGCGGCCCATCTCGTCGTACTTCGCACTCATGGCCTTCATGCCGGCTTCCGCCTCGGCTTCGTCAGCCGCGACGAAAGTTTCGATCGGCTGGTTCTGCTTGGCGGCGAATTCGCGCACTTCCTGGCTGATCTTCATCGAGCAGAACTTCGGCCCGCACATCGAGCAGAAGTGTGCAGACTTCGCGCCTTCGGCTGGCAGCGTCTGGTCGTGATACTGCTCGGCAGTGTCGGGATCGAGCGACAGGTTGAACTGGTCGCGCCAACGGAACTCGAAGCGCGCCTTGCTCAGCGCATCGTCACGCACCTGCGCCGCGGGGTGGCCCTTGGCGAGGTCCGCCGCGTGGGCGGCCAGCTTGTAGGTCACCACGCCGACCTTTACGTCGTCGCGGTCCGGCAGGCCAAGGTGTTCCTTGGGCGTGACGTAGCAGAGCATCGCCGTGCCGTACCAGCCAATCTGGGCCGCGCCGATGCCGCTGGTGATATGGTCGTATCCCGGCGCGATGTCGGTGACGAGCGGCCCGAGCGTATAGAACGGCGCTTCGCCGCATGCTTCGAGCTGCTTGGTCATGTTCTCCTTGATCTTGTGCATCGGCACATGGCCGGGGCCTTCGATCATCACCTGCACGTCCTGCGCCCACGCACGCTTGGTCAACTCGCCCAGCGTATAGAGCTCGGCGAACTGCGCCTCGTCGTTGGCATCGTAGATCGAGCCTGGACGCAGGCCATCACCCAACGAATAGGCCACGTCGTAGGCCTTCATGATCTCGGTGATCTCGTCGAAGTTCTCGTAGAGGAACGATTCCTTGTGATGCGCCAGGCACCACTTGGCCATGATCGAGCCACCACGGCTGACGATGCCGGTCATGCGCTTGGCCGCCAGCGGGATGTAGGGCAGGCGCACGCCGGCGTGGATCGTGAAGTAGTCCACGCCCTGTTCTGCCTGCTCGATCAGGGTATCGCGGAAGATCTCCCAGGTCAGGTCCTCGGCAATGCCGCCAACCTTTTCCAGCGCCTGATAGATCGGCACCGTGCCGATCGGAACCGGCGAGTTGCGCAGGATCCACTCGCGCGTGTCATGGATATTGCGGCCGGTCGAAAGGTCCATCACGGTGTCCGCACCCCAGCGGATCGACCAGACCATCTTGTCGACTTCGCTGGCCACGTCAGACGCGACCGCCGAGTTGCCGATGTTGGCGTTGATCTTGACGAGGAAGTTGCGCCCGATCGCCATCGGCTCGCTTTCGGGGTGGTTGATGTTCGAAGGAATGATCGCGCGCCCCCGCGCCACTTCATCACGCACGAATTCCGGCGTCACGTAATCCGGGATCGAGGCACCCCAGTCCTGCCCGTCACGGATCAGCGCTTCCTTGGCCTGCTTGCGGCCAAGGTTCTCGCGGATCGCCACGTATTCCATCTCGGGCGTGATGATGCCCTGCCGCGCATAGTGCATCTGGCTGACGTTCTGCCCGGCCTTGGCCCGCAGCGGCCGCTTCACCACGTTCGGGAACGGCGGAACACCTGCCGACCGGTCCGGTCCCTTCAGGCCGTTGTCCTCGGGCTTGACCGCACGGCCCTCATAGGCCTCGACATCACCGCGACCGACGATCCAGTCGTGGCGCAGCTTGGGCAGGCCGGCGGCAATATCGATCATGACGTTGCTGTCAGTATAAGGACCGGACGTGTCGTAGACGCGCACCGGCGGCTCCCCGCTCGCAGGCTCCAGCGAAATCTCGCGCATCGCCACGGTCAGGCCGGGAAAGCGCGCGCTTTCCACGTGGATCTTGCGGCTGCCACGGATCGGCCCGGTGGTGACGCCGATTTCCAGCTTGGAGTTGATGTCGGCCATTCAAGCGCTCCTCTCGTCAGGCATCGGGAGCGCGGGTGCCATGGCTTTGCCAGCAGCACTGCCCTTCCCTCCGCCCGTGCTAACGGGTTCAGGTTCGACGGGTCGGGCTGCGTGACCAGCCCCTCTCAGCCACACTGGCTCCCCGGGGTATGGCGGCACTTCTAATGCGGTCTGGCGACACTGGCAACCAGCCAATCCAAGAGGGTTCATTCGCCTTTAATGCGAATGATTCTTACTTGCATTGACTCTTGCGAATGAATCGCACTAAGGCCCGCCCATCACAGACGGGAGCCTAACGTGTCGCATCGCTTGCATTTTCTTTCCGCCACATCCCTTGCCGCGCTGGTCCTTGGCGGGCACCCCGCCTGTGCCGATGAGGCCGAAGACAACCAGAATCGCATCACCGTGATCGGTGAAAAGGCCGAAGGCGTGGCAAGCGGCGCAACCGGCCTCCCCCTCGCCATCATCGATACGCCCCAATCGGTGACCGTCATCGACCGCACCCTGCTCGATGACTTCGCCTTTGATGAGGTCAACGATGTCCTGCGCTATGTCACCGGCGTGAACGTGGACGAGGCCGAGACGGACCGCACTTATTACAACGCCCGCGGCTTCGACATCACCGAAGCCATGGTGGACGGTATCCAGTTGCCCAACATCTGGGGGCCTTCCATCGGTTCGCTCGATACCGTGATGTGGGATTCGATCGAGGTCGTTCGAGGCGCAAACGCCCTTCTTTCGGGCGTCGGCAATCCCTCCGGTACGATCAACTACCGCCGCCGCCATTACACCGGGCAGCGCCGCGTAACCGGCGAATTGACCGCCGCCTCGTGGAACCGGGTCCGCAGCGAAGTCGACATCGAAATGCCGCTGACCTCTGACGGCAACTGGGGTGTCCGCCTTGTCGGCGCGGCGCAGAACGCGGATTCCTATCTGCGCGACTACCGCTCGAACCGCACCGCGCTGCAGGCGGTGGTCGATGGCCGCGTTGCCGAAAATCTCGCACTGTCATTTGGCTACGCCCGCCAGCAGGGCACCTCGCACGGGGTGCTGTGGGGCGCGCTTCCCCTGCTCGACAGCGAAGGCAACCAGCTCGACTGGGATTTCTCCACCTCCACCACGCAGGACTGGACCTACTGGAAGAGCAAGGACCAGACCGCATTCGCCGAGGCCACGTGGTCCTTCGCTCCCGGCTGGAGCGTCAAGACCCACCTTTCGCGCCGCATCAACGATGAACCCTCGAGGCTGTTCTACGTCTATGGCACGCCCGATGCCGAAACGGGCCTCGGCCTGTTCGGCTACCCCGGCGGCTACCTGTCCACCGCACGCGGCTGGATCTGGGACAATCGCCTCGATGGCAGCTTCAAGCTCTTCGGCCGCGACCACAAGCTGACCCTTGGCGTTCAGCGGACCGCAGCGAAGTTCGGCTACCTGACCTACCCCGTCCCCGGCACCGACCCGGCCTGGGGTGCTCTCCCCGCCCTGCAATCAGGCTGGAACGGTACGGAAGTCCCCTTCCCGGCCTTTGGCGATGCCGTTGAAAGCGCCCGCATCTCGGACAAGCAATGGCGCATCCGCGCCGCCACCGATCTGGAACTGACCAACCGCCTCAGCCTGATCCTCGGCGCCAACTACATCGACGTGCAGACCACCGGTTTCACCTTCGGCGTCAGCGCCGCCCGCAGCGAAAGCGCGGTCAGCCCCTTCCTCGGCGCAACATTCAAGGTGCTGCCCGGCGTCAACCTCTACGCCAGCTATTCCGACATCTTCAATCCGCAGAAGGAACTCGGCACAAACCTCAAGCCGGTCGGCTCGGCCAAGGGCAAGAGCTGGGAAGCCGGCCTGAAGGGGGAAACCGCACACAAGACACTGTTCGGTTCGCTCGCGCTGTTCCGCTCCGAACAGTCGAACCTTGCCGAATCCTCCGGCTACGACGCCAATCTCGGCCAGACCCTCTACACCGGCATCTTCGTGCGCAGCCAGGGCGTCGAGGCGGAAGTGGGCGGCCGCATCGCCCCCGGCCTGACCGTGCAGGGCGGCGTCACCCACCTCTCGCTCGAAGGGCGCAATGGCGATCCCGTCCGCACTTATGTGCCGCGCACCACTGCCAACCTGCTGCTCCGGTGGGAGCCGGTCGAGAAGGTCCAGCTTGGCGCGGCCATGCGCTGGCAGGATGCGATCCATTCAACCAACGCCCTCGGCACGATCCGTCAGGACGACTACGCCACCCTCCAACTGCAGGCAGGATACAAGCTCAATGACAATGTCAGCTTCAACCTCAACGTCGCCAATGTGACCAATCACAAGCATCTTGCCAGCCTGTATTGGGACCAGTCGTTCAACGCAGCCCCGCGCAGCGTCACCGGTTCGGTCAGGATGACCTTCTGATGGCCACCACCGCGCAGCACGCCATTCCCTCGCCCCGGCGCCTCGCGCTGCCGGGGCGCGCATTCTGGGTCGTGGTCCACCGCTGGGCGGGCCTGACCCTCGCACTCTTTCTGGCGGTCGCAGGCATGACTGGCTCGCTCCTGCCATGGATCGAGGAACTGGAAGCCGCCACCGCGCCGGAACTGCACAATTCCCGCTGGACCGGCACGCCCGATCCCCTGCGCGTGCGCGAGGACGTGCTTGCCCGCTATCCCGGTGCCGCGCTCGATTTCCTGCCGCTCTCGGTCGAACCCGGCAAGGCCCTGCGCCTGCACCTTCACTGGCTCGATCCGAAGACCGGGCTCGAGCGCGAACACGGGCCCGGCGTGCCCGAATGGGACGATCTGTTCCTCAATCCCGTGACCGGGCAGGAGCAAGGCCGTCGTGAATGGGGCAACATTGCACAAGGGCAGAAAAACCTGATGCCCTTCCTCTATCGCCTCCACTATTCGCTCGCACTCGGCACCATCGGCACGCTCGCTTTCGGGATCGCCGCGCTGATCTGGACGCTGGATTGCTTCGTCGGCTTCTACCTCACCCTGCCACCCAAAGCGCCGAAGCCCGCCCGCACGCCGTTCCTCGAACGCTGGCGCCCGAGTTGGCGCATCCGCTGGAAGTCCACGCCCTACAAGCTCAACTTCGATCTGCACCGCGCCGGAGGCCTCTGGCTCTGGCCGCTTCTGCTGGTCTTTGCCTGGTCGAGCGTGTCGTTCAACCTGCCGCAGGTCCATGTGCCGGTGATGCAGGCACTGGGCGCGCAGGACGCCCGGCTTGTGCTGCTCGAAAACACCCTGCCCGCCCCGCGCAATGCCCCTGCCCTCGATTTCCGCGCCGCCACCGCCCGCGGCAAGGCGCTCGCCGAAGAGGTCGCCTACAAGCAGGGCCTCGTTCCTTTGGAGGAAGGCGAAACCTGGATCTGGCACGTGCCCACCAGCGGGATGTACGTTTACGGCTTCACCACCGCGGCCGACATCGGCCACCACGGTGGCGGCACCCGCGTTGCGTTCGACAGCAATACCGGCGAATTGAAGGCGGTAGACTGGCCGAGCGGCGCCAACGGCACCAACACCTTCAACAACTGGCTGGCTGCGCTGCACATGGCGCAAGTCTTTGGCCTCCCGTACCGGGTATTCGTCAGCCTGCTCGGCCTGATGGTAACGATGCTTTCCGTGACCGGCGTGGTCATCTGGCTCAGGAAGCGCTCCGCCCGCGCGGGCCGTCCGATCCGCCAACGCAAAACTTGACCGATCACCCGGCCGGGTGGACTTAATCACCCGATTAAGGATATCCCTGCTTCAGGCACGCAAGGCCAAACAATGGAGCAGGATCATGGCCCAGACTGGAACGGTCGCACCACCGCATGTCGCGCCTGAAGTCGCGCTCGACGTCGTCGCGCGTAAGCGGACGGGCCAGCTCCCGCGCGTATGCATCATCGGCGCAGGCTGCTCCGGTTTCACCACCGCCAAGCGCCTGCAGGACAATGGCATTCCCTTCGTCGTCTACGAAGCGTCCGATGACATCGGCGGAAACTGGTACTTCAACAATCCCAACGGCATGTCGGCCTGCTACCAGAGCCTGCACATCGACACGTCGAAATGGCGGCTGGCGTTCGAGGATTACCCGGTCCCGGCGGAATGGCCTGACTATCCCCATCACGCCCAGCTTCTCCAATATTTCCATGACTATGTCGGTCACTTCGGTCTGCGCCCGCACATCCGGTTCAAGACCCGCGTGGAAAAGGCGACACGGCGTTCCGGAGGCGGTTGGGAGATCCGCCTGTCCACCGGCGAGACCGAGCGCTTCGATGCGCTGGTCGTCGCCAACGGCCATCACTGGGCCGCGCGCATTCCCGATTATCCCGGGCAATTCTCCGGCCCCCAGATCCACAGCCACGGCTATCGCAGTCCTTTCGATCCGGTCGACTGCGTCGGCAAGCGCGTGCTCGTTGTCGGAATGGGCAACAGCGCGATGGACATCGCCTCTGAACTGTCGCAGCGCCCGATCGCCTCGCGCCTGTTCGTCTCCACCCGGCGCGGGGTCTGGGTCCTGCCGAAATACTACCGCGGCCAGCCGCTCGACAAGAACCCGGCACCGTCGTGGATGCCCAAGCGGCTGCGCAACTGGCTGGCCACTCGCATGATCAAGAAACTGGTCGGCCGGATGAGCCAGTACGGCCTGCCAGAACCCGAAATCGGCCCCTTCGAAAGCCACGGGACCGTCTCCGGCGAGTTCCTGCTCCGTGCGGGCTCAGGCGACCTGACCATGAAGCCCGGCATCGAGAGGCTCGACGGGGACAGCGTCATATTCACCGACGGAACGCGCGAACAGGTTGACGTGATCGTCTGGGCCACCGGCTATGACATCCGCTTCCCTTTTTTCGACGATCCTGCACTTACCGCCGATGCTGAAAATCGCCCGCCACCCCTTTTCAAGCGGATCATGAAGCCCGAAGTGCCCGACCTGTTCTACGTCGGCCTGGCCCAGCCCTTGCCGACGCTGGTCAATTTCGCCGAGC
This sequence comes from Novosphingobium sp. ERW19, assembly GCF_012641315.1. NCBI lineage: Bacteria > Pseudomonadati > Pseudomonadota > Alphaproteobacteria > Sphingomonadales > Sphingomonadaceae > Novosphingobium > Novosphingobium sp. ERW19. Next base: position 19,370 of record NZ_JABAIC010000006.1, read on the forward strand.
AGCAGTCAAAGCTCGTCGCAGCCTATCTTGCGGGTGACTATGCTCCGCCCACGCCTGCCGAAATGCACCGCGTCATCGCCAGCGACGAAGCCTACCACACCGGCCAGTATTACGCGTCGCGCCGGCATACGATCCAGCTGGATTTTGACCACTACGTCCGCAACCTCAAGAAGGAACTCGAGGCTGGCGCGAAGCGCGCAAATGCGTTGGGGAACACCTTGCCGGTCCCGCCTCGACAAGCAGAACCGGACTGAGTTTTCCCGCCCCTGCGGGAAGCGCGCTTGCTTTAGCTACTCCGCCGCTTCCGCCAAAGGCGCATCCCGCCGCACCCCATCGTAGACGAACTCCTGCCCGTCCAGATCGATCGCTGGAATGGCCTCGCGCTCCAGCCAGTAGCTCTGGTTGTGACGCCATACTTCATTACCGCCGCGCCGGGGCAGCTTGTCCATGTCGCGCATCAGGTAGCCCGGATTGAAGTTGTCCTCCTCGATCCACGGCAGCACGTCCATGCCGGCATCCTCGTCGCGGAAGGCAACTTCGACCTTGCGCACGCCCTTTTCGTCCATATGGTTGATCAGGCGGCAAACGAAATCGCCCAGCATATCCACGCGCAGCGTCCAGCTCGCGCGGAAATAGCCGAAGACCCAGACCATGTTGGGCACGCCTGTGAACATCATGCCGCGATAGGTTACGGTATCGCCCCAGTTCACGGCCTTGCCATCCACCTCGAACGGTATGTCACCCAGAACCTTCAGGTGGAATCCGGTGCAGGCAACGATGATGTCCGCCTCCAGCAGCTCGCCACCCTTTGTCAGCACGCCAGTCTCGGTAAATCGATCGATAGTGTCGGTCACGACCTTGACCTTGCCCTCCGACGCCGCCCGGAACAGGTCGCCATCCGGGCAGAACGCCAGCCGCTGCTGCCACGGCCGGTATCTCGGCGTGAAGTGCGGCTCGAACGCAAAGTCCTCGCCGGCATAGGCGCGCGCCGCCATCTTCAGTTCCTCGAACACCACGTCGGGTTCCTCGACGCAGCGTTTGTCCATCAGCGCCTGGTCATGCATGATCTGCGCACGCACCACGCGGTGGATCGTCGGCTCGTCGATGCCGATCTGGCGCAAGCGGTCGGCCAGCTCGTTCTGGTTCGGATGGCAATAGAAATAGGTGGGCGAGCGCTGCAGCATCGTCACCTGCGCCTTTTCGGCAAAGGCCGGAACTACGGTCGCCGCCGTCGCGCCCGATCCGATCACCAGTACGCGCTTGCCTTCCCAGTCGGTCGCCGGGTCCCACAGCTGGGCGTGGACGAACAGACCCTTGAAGTCGGAAACGCCCTGCCACTCCTTGGGAATGTAGGGAACCTGATGATCATAGTAGCCTTGGCACATCCACAGGAAGTTCGCGGTGAAGATCACCGTTTCGCCGCCCTTGGTCCGAGCCTCCAGCGTCCAGCGATTGCTCGCACTGTCCCACTTGGCACTGGTGATCGTGTGGCCATAGCGGATGTGCTGGTCGATGCCGCCTTCCTCGATCACCTCGCCCATGTAGTCGAGGATCGCCTGCGCGCTGGCAATCGGCGCGCCGACCCAGGGCTTGAAGCGATAGCCGAAAGTGTAAAGGTCAGAGTCCGAACGGACGCCGGGGTACTTGTGGGTTTCCCACGTCCCGCCAAAAGTGTCCTTGCTCTCGATGACCGCATAGGTCTTGCCGGGGCACTGCTCCTGCAGATGCCAGGCCGAACCGATGCCGGAAATGCCTGCGCCCACGATCAATACGTCGAAGTCGCCGCCCGATGCTGCGTGCTCGCTCATCATGCCTCTCCATGGTCTGACGCCATATGCGGCCGTTCTCGGCTCGTCTGGAAAAGTGACATTGATGCGTATCAATTGGCAACCGACTGCCCCGGCGAATGAGGCATTCGGTCAAGAAAATCAGGCAGTCAGGGTTTCGATCAGCCCGCCGCCTGCCACTCCCTCACCGCCTCCAACGGCCAGGCCAGCATCAGCACGTTGAGCGTCAGGTTGTCGCGGATCATCGCCAGCGTGAACAGTTCGAACGCCACGGCCACTGCCGCCGTCACCAACGCCGGCATGCGACCGGCAAAGACGAAGCCCAGTGCCATGAAGCCCATGTCGCAAAAGGAATTGAGCACGCTGTCGCCCGAATAGCCGTACGAGATCGTCACGGCACGATAGCGGTCGATGATGATCGGCGAATTCTCGAGGATCTCCCACGAACCCTCGACCAGCACCGCCAGGCCCAGCGCCCAGTGCGGAGAAATCGCCGTCAGCCCGGCCTTGCGCCATAGAAGGTGCGCTCCGCCGTAGAACAGGAAGCCGTGGATCACGTGGCTGAAACTGTACCAGTCCGAAATCTGCTGGCTGTTCTCCGCCGATTCCACCACGCCCTGCCACAGTCGGATCGTTCCGCACGGGCAGATCGGCGGCCGCGCCATGCCAAGCAGGATGATGACGATCCCAAGCGCGACGCCTGCAGCCGCAATCCACCCCGCCCTGCCGGGCCGCAATGAAACCATCCTCGCCATTTGCCGCTACTCCCCCCCCCGATCCATGCCCTTTCTGACGGGTGAAGCTGACAGCGACAAGCCCATGGTTGCACCGGCAACCGCATCCCCCTAAGCGCTATGGTCATGAGCGTGCGACACTGCGACATCGCGATCCTCGGCGGAGGGCTGGCTGGCGGCCTCGTCGCTCTGGCCCTGCGCCAGGCCCGCCCCGAACTCGATCTCGTCCTCGTCGAACAGGGCGAAACGATCGGTGGCAACCACGTGTGGTCGTTCTTCGGGACCGACGTGAACAAGGCCGGGCGCGAACTGCTCGACGGCATGGTCGTTGCCGCCTGGCCCGAATACACCGTGCACTTCCCGCGCTACGAACGTCGCCTCAAGACCAGCTACTACTCGATCAGTTCCCACCGCTTCGACAAGGTCGTCCGCCAGCGCCTTGGCGAGGCATCGATCATGACCGGGGTCCGCGCTCTGGCCTGCAGCGCCACCAACGCCACCCTGTCCGACGGCACCCGGCTCGAGGCAAAAGGCGTGATCGACGCACGCGGCCTGCGTAACGTAACGGACCTTACCGGCGGCTGGCAGAAGTTCGTCGGCCGCCGCTTCCGCCTTTCGGCCCCCCACGGCCTCGAAGCCCCCATCGTCAAGGACGCCACGGTCGAACAGATCGACGGCTACCGCTTTGTCTACTCGCTGCCCTTCGCCGCCGACGAAATCTTCGTCGAGGACACCTACTATTCCGATGGTCCCGCCCTCGATGCCGATGCCATCCGCGCCCGCATCGACGCTTATGCTGCCGCCAAAGGCTGGCATGTCGCCGAAGTGCTGGAAGAGGAACAGGGCGTTCTCCCCGTCGTCGCCGGCGGCAATTTCGATGCGTTCTGGCGCGCAAGCGGCGGCCCCGTCGCCCGTGCCGGTGTGCGCGCCGGGCTGTTCCAGGCCGTGACCAGCTACTCGCTGCCTGATGCGGTGAAATACGCCCTCGCCCTCGCGCGGCAGCAGGACCTGTCCGGCGAAGCCCTCGCCCAGTTCAGCGAATACTGGGCGCGCGAACACTGGGCCAACTCCGCCTACCTGCGACAGCTCTCGGCCCTGCTCTTTGCGGGCGCCGAGCCGGACAAGCGCTACCGCGTCCTCGAACGCTTCTACAGCCTGCGCCACGGATTGATCGAGCGTTTCTACGCCGGCAAGACCACCGTGTTCGACAAGGCCCGCATCCTCGCGGGCAAGCCGCCGCTGCCGATCTTGAACGCCATCGGCGTGCTCACCGGCCTCGGCGCGCGGCCCAAGCCCCTTACCCTTGCAGGAACCCCACGATGAAGCGCGCTTGCGTAATCGGCTCCGGCTTCGGCGGCCTGGCCCTCGCCATCCGCCTCCAGTCCGGCGGCATCCAGACGACCGTGATCGAAGCGCGCGACAAGCCTGGCGGCCGCGCCTACCACTGGGAGAAGGACGGCTTCACCTTCGACGCCGGCCCCACCGTCGTCACCGATCCCGCCTGCCTGCAGGAACTCTGGGCCCTCAAGGGCCATCGCATGTCCGACGATGTCGAGCTTATGCCGGTCATGCCCTTCTACCGCCTCAATTGGCCCGACGGCACCAACTTCGATTATTCGAACGACGAGACCCAGCTCCGCGCCGAGATCGCCAAGCTCAATCCGGCTGACGTCGCGGGCTACGACGAGTTCCTGCAATACTCGGCAGGCGTCTTCGAGGAAGGCTACGTCAAGCTCGGCTCGGTCCCGTTCCTCGATTTCGCCTCGATGCTCAAGGCCGCCCCGGCGCTTGCCCGCTACCAGGCCTGGCGCTCGGTCTATTCGATGGTCTCGTCCTATGTGAAGGACGAACGCCTGCGCGAAGCCTTCAGCTTCCACACCCTGCTCGTCGGCGGCAACCCGATGAACACCAGCTCGATCTACGCCCTGATCCACAAGCTCGAGAAGGACGGCGGCGTGTGGTGGGCCAAGGGCGGCACCAACAAGCTGATCCAGGGCATGCTCACCCATTTCCAGCGCCTCGGCGGCGAAGTGCGCATGGGCGATCCGGTCACCCATATCGAAACGCTTGGCACCCGCGTCACCGGCGTCACGACGAAAAGCGGCTGGTCGGCCAAGTTCGATGCGGTCGCCTCCAACGGCGACATCGTCCATTCCTACCGCGACCTGATGCCTGATAATCCACATGCACAACGTCGCGCAAAGTCCTTGACGAAAAAGAAATTCTCGCCCAGCCTCTTCGTCGTTCACTTCGGTGTCGAAGGCACCTGGCCGGGCATTCCGCACCACATGATTCTGTTCGGGCCGCGCTACAAAGGCCTGCTGGACGATATCTACAAGCACGGCGTCCTGCCCGAAGACTTCTCGATCTATCTCCACCACCCGACCGTGACCGACCCCTCTGTCGCGCCGGAAGGCATGAGCACCTTCTACGCGCTCGTTCCGGTGGCCAACATGGGCAAGCTCCCGGTCGACTGGGACGAGATCGGCCCGATCCTCGAAAAGCGCATCCTCGATGAAGTTGGCCGCCGCCTCATCCCGGACATCCATTCGCGTATCGTAACGAAGTTCCACTATGCCCCGTCGGACTTCAAGACTGACCTGTCCGCCCACCTCGGCAGCGCCTTCAGCCTCGAACCGCTGCTCACGCAGAGCGCCTGGTTCCGCGCGCACAACCGTGACGATGCCATTTCGAACATGTATCTGGTCGGCGCGGGAACCCATCCGGGTGCCGGGATTCCCGGAGTAGTCGGTTCGGCCAAGGCCACCGCCAAACTGATGCTGGAGGATCTTGCTTGACCGGCCGTACTTCGATCAGACGTCTCGCCGTCTATTGCGGCTCTGCCTCACCCGCCGACACCCGTTACGTAACTCTCGCCCGCCAGATCGGCGCCGAACTGGCCCGGCGCGGAATCGGCGTGGTCTATGGCGGCGGCAAGCTCGGCCTCATGGGCGCAGTCGCCTATGGCGCGCTCGATGCGGGCGGCGAAGTGATCGGCGTGATCCCCGAGGCCCTCGTTAACAGCGAGGTCTCGAACCACGATTGCACCGAACTGCACATCGTCCCCGGCATGCACGAACGCAAGAAGGCTTTCACCGACCTGTCGGACGGTTTCCTCACCATCCCCGGGGGCGTGGGCACGATGGACGAGCTGTGGGAAGCGGTCAGCTGGGCGCAACTGGGCTACCACGCCAAGCCGGTGGGTCTGCTCAACGCCTATGGCTTCTATGACCACCTGCTCGCCTTCAACCGCCACATGATCGAGGTAGGCTTCATCCGCGAAGCCCATGCCGGAATCATCATCGCCGAACCCGACCTCGATATCCTGCTGGCGCGCATGGAAGCACACGTCCCGCACAAGCCGATCTTCGCGATGAAGGCCGAAGATCTCTGAGCAATGCAGGATCGCAGCGCACTCGTTAGTTACGCCCGCAAGTCAATCCTGAAGGGCTCGAAAAGCTTCGCCGCCGCCAGCCACCTGTTCGACCGCAAAACGCGCGAACGGGTCTGGTTGCTCTATGCCTGGTGTCGCCGCTGCGACGACATCGTCGATGCGCAAGACCATGGCGGCGCGCTTGGCATTCAGGAAGGTGCCGCCGAGCGGCTTGCCATCGTTCGCGAAAAAACCGCCCTTGCCCTTGCCGGGCGCGAAAGCGGCGATCCGGCGTTCGACGCCCTCGGCCTTGTCGCCCGCGAAACTGGCCTGACGATCGAGATGGCCCGCGCCGTGATCGACGGCTTTGCGCTCGATGCCGCCGAGTGGCAGCCCCACAGCGAGGCAGACCTGATGCGCTATTGCTGGCATGTCGCCGGCGCCGTCGGGGTGATGATGGCTGTGGTGATGGGCGTTTCGCCGGATGACGAGGACACGCTCGATCGCGCCTGCGACCTTGGCCTTGCCTTTCAACTCGCCAACATCGCCCGCGATATCGAGGAAGATGACGCGGCCGACCGCTGCTACATCCCGCTCGACTGGCTGTCCGAGCTCGACATACCGCCCGGCGAACAGATGAAGCCGCACTATCGGCCCGCGCTAACCCGGCTGGTCGCGCGGATGTGCGAGACGGCGGAAATCCACGAATGCTCGGCCCGCATCGGCGCTGCCCGCCTCAAGGGCCGCCAACGCTGGGCCATCCTCGCCGCAGCCGGCATCTATGGCGAGATTGCGCGCGAGGTCGCCAAGCGCGGCGATCATGCCTGGGACCATCGCACCGTCGTTACTAACGCCCGCAAGCTCGGCTTCATCGGCAAGGCGGCATGGTCCGCGCTGCGCCCGGTCCCGCGTTCCTGCATCGCCCGCGCCAGCCAGCGCCGCTATTCGCGCACAGACCTGATCGCGCTGGCAGCGCGCCATCCGGCCTAGGGTCAGGCCCCTATCCGCTGCATTTCCACGCGCGTCGTTACAGAGGCTTTTTCCCCGCTGCTGAATGTGGCACTCTGTCGGCAGGACAGGAGCAGGAACCCCGCCGTGGATACCGCGCCAGCAATCGTAACGTCACAGGAATCTACACCAACGGCGCAGACGCGCCCTCTGGTGTATCGCACGCGGTTGCCGGTCAGGATCTGGCACTGGACCAACGCGGTCACGATCTTCGCCATGCTGATGAGCGGGGCGACGATCTTCAACGCTCACCCCCGCCTCTACTGGGGCAAGTACGGCGCCACCTTCGAAACGCCATGGCTGGAAATCGGGAGACAAGGCCAGCAGGGCTTCCTGCGCCTCGGCAGCTTTCAGCTTGATACGACCGGCTTCCTGGGATGGACGGAACACTCGACCCGGGCCTTTCCGCCTCTCGTCACCATCCCCAATTACTACAGCTTGGCCGAAGGTCGCCAATGGCACTTCTTCTTCGCCTGGGTGCTGGTAATATCGCTTACTCTTTTCGTCATTTATGCATTATTTTCAAAGCACTTGTCGCGCGATCTTTCCCTGAAACCTGAAGAGCGCAAGCTCGCGCATCTGTGGCACGACATCAAGGAACATGCACGCCTGCGGTTCCCCACCGGCGAAGCAGCCAAGGCTTACAACCCCTTGCAGAAGATCGCATACCTTGGCGTCATCTTCGTACTGATCCCGCTGGTCGTGCTCACTGGAATGACCATGTCGCCCACGCTGAATGCTGCCTTCCCGTGGTTGCTCGATATCTTCGGCGGCAGGCAGTCGGCGCGATCGATACATTTCCTTTGTGCGACAGCCTTTTTGGCGTTCATCCTCATCCATCTTCTCATGGTTTTGCTGGCCGGTCCATTCAACGAACTTCGCTCGATCGTCACCGGATGGTATCGGCTCCCCGCACCGCGAAAGGAACGTCCATGACCCTCGTCACGCGGCGCAACGCCATCGTCGGTGCCAGCGGCCTGCTTCTGGCCGGGTGCGAGAAGATCACCGCGTCCCCGACTGTCCGCAAGGTCCTCACATTAGGTGAAAAAGCCACCCTCTCCGGCCAGCGTCTGGTGACGGATCGCAATGCACTTGCGCCGGAATTCACCCGCGCCGATCTTTCGCCCAGATTCCGCATGAACGGCAATCGCCTGCCCGCCTCGCCCGCGTATCAGGCCCACATGGCCAGCAACTTCGCCGACTGGAAGCTGGAGATCGGCGGCAAGGTCGCCCGCCCCTTCAGCCTCACCCTCGCCCAACTTAAGGCCGCGCCGCAGCGCACGCAGATCACCCGCCACGACTGCGTCGAGGGGTGGAGCGCCATCGGGGAATGGACCGGTGTTCCGCTTGCCCTGCTGCTGCGTCAGGCGCAGGTTTCCCCATCCGCTCAATACATTGTCTTTCATTGTGCAGATGATTTCTCAGGTACGCCGTACTACGAAAGCATCGACATGATCGATGCCCTGCACCCGCAGACCATCCTCGCCCACACCATGAACCGCCAGCCCCTGCCCGTCGGCCACGGCGCCCCGATCCGTCTGCGCGTCGAACGCGCTCTTGGCTACAAGCAGGCCAAGTATGTGATGAGGATCGAAGCGGTCGAGACCCTCGCCGGTCTCTACGGCGGCGGAGGCGGCTACTGGGAGGATCATTCCGGCTACCAATGGTTCGCTGGCATCTAGACCTTCACCACGCCTCGCTCGATCAGGCTCCGCGCACAGTCGAGGATAGAGACCTCCACCGACCGCATCGTCCAACCCAGCCGCTCCTGCGCATGGGCCGAACTTGCACCACGCACATTGCCGAGTTCTCCCGTTACCTGACGGATCACCGGATTGAACAACGCCACCGTCCGCACCAGCCAGTCGGGCAGCCTGCGCGTCGGCACCTTGCGCGCCTGTGGCCCGAGGTGTTCCTTCAACACCTTTGCCACGTCGGCAATCTTGAGGAACGGTCCCGACGCAATGAACCGTTCGCTCGCCAGGCCCGGCGTGGTCAGCGCCCGCACGTGCAGGTCCGCAACGTCACGCACGTCGACGATCCCGAACCCAAGGTCCGGGCAGCCCGGCAAAGCGCCTGAAAGCAGTTGCTTGACCACTTCGATCGATGGCGAAAAGTCATTGCTCCACACCGGCCCCAACACGGCCGCCGGGTTGACCGAGACGAACTCCATCCCCCCGCCGGCGGCGGCCACCCAGTCCCGCGCCGCGCGCTCGGCAATGGTCTTGGACTTCACATAGGCATAGACATCCTCGCCCTCGAGATTGGTCCAGTCCTTCTCGGTGAACTCGAACACCCCCTTGCCATGGCCATAGGCAATCGCGGCGACGGACGAGGTCTGCACGAAGCGCGTAACCCCCGCATCGCGAGCATAACGTAACGCCCGCAACACTCCCTCGCGCGCCGGTACGATCAGGTCATCTTCCTGCTTCGGCGCAGTCGTGGTGAATGGCGAGGCGACATGGGCGACATGGCTGCACCCCGCCATCGCCTCCGCCCACCCGGCATCGGCGGTCAGGTCCGCGGCAAAGAACCGCAGCGTCTCGGCACTCCCGCCAAGCAGGGGCCGCAACTGCGCCTCGCGGGACAGCGAGCGGACGGTGGCGTGAACGGTCCACCCCTCGGCCAGAAGCCGGCGGATGATGAACCCGGCAATGTAGCCGCTGCCACCCGATACGAGGACCGTGCCAGCCATATTTTCCGCTCTCCCCAACCGGCGATCTGGCGAGAGGTTAGCGCGGAGATGTCCGGTTGCAAATCGCTACCGTTCAGCCTGCGGAAGCAGGCCCTGCGTTCGGCAGAGTTGCAGGGGAGTCATGGGGGAGTTGCCCGTTTGCCTGCGAGAGTTGGAAAACGGGCAATTCTCCAGATTATCGCATCAAAACAAGCTCTTCAGCCATCGAGGGGTGCAACGCCACCGTCGCATCGAAATCCGCCTTGGTCAGCCCCGCCTTCACCGCGATGGCTGCTGCCTGCAGGATTTCCGGGCTGTCCGGCCCGATCATGTGGATGCCCAGCACCTTCTCGGTCGAGGCATCGACGATCATCTTGTAAAGCCCCCGCTCGGGCCGATGGCCGAAAATGTTCTTCATCGGGCGGAAGTCGGACGAGTAGACCTTGATATTGCTACCAAAAGCCTGGCGCGCCTGGCTTTCCGTCAGGCCCACGCCGGCCAGCGGCGGCTGCGAGAACACCGCGCTCGGGATCGCATCGTAGCTCACTGAAGTGTCCTTCCCGCCGAACACGCGGTCGGCAAAGGCCTGGCCCTCGCGGATCGCGATCGGCGTCAGCTGCACGCGGTTCGTTACGTCACCCACGGCATAGATGCTGTCACACGCGGTCTTGCCATGATCGTCCACCGGGATCTCGCCCGCCGAACCCAATGTAATTCCAGCGTTTTCCAGGCCAAGCCCATCGGTCTTGGGCCGGCGCCCGGTCGCCACCAGAACCACGTCGGCGTGGATCGGATCGGGTTGCTTGCCAAGGTAGACGTCGAACGAACCATCCTCGCGCTTCTCCACGCGGTCGAACGGGCAATTGAACTTGTACTCGATCCCGCGTGCCATGGTGATCTGCAGCAGGCGGTCCCGGAGGGATTCATCGTACCCGCGCAGGATCGTCTCGCTGCGGTTTACCACCGTTACGTGACAGCCCAAAGCGTTGAAAATGCCCGCGAACTCCATCGCGATATAGCCGGCGCCGGAGATCACGACGCGCTTTGGCAGCTTCTCGAGATGGAACACCTCGTTCGAGGTAATGCAATGCTCGTTACCCTCGAATTCCGGCATGACCGGCCAGGCGCCGGTTGCGATCAGGATATACTTCGCGCTGATTTCCTTGCCCGAAGCCAGCCGCACGGTGTTCGGCCCCGCCACCTCGGCGCGCTCGAGGAAACGCTCTACCTTGTTGTTTTCAAGCGTGTTCGTATACGCGGTGTTGAGCCGGTCGACATCCTTCAGAACCGCGTCACGTAACGTCGGCCAGTCGAACGTCATCTTCTCGACCGTCCAGCCATAGTTGGCCGCGTCCTGCAGCTCCTCGGCGAAATGCGATCCGTAGACCAGCAACTTCTTGGGCACGCAGCCGCGGATCACGCAGGTCCCGCCGACGCGGTATTCCTCCGCCACCGCCACCCGCGCGCCATGGCTCGCGGCGATGCGGCTGGCGCGCACACCGCCCGATCCTGCACCAATCACGAAGAGATCGTAGTCGAAGTCCTGCCCAGAGTCCTGCTCAGCCATATGCGCTCCTGTTGGTGAAGGCGCATATGGCCTCTGGTCTCGCCCAAGACCAGAGGCATTTAGCGGATATTGTTAGCCTGACGAACTATCAGCCGCCAATTCCTGCAGCTGAGAGAAGGGCTTCCGTAGACGGATCAAAGCCGGCGCCGCCGCCCGCCTCGATCTGCTTGGCAATCGCCTTGCCGAGTTCGACGCCGAACTGGTCGAAGGGATTGATTCCCAGCATTGCCGCCGAAACGAACGTGCGGTGTTCGTGGAACGCGATCAGCGCGCCGAGGGTGGCGGGGTTGAGGTCCTCGCACAGGATCGTCGCCGAAGGACGGTCTCCGGGATAAGCACGCGCGCCATCGTCAGATGCCTTGCCCGCCATCAGCGCGGCCCCTTGCGCAAAGCAGTTCGACAGCAGTATCTCGTGATGGGCCGGATCGAGGTCATGCCCGGGCGTCTTGACCGCAAGAAAGTCCACCGGGATCAGGTGCGTGCCCTGGTGGAGCAACTGGAACACCGCATGCTGGGCATCGGTGCCGACGCCGCCCCACGTCACCGGCGCACTGGCGCGCGTCAACGGAGAGCCATCGGCCAGAACGCTCTTGCCGTTCGATTCCATTTCCAGCTGCTGGAGGTAGTCAGGCAGAAGTTTCAGCCGCTCGTCATAGGCGAATACCGCGCGCGTCTGGCAGCCGCGTACCTGCGTGTAGTAGAGATCGGCGAAAGCCGCGCGGACGATGACGTTCGCGGTGAGGTCGGCGTCGATGAAATGCCGGTCAATCGCCGCGGCCCCATCGAGAAACTCGGCAAATCCTTCCCAGCCCAGCGCCATGGCCACCGGAAAACCGATCGAGGACCATAAAGAATAGCGCCCGCCGACCGTCTCGGAAAAAGGCAGCACGCGGGTTTCATCCACGCCCCATTCGACGGCCTTCTCAGGCGAGGCGGTCAGAGCAATCACGCGCCCATAGGGATCGGCAACACCGCCCTCACGCAACCACGCCAGCGCCGAATGCGCGTTGGTCATCGTTTCGGTCGTGGTGAAGGTCTTGGAGGCAACCGCGATCAGCGTCGTTTCCGGGTCGCAGGCCTTCATCGCTGCTTCAAGCGCGCAGCCATCGATATTCGACACGACATGAACCGCAACCTTTGCGCCATCGCGGGTCAGCGCGTCGATTGCCAGCGCCGGGCCGAGCGCGGAGCCGCCGATGCCGATGTGGATCAGGCTCTTCACTTCGCCGAGCGCCCCTTCATGGATCGCTTCGACGAGCATCCGCATCCGGGCGTGCAACGCCTCGGCTTCCTCGACGCTGGCGTCCTTGCCGATCCCGCGCTGCGCCGTGTGCTCGGCCGCGCGTCCTTCGGTGTTGTTGATCTTTTCGCCCGAGATCAGCGCATTGCGCTGCCCTTCAAGGTCCATCGCGGCGGCAACCGAGCCGAACAGGGCTTCGACTTCCGGCGAAAGGTGCGTCTTGGACCAGTCGAAGATCACCGGCCCGCCGGGCAGATCGAGCGTGGCCGAATAGCGTGACAGCCGCGCGGTATCCGAAAACAGGGTCTTCAGGGTTGGCCGTGGCAACTTCTCGAGTGCCGTCCAAAACTGCTGTGCCTCGCCTGCCGACATGTCCAACCTCATCCTTTCGCAACTGCGTAAAAGCCCTAATGCCCTCTCGGGGACGCCGCGCCAAGCGCGCTGTTCATCGGCGCGCAAGCTGCGCAGACGTATTTCGCCCGCTGTATTACACAAACAACACACTTGACGAAGGGCCTTGCTGGCAACATGACCGCGACGATGAACGACACGCCCGAAGCCAGCAGCCCCTCCCCGGTCGATCCGGCGACGCCTGCGCCCGCGCCGACCAAGCTGAAGAAGGAAAAGAAGGAGGACAGCTTCCCCGTCTTCCTGATCAAGCTGGTCATCGTCGTTGCAATTTTCCGCAGCTTCATCTTCTCGCCGTTCAACATCCCTTCTGAATCGATGTTGCCGCGGCTGGAGAACGGCGACTATCTCCTCGCCGCCAAGTGGCCCTACGGCTACAGCAGCTATTCGTTGCCGTTCAGCGCGCCCCTGCTGCCCAAGCGCATTTTTGCCAGCCAGCCCGAGCGTGGCGATGTTGCGATCTTCAAGGCGCCGCCCGGCAATGATGTCGACTACATCAAGCGTGTGATCGGCCTGCCTGGCGATACCGTGCAGATGATCGACGGCGTTCTGCACCTGAATGGCCAGGCCGTACCCAAGGTGCGGGTCGAGGATTTCGTCATCCCCGTCAGCCCGAACACCGATTGCCTCTCTGCCGAATTCGTCGTGACCGAGGCCGATGGCAGCCAGGCCTGCCATTACCCGCAATTCCGCGAGACGCTGCCGAACGGCAAGACCTACAACGTGCTCGACCTTGGCCAGCGTGATGCCGACAACACCGTGCCGGTCGTTGTGCCAGAGGGGCAGTTGTTCATGATGGGCGACAATCGCGACAACTCGATGGACAGCCGCTTCCCGGCGATGGAAGGCGGCGGCATCGGTCTCGTCCCGCAGGAAAATCTCGTTGGCCGTGCCACGATCATGATGTGGTCCACCGATGGCAGCGCCAATTGGTTCCTGCCCTGGACCTGGTTCACCGCGGCGCGCTGGAACCGTATCGGGGGCACGTTCTGAGCGCGCTTTCGCCTGATACGCTGGGCTACCTCACGGATCTGACCGGGAGCGCACCGACGCGCGTCGACCTCTGGATCGAAGCCCTCACTCATGGCTCGATGGGTGAGGCCCGCGACTACCAGCGCCTCGAGTTTCTTGGCGACAGGGTGCTTGGTCTTGTCATTGCCGAGTGGCTTCATGAAAAGAGCGATGCCGCCGAAGGCAAGCTCTCGCAGCGGCTCAATGCCCTGGTCAGCCGCGAAACCTGCGCCGATGTCGCGCGCCATATCGCCCTCCCCTCTCACATCCGGCTCGGCAAGCAGGCGCGCGATGACGGCGGGAAGCAAAGCGACAATATCCTGGGCGACGTGATGGAGGCGCTGATCGGCGCTCTCTTCGTGGAGCGCGGATTCGAAGCCGCACGCGCCTTCGTTCGCAAGGTTTGGGACAAGCCGATGGCCACGGGCACCGGCCAGCGCAAGCATCCCAAGGCTGCCCTGCAGGAATGGGCGGCGGGAAACCGGCGCAAGCCCCCGGTCTACACCCTGGTCGCGCGCGAAGGTCCGGACCATGCCGCGAAGTTCACGGTTGCGGTAGAGGTCAGGGGCGTCGGCACGGCCAGCGCCACCGGCAGCAGCAAGCAGGAGGCCGAGACCTCCGCCGCCCGCACCTTCATGCAGGATTTCGGCTAAATCTGGCGGTGCGCGCCCATTTGGCCTACAGTGGCCGCAACTCATCTGAAGAACTGGAATAATGACCGAAAAATGTGGCCTCGTGGCCGTCCTCGGCGCACCTAACGCCGGCAAGTCCACCCTCGTCAACGCTCTCGTCGGCCAGAAGGTGGCGATCGTTTCGGCCAAGGCGCAGACGACGCGCGCGCGCCTCATGGGCATTGCGCTGGAGGATATCGGCGAGGACAAGGCGCAGATCATTCTTGCCGATACGCCCGGCCTGTTCGAACCCCGCCGCCGCCTTGATCGCGCCATGGTCAGCGCGGCATGGGACGGTGCGCACGAAGCCGACGCGATCCTGCTGGTGGTCGACGCGCGCAAGAAGAAGCGCGACTATCTGGAACCCATTCTCGAGACGCTGAAAGGGCGGCCGGAACGCAAGCTTCTGGTGCTGAACAAGGTGGATTCGACGCCGAAGGAACCGCTGCTGGTCATGGCCGAAGTGCTGACGCAAGAGGCCGAGTTCGACGAGGTATTCTTCGTTTCCGCGCTGACCGGCGATGGCGTGCCCGAACTCAAGCAGCGCCTTGCCGCGCTCATGCCCGAAGGCGCGTGGCACTATCCGGAAGATCAGGTATCTGACGCCAGCGAGCGCCTGATGGCTGCGGAAATTACCCGCGAGCAGCTCTACCGGCAGCTTCACGATGAACTTCCCTATGACAGCACGGTGCGGCCAGAGAAGTATCTCACCCGCAAGGATGGTTCGATCGAAATCCACCAGCAGATCGTGATCGCCCGCGAAACCCAGCGCGCGATCGTGCTGGGCAAGGGTGGCGCGAAGATCAAGGCCATCGGCGAAGCGGCGCGAAAGGAGCTTTCGCAACTGCTGGATGCCAGGGTCCACCTGTTCCTGCACGTAAAGGTGGACGAGCGCTGGGCCGACGCCAAGGAGATCTACGAGGAAATCGGGCTGGAATGGGTCAAGTGATGCGCTGGGGCATGGCGGCACTCGCGCTTGCCGCTTCACCGGTCCTCGCCAAGCCTGCGCCCTTGCCTGAAGGTGCGCGTTACGTGGCGCTGGGCAGCTCGTTCGCGGCCGGCCCCGGAGTCGGACCGACAACGCCGGGCACGCCGCCACGCTGTGGCCGGGGCACACTGAATTACCCCAACCTGCTAGCGGCAAGGCTCAAGCTCTCGCTGGTTGACGCCACCTGCAGCGGCGCGACGACCGAACACGTGCTCGGCCCTTGGAAGGAAGTCCCGGCGCAGATCGAAAGCGTCACCGCCGAAACCCGGCTTGTCACCATCACCATCGGCGGCAACGACGTGAACTTTGTCGGCAATATCTTTGCCGCTGCCTGCGAGCAGGCGACCACGCCCGATGCGCGCTGCCAGAAGTGGCGCGACATCGGCGAGGACGTGTGGAAGGCCGACGAAGAGCGCATGCGCCGCATCGTCCGAGAAGTGCGCCAGCGGGCACCGGAGGCGCGCGTGGTGTTTGTCGACTACATCACCGTCCTGCCACCCAAGGGCACTTGCACTTCAGTTGCGATCAGTGCCGAACGGATGAAGCAGAGCCGAGCGGCGGCGAAGCGACTGGCCAAGCTTACCGCCAGGGTCGCGCATGAGGAAGGCGCGGAAGTCTTCCGTTTTTCAGCGATGTCCAAAAGCCACGTGCCTTGTTCGGTCGATCCCTGGAGCAACGGTCTCACCGCGCCGTCGGGAGACGGCATCCCGATCCACCCCAATCGCGCCGGTCATGCCGCCGCAGCAGAGGGGCTGGCCCGGTTTCTGGACTGAGCCATCGCCGTTACTAACGGCTCGTCGGTCGTAGAGGGCGGTCTGTCGCCCCTCTCTAGCTTTGCTGCACTGCAGCACGGAATTGGCGTCGACAATTGACGTTTGCTCCCTAGCGTCGCCCGCGCGAAGGGAACGGGCAGCTCGCCCGTTAACGTCCCGGGTGCAATGGTGGACGGAGTGCGAGCATGAACGAAACTGGCGGCGTCTTGGCAGCGGCCACGGTAGGCGCGCTGCCCGGCCGGCTTGTCCCGTCCGCCATCAGGCACTTGCGCCGGCCGAAGGTTTTGCCCGGCTGGCTGGTCGAGGCGGCTGGGTTCGCCCTGATTTTCCTCGTCACACGCAGCTTCCTCTTCGGCAACCCGGTCGTCCATATCGACGAGCAGTTCTACCTGTTCGTCGCCGAACGCATGCGCGATGGCGCAGTGCCCTATGTCGACATCTGGGACCGCAAGCCGATCGGCCTGTTCCTGCTCTACGAGGCGCTGGTTTCGCTACCGTTCGATCCCGTGATCGCCTACCAGGTCGGCGCAGGTATCAGCTTCACCTTGACGGCCATGGTCTTGACTCGTCTGGCGCGCGAGATTGCCTCTCCCAAGGCCGCGTGGCTGGCTGGCGCCGCCTATGTCCTGTTCATGCCGGTTTTCAATGCCGGCATGGGACAGGCACCGGTGTTCTACAACCTGCTTGTCGCCATGGCGGCATGGGGCGTGGTCGACAGCGTCAAGCGCCCTGAGCACCCCCCGCTGATCTGGCGGGGTTGCCTCGTCATGCTGCTGCTGGGGCTTGCCATCCAGATCAAGTACACGGTGATCTTCGAAGGTGCCGCGTTCGGCCTGATCCTGCTGGCGCGCGGCTTTGCCGATGTCTGGTCCTTCAAGCGCCTGGCTGCAACCGGCCTGCTCTGGATTGGCGTCGCGCTTGCCCCAACTGCCGCCGCTGCGCTCTGGTATGCGCACATGGGGCAACTCGATGCCTTCGTCTACGCCAACTTCGTTTCGATCTTCGAACGGGATTCCGACGGATGGAAAGCCTATTGGCGGCTCGCCAAGGAAGTTCTGGTGCTGACGCCGTTCTGGCTGGCTATCTTCCTCGCGCCCAGGCTCACGGCCGGCGCAGGGGACGAGCAGGCGAGCAGCAGACGCGTCATCGTGGTTTGGTGCCTCGCTGCGGTCGGTGGATTCCTGCTGTTCGGCACATGGTACGATCACTACGTCGCGCCGGTGTTGATGCCGCTTGCGGTGATTGCTGCCCCCGCTCTCGCCCGCACGGCACCGGGAGAACGCTGGTATGGCCGGCTGCTCCTCGGCTTCGGGGCGTTCGCCGGGATCGTGGTGATGGTCTACCAGTACCGGCAGCACGGCTCCACCAGAGAGTATGAGGCGATGGATACTGCCATCAGACAGGAGCTGCGCGACGGCTGCCTGTTCATCTTCGAGGGCGAACTGGCGTTCTATCGCACGACCAATACCTGCCTGCCCACGACGCGCATTTTCCCGAACCACCTCAACACCTATGTCGAGGCACCGGCGGTGGGCGTTGACCCGCATCAGGAGATGGCCCGCATCCTGGCAAGCCGGCCGGAAGTGATCCTGACCCGAGCAGCACACGAAAAACCCTACCTGCCCAACCTTGATACCCGCCGGATGATGGCCGAGGGTCTTGCGCGCAGCTACGAACGCTACGCGGCCCTCCGCCTCGGCAACAAGGAATACTGGCTCTACCGGCCGCGCCGCTAAGGCACGGCCGGTAGCCCGCTTACTCGGCGCTCTTCGCAGCCTTCTTTGCCGGTGCTTTCTTTGCCGCCGGCTTCTTGGCTGCTGGCTTCTCGGCCGCTTCCTTCTTTGGTGCCGCTTTCTTTGCCGGAGCTTTCTTGGCCGGAGCCTTCTTCGCGCCCTTCTTTCCCTTGGCCGGACCCTTGGCCGCCCGCTCGTCGATCAGGGTGATCGCTTCTTCCAGCGTCAGGGCTTCGGGCTGCTTGTCCTTGGGCAGGGTCGCGTTGGTGGTTCCGTCTGTCACGTAAGGCCCATACCGCCCAGCCATGAGCTTGATTTCGCCCCCTGACGTCGGGTGCGGCCCGAAAACCTTGAGCGGTTCCGCTGCCGTCCTGCCGCCACGAGCGCCAGCGCCTGCCGCTGCGGCGGCAAGGTGCATCACGGCAGCGTTCATGCCGGTTTCGAACACCTCGCTGGTCGATTTGAGGCGCGCGTACTTGCCCTCATGCGCCAGGTAAGGCCCGTAACGACCGATGCTGGCGGTGATCGGCTTGCCGGTTTCGGGATGCATGCCAACCTCGCGCGGCAGGGAAAGCAGCTTCAGCGCCCACTCAAGATCGAGTTCGCCGATATCCTTGGGGATCGACGCACGTTTGGCCTCCTTGCCTTCGCCCAACTGGATGTAGGGACCAAAGCGGCCAGCCTTGCGCACAACCTCGAGCCCGCTTTCCGGGTCCTTGCCCAGCACGCCGTCCCCGCCGCCATCGCCGTCAGCTCCGCCGGGCTGGGCGAACTTGCGGGTATACTTGCATTCCGGATAGTTCGAGCAGGCGACAAAAGCCCCGTAACGGCCACCGCGCAACGAAAGGCGTCCCGCCTCGCACTTGGGGCACAAACGGGGATCGCTGCCGTCTTCGCGCGGCGGGAAGAGGTAGTCGGACAGGAATTCGTCAAGCTCGGCGGTCACCTCGCTCGGCTTCTTCTCCATCACCTCGTCGGACTTGGGCTTGAAGTCGCGCCAGAACTCGGCAAGCACCTTCTTCCACTCGGCACGCCCGCCCGACACATCGTCAAGCTCCTCTTCCATGCCTGCAGTGAACTCGTAGGCCACATAACGGGTGAAGAACCGCTCAAGAAACGATGTCAGGAGTCGCCCGGACTCTTCTGCAAAGAAACGGTTTTTCTCCGTCCGAACGTAGTTGCGATCTTTCAGCACCTGCAGCGTTGCCGCATATGTCGAAGGCCGCCCGATGCCCAGTTCCTCAAGGCGTTTGACCAGGCTCGCTTCGGAATAGCGCGGCGGCGGCTGGGTGAAGTGCTGCGTGGCGTCGACCCCGCGCTTGGCAGGCGTATCGCCCTTGCTCAGCGAGGGCAGCAGGCTGCCGTCCTCGTCGTCGCCATCGGCCTTCTGGTCGCGCCCTTCCTCATAGACGGCGAGGAAGCCGGGGAACTTCACCACCTGCCCGGTCGCCCGCAGCTCGTGCTTGCCAGTGCCATCGCGGAGCGTCACGCTGGTGCGCTCGATATTTGCCGAGGCCATCTGGCTGGCCATCGCGCGCTTGTAGATCAGGTCATAGAGCCGCGCCTCGTCCCCCGAACCGTAGCGATCCTTGCTGAAATCCGTCGGCCGGATAGCTTCATGTGCTTCCTGAGCATTCTTCGCCTTCGTCTCGTAATGACGCGGTTTTTCGGGAAGGTAATGCCCATCGTAGCGGTCGGAGATCGCCTTGCGCGCCGCCGAAATCGCGCTCGGGTCCATCTGCACGCCATCGGTACGCATGTAGGTGATCGCGCCCGCTTCATAGAGCGTCTGCGCCACGCGCATGGTATGGCTGGCAGAGAAGCCGAGCTTGCGCGCGGCTTCCTGCTGCAATGTCGAAGTGGTGAACGGTGGATAAGGGTTCCGGCGCGTGGGCTTTGTCTCGACTTCTTCGACGCGGAAGGTCCCGGCCTCGACCACGGCCTTGGCCTTCATCGCGGCGCCTTCGTCACCCAGTGTCAGCTTGTCGAGCTTCTGACCATCGAACTTGACGAGCCGTGCGGCAAATTCGGTTCCGCCCTGCTCAAGCCGGGCAATGACCGACCAGTATTCCTGCGCATTGAAAACCTCGATCTCGCGCTCCCGCTCGACGATGAGGCGCAGGGCCACGGACTGCACGCGCCCGGCAGACTTCGCGCCGGGCAGCTTGCGCCACAACACCGGCGAAAGCGTGAAGCCGAACAGGTAATCGAGCGCGCGGCGGGCGAGATAGGCGTCGATCAGGTCCTGGTCGAGTTCGCGCGGGCGCTTCATCGCATCGGTCACCGTCTGCTTGGTGATCGCGTTGAAGGTGACGCGCTCGACTTCCTTAGGAAGCGACTTACGTTTCTTCAGCAACTCCCTGACATGCCAAGAAATTGCTTCACCTTCACGATCAGGGTCGGTCGCCAGAATGAGACGATCGGCATCCTTGGCCGCATCGGTGATGGCCTTCACGCGGGACTGCTTGTCCCCGTAAAGTTCCCAATCCATCGCGAAGTCCTCGTCCGGGCGGACCGAGCCGTCCTTTACCGGGAGATCGCGGATATGACCGTAGGAGGCGAGAACCTTGAAGCCGGGGCCGAGGTACTTCTCGATGGTCTTGGCCTTGGCCGGGGATTCAACAATGACAAGCTGCATGGCGATGAAAAGCAGTCCTTACGTGTACGTACGCGCGAGGGTGGGGAAATGCGGCGCGGTTCGTCAAGCGGCTGGTTGACCTGTCGTTCAGGACAGGAGGCTGACCCTTCCGGCTGCGTGACGTTGCAGACGACCTGCCAGTTCCAGTTCGAGCAAGGCCATCTGCACCGCCCCCGCGCTTGCTCCGCTTTGCCGGATCAGCTCGTCGACGCCAATCGGGGCCAGTGTCAACAGGCCGGCGATGTCTGCCGCTTCGTCTCCCCCTGCCGCGCCATAGTCTGGCGCATGCTCGCGGAAGGTTGACCGCGGCTGGCCGGTAAAGCCTGTGAGCAGTTCCACCACGTCTTCCGGCCGCTGCACCAGAATCGCGCCTTCGCGGATGAGCTGGTTGCAACCATGCGAGCGGCTGTCGAGCGGTGAGCCGGGAATGGCCATGACCTCGCGCCCGGCCTCGGCCGCAAGGCGTGCGGTGATCAGCGAACCGGACTTGGGCGCGGCCTCCACCACAAGCGTGCCGGTGGCGAGGCCGGCAATGATGCGGTTGCGGTGCGGGAAGTGCCGCGCGAGGGGTTCGGTACCCGGCGGCATTTCGGCAATCAGCAGCCCTTCGCAGGCGACTTGCTCCTGCAGGTCCACGTTTTCGGGCGGATAGGTGATGTCGATCCCGCTGGCGATCACCCCGACGGTGCCTCCGCCGGTCGCCATGCCCGCCAGCGCTCCGCGATGCGCGGCAGCATCGATGCCGCGTGCCAGCCCCGAGACAACGGCATAACCCTGGCCAGCCAGCGCCGCCGCGAAATCGCGCGAGAGCTTCACAGCGGCAGCCGAGGCATTGCGTGCGCCAACCACGGCAACCGAGGGCCGCTGCAGCAAGGCGGTATCGCCGCGCACCGTCAGGATCGGCGGGGGGCTTTCGAGCTCGGCCAGCAGCGCCGGATAGTCAGGCCCGTCATGGAAGAGATAGCGGGCACCGGCCTTGCGGACCGCGGCGATTTCCCGCTCCACGCGGTCCGCAGCAGCCGGCCGATACGGTGCCCCGCCGCGCGCTGCCAGATCAGGCAAGGCATCGAGTGCGGCACTGGCCGTCCCGAAGCGGCGCAGCAACTGGTTGTAGCTGACCGGCCCGATATTGGGCGAACGCAGCAGGCGGATGCGGGCGAAGGCCTCGTCGCGAGAGAGCGTGGCTTCAGCCGCAGCGCTCACTTCTTGCTGCCGACCCTGGGCTCGGTCCCGGCGCGCAGACGGGCAATGTTCTCGCGGTGCAGGAACAGGACAAGCAGCGCCAGCAGCGCCAGTACCGGAACGTAAGCCGTGTAGCCCAGAAGCAGCGCTGCAACCGGAGCAGCGAGCGCGGCGCTCATCCCTCCCAGCGAGGAGATACGGCTGGCGAACAGCACGCCGAGCCAGACCACCGCATAAGCGAGGCCGATCGGCCAGGCGAACCCCAGCGATACGCCCATCATCGTCGCAACGCCCTTGCCGCCCTTGAACTTGAGCCAGACCGGGAAGCAATGGCCCAGCACAGCCGACAGTGCTGCCAGCGGTTCGCTTCCCGGCCAGAAGTGCCGCGCCAGCAGGACCGCAGCCAGCCCCTTGCCCATGTCGAGCAGGAGCGTTGCAACGGCGACACCCTTCTTGCCGGTGCGCAGCACGTTCGTCGCCCCGATGTTCCCCGAACCGATGGCGCGCAGATCGCCACCCCCGGTCAATCGTGTCAGGACGAGGCCGAAGGGCACGGAGCCGAGCAGATAGCCGACGAGCAGGGGCATAAGCGTTTCCACGCCCCGCTCATATCCTGTCCCTTCACAAAAGCGAAAGAGGCCACTTTCCATTTTGTCGCCATTCCCGATACAAGCCCGGCAGATGACCGCTTCTCACCAACCCGATGCCGCCGCGCCGCTGCTCCTGTTCGATTCGGGCGTGGGCGGTCTGTCCGTGCTGAAAAAGGTGCGCGGCATCCTTCCCGAGGCGCCAGTGATCTACGTCGCCGACAATGCCGGCCTGCCCTATGGCGACAAGACCGAGGCCCAGATCGCGGCGCGGGTTTCCGGCTTGCTCGGCAGGCTGACCGAGCGTCTTCGGCCAAGGCTGGTGTGCATCGCCTGCAACACCGCGTCCACCATCGCGCTGGCCGCTGTGCGCGAAGTGCTCGAAGTGCCCATCGTCGGCACCGTGCCGGCAATCAAGCCCGCCGCAGCGATGACGAAGACCGGCGTTATCGGCCTGCTCGGCACGACTGCCACGATCCGGCAGGCCTACGTCGACCGGCTGGAGGCAGAATTCGCCAGCGACAAGCTGCTCCTGCGCCATGGCGCGCCCGAACTGGTCGCTGCTGCCGAGGCCAAGCTGCGCGGCGAGCCGGTCGATCCGGCGATCTACCAGCGCGCCGCGCAGGCCCTGCAGGAGATGCCCGGCGGCGATCGCATCGATACCGTCGTGCTTGCCTGCACGCATTTCCCGCTGGTGCAGGATGAGCTCGCCGAGGCTTTCGGGCCGGGCGTTCAGTTCGTCGATGGATCGGACGGCATCGCCCGCCGCATTGCCTCCCTCACGCAGGGCCAGTCATGGCATCGCGACCGCCCCGATCTTGCCCTGTTCACGCGCAACGGCGACGATGTGGCAGCCCTGCGCCAGGCACTGGCGCGGCACGGGCTCGATCGGATAGAGACGTTTTGACACAGGCACGACCGGGGGGACAGGTCTTGGGCAGGATTTCCAGGTTCATGATCGTGCTGCTGGCGGCGCTGGGATTCGCCTATTACTGGCTTCTGGTGAACGCCGGGCCGCAAGTGCCGGCCCGCAGGATTGACCTCGGCGCGCTGCGCAAGGCGGCCGATGCCATGCCGGGCGGCAAGCCCACGGCCATAACCTATGCCACCGTGGCGATGCGGGATGTTCCGGGCGCCGCGCTGGCTGCAGGCACCGGCCTGCGGCAGATCACCAGCGGCATCACGGCGTGGCAGATCGAGACGCCCAAAGGCGGCATCGTGATCGATCCGGGCATCTCGGAAGACGATGCCCGCAGCATGGGCTTCGAGATCTACAGGCACCGGGCGCAGCAACTGGTTGACGGCTGGATGGATCGCGCCACGATGATCCTGTTCACGCATGCGCACATCGATCACATCGGAGGATTCCTCGATCACCCCCGCTTCAAGAGCATCGAAGGCAAAGCTGTCGTTTCCGAAGGAATGATGGGCAATATCAATGCACTCTGGCGCGAAAATGCCCAGCTGCTGCATACCCCGCGCAAGTTTGCCCCAATCGAGGCGGTTGCCCCGGGCGTCGTGCTGATCCAGACGCCGGGGCACACCCCTGCTTCAGAAATGATCTATGTGCGTCTCGCCTCGGGCCGGGAGTACATCTTCGCCGGCGACACCGCCTCGCTCGCCGCCAATGTCGAGATTCCGACGCCGCGTTCGCGCCTCGTGGCAGACTGGCTGGCGCCTGAAGACCGGTCCGCAGTCATGGGCTGGCTCAAGGGGCTCAAGGACCTGAAGAAGGCGAACGAGGATCTCGTTATCGTCCCATCGCACGACGCGGGATGGGTGATGACAAAGGGGCCGGAGTACGGGATCACGCCTGCGCCGGAACTACGTAAGGCCGAGACAACCAAATAGCTCCGACTTTCGGGCAGTTATGGCAAATGAGGCTGGCAATGCGTTTTGAACAGGCGTAGAAGCCGCCCATTCGCCGGTGGCCCAGCGGGATCGGGCCTCGGAAGCGCGGATGCGCTTTCGTTGCAGGAAGGAGCGGCGGGGTGAATTACGATCAGGTTTTTGATTCTGCGATCGAGCGTCTGCACTCCGAAGGCCGCTACCGCGTCTTCATCGATATCCTGCGCAACAAGGGCGCCTACCCCAATGCGCGCTGCTTCGCTGGCCACAATGGCCCGAAGCCGATCACGGTGTGGTGCTCGAACGATTATCTCGCCATGGGCCAGCACCCCAAGGTGATCGAAGCGATGGAAGAAGCGCTGCACAACGTCGGCGCCGGCTCGGGCGGCACCCGCAACATCGGCGGCAACACCCATTACCACATCCAGCTTGAGGAAGAGCTGGCCGACCTGCACGGCAAGGAAGGCGCGCTGCTGTTCACCTCGGGCTACGTCTCGAATGACGCCACGCTGTCGACGCTGGCCAAGATCCTGCCGGGCTGCGTGATCTTCTCGGACGAGCTGAACCACGCCTCGATGATCGCGGGAATCCGCAATTCGGGCGCCGAGAAGAAGGTGTTCCGTCACAACGACGTCGAACACCTCGAACAGCTTCTGGCCGAGACGGACCCCGCCCTGCCCAAGCTGATCGCCTTCGAATCGGTCTACTCGATGGACGGTGACGTCGCCCCCATCCACGCGATCTGCGACCTGGCGGAAAAGTACAACGCGCTGACCTACATTGACGAGGTTCACGCTGTCGGCATGTATGGCCCGCGCGGCGGCGGCATCACCGATCGTGACGAGGCGGCCCACCGCATCGACATCATCGAAGGCACGCTGGGCAAGGCCTTCGGCGTCATGGGCGGCTACATCGCGGCAGATCGCAAGATCATCGACGTGATCCGCTCCTATGCCCCCGGCTTCATCTTCACCACCTCGCTTTCCCCGGTGCTGGTCGCAGGCGTGCTCGCCTCGGTCCGCCACCTCAAGGCGTCGAGCGAGGAGCGCGAAGGCCAGCAGGCCGCAGCGGCCTACCTCAAGAAGGCCTTCGCCGATGCCGGGCTGCCGGTCATGGCGTCGACCACGCACATCGTGCCTCTGATGGTGGGTGACCCTGTCCGCGCCAAGAAGATCAGCGACATCCTGCTCGCCGAATACGGCGTCTACGTCCAGCCGATCAACTTCCCGACCGTCCCCCGCGGCACGGAGCGCCTGCGCTTCACGCCGGGGCCATCGCATACCGAGGCGATGATGGACGAGCTGACCGAGGCTCTGGTCGAGATCTGGCAGCGCATGGAAATGGAAATCCGGAAAGCCGCCTGATCTGCGCGCTTCTGCAAGTCAAAAAGCCCTCCCCAACCGGGAGGGCTTTTTCGTTGGGCTTGCCTTTCACGCACACCGCGCTACCCTTAACCGATCAATTAAATGTCGGGAGAGTGCATGTCGGTTCCGTCCTATGACGAAGTGGTCCTCGGCCGCCGGTCGATCCGCGGCTATCTCGACAAGCCGGTCCCGCGCGCGCTGATCGAGGAAATTCTGACCATGGCGATGCGCTCGCCCACCTCGATGAACACGCAGCCCTGGCACTTCCACGTCATCACCGGCGAGCCGCTGGAACGCATCCGCAAGGGCAACACCGAACGCATCCTCGCAGGCGAGCCTGACAGCCGCGAATTCCGCAAGGGCAGCCCCTTTGCCGGCGTTCACCGCGATCGTCAGGTAGAAGTTGCCAAGCAACTGTTCGGCGCCATGGGCATCGCCCGCGACGACGCGCCCGCTCGTCAGGACTGGGTGCTGCGCGGCTTCCGCCAGTTCGACGCGCCGGTCTGCGTCATCGTCACCTATGACCGCGAACTTTCGGGCAGCGACGATACCGCCTTCGATTGCGGCGCAGTCACCACCGCCCTCGTCAACGCTGCCTGGTCGCGCGGCCTCGGCTGTGTGATAAACTCGCAGGGCATCATGCAATCTCCGGTCGTGCGTGAGCACGCCGGCATCCCCGACGATCAGGTGATCATGAAGGCCGTCGCGCTCGGCTGGCCGGATCCCGCCTTTCCCGCCAACGCTGTCGTCAGCAACCGCAAGAGCGTGGACGAAGCGGCACGGTTCGTCGGGTTCGACTGAAGCTTGTAACAGCGCGCCGCGCCCTTACCTCGTGCAGATGGCGGCCAAGGCACTTCAGGATCTCAAGGCATGGGCCCGGCGCATCAAGCGCAACGTGGTCGCCCTGTGGCTCGCCGCGCGCGATCCGCGAGTGCCGATGGCAGCAAAAGTCGTTGCCGCAATCGTCGCAGCCTATGCCCTGTCACCGATTGACCTGATCCCGGATTTCATCCCCATCCTCGGCTACTTGGACGACGTGATCCTCGTGCCGCTCGGCATAGCGCTCGCCGTCAGGATGATTCCGGCACCGCTCATGGAAGACCTGCGCGAACGGGCAAGCTTGGTCGACAAGCCTCGCTCCACCGTCGGTCTGATCGCCATCGTGGCGCTCTGGGTGGTTTCTATCGCTGCGCTATATCACGCCGTCATCGCGCGGCACTGACGAAAAAGGCCCCACCTCGCGGCAGGGCCTTCCTTGTTTCTTCAATGACGCCGAAAATTCAGCGCAGCGAGACCACGTTGTCCGAGACACGCGGATCGCGGCGGTCGCCACGGTACTGGCTCGACATCGGCTCGTCAGTCACTTCGAACACTTCCGTCGCGCCAAAGCCGTTGAACGCGGTCTTCATCGCCGCACCATAGGCGCCGAGCATGCCGATCTCGATGTAATCGCCGACCTTCATGTCCACCGGCAGTTCGAACGGACCTTCCATGTGGTCCATGTCGTCGCAGGTCGGGCCATAGAAGCTGAACGGCTCCATCTCGATCTCGGTCTCGACGTCGTTGGCGACCTCGTCGCGCAGCACGCGCACCGGGAAGCGCCAGCCGACGTGTGCCGCATCGAACAGCGCGCCATAGGCACCATCGTTGATGTACAGCTCGGAGCCGCGGCGGCGTTCTACGCGCACGATCATCGAGTTGTACTCGGCGCACAGCGCCCGGCCCGGCTCGCACCACAGTTCGGCCGAGTACGAAACCGGCAGCGATTCATAGGTACGGTCGATCACGCCGAAGTAATCTTCGAGCGGCGGCGGCTCCATGCCCGGATAGATCGACGGGAAGCCCCCACCCACGTCGATGATGTCGACAAGCACCGAAGCGTCGACAATCGCAGCGCGCACGCGCTCCAGCGCCTGCACATAGGCATGCGGGCTCATCGACTGGCTGCCGACATGGAAGCACACGCCAAGCGAGTCCGCCACCTGGCGGGTCGCCTGCAGCAGTTCAGCGGCATTGGTCAGATCGCAGCCGAACTTCGAGGCAAGGCTGAGTTCCGAATATTCCGACGAGACGCGCAGACGCACGCACAGCGTCAGGTCTTCGGGCACGTTGCCATCTGCATCGGCCGTCGCCGCCTTGATCTTTTCCAGCTCCTCGATCGAATCGAGGCTGAACACGCGCACGCCATAGGTGTGATAGGCTTCGCGGATCGCCGCCGGAGCCTTCACCGGATGCATGAAGCACAGTACTGCCTCGGGCAGCGTTTCCCGCACCAGGCGCACTTCCGCAATCGAGGCGACGTCGTAATGCGTGACGCCCGAATCCCACAGGATGCGGATCAGATCGGCTGACGGATTCGCCTTCACCGCGTACAGCGACTTGCCCGGAAACTTCTCGACGAAGAATCGGGCAGCGCGCGCGGCGGCGTGCGGACGGTTCAAAATGGCGGGTTGTTCAGGCGCGGAGGCGCGAACTACAGCCAGTGCGTCAGGATGGATGTGCAACTCAAGGGACCCCCAAACGGAACGTTGAACGAAGCTGCCTTGCGGTTTGGAAGTCCCCATGGGGCAGCGAGAGGGGGGTAAATAAGGCCCTGCGCATGAATCTCAAGTGAAAATAACGCTGCCCCAAAGTCCTGTCAGGAAAATGAAACAAATCCAGACAGATCGCAGAAAATCAGGAACTTAAGGCTTCGGCCAGTGCAGCCCAGGCCGGAAGCGAGAGCGGATCGTTCGCGCCGTTGGCCGCAGTCGGGTGCGATGCGAATCGTGCCACCGTCATTTCCGCCGCCGGATCGACCCAAAGAGTCTGTCCGTGAATGCCCCGGGCGGAGAAGCAGCCGCGGTTGTTGTTGCTGATCCTCCACTGGCTTCCGTAGCTCCAGCCGGGCAGTTGCGGATAGCGATTGCGGTCGAAATGTGCCGGGTCACCGCCGTGCGTCGCCCGTTCGACCACCGCCTCGGGAATGACGCCCAGCCCGCCCAGCCGCATCGCCTCGCCAAACCGCGCCAGGTCCTCCAGCCGCAGGTTGAGCCCGCCCCCGGCAAAGGCCGTTGCTGCCTGATCCACGATCAGGTCCGCATCGCCGAGCATCCCCAGCGGCTGCCAGATTCGCTCCGACAGCACATCGGCAAAGTGCTTGCCCTCGATCCGCGCGATCATCCACGCCAGCACCTCGGTATTCGGCGTGCGATAGGTGAAGCCCATGCCATGCTCTCCGGACTTGCCGATCGTAGGCAGGTATGAGGCAAGATCGATCGGCCCTGCATAGTCCGTCGGGCGCGGTGTAAGCCCCAATGCCGCGCTGTAGGCGCCGATGCCCGAATTGGGATCGGCATAGTCCTCCGAGAAATCGAGGGCAGTGGTCATGTCCAGCACCTGGCGCACTGTCGCATCGGCAAATCCGCTGCTCGCCAATTCCGGCAAGTAGTCCGCCACCAGCGCCGCCGGATCGACCCTGCCCTCCTCCACCAGCATCTCGGCAACGGTGCCGACGAAGCTCTTGGTAACCGAGAAGGCGATATGCCGCGTCTCCGGCCTGGTCACGCCGAACCAGCGTTCGAACACCACCTTGCCGCGATGCAGGACAAGGATGCCGTCGGTGAACGCCTGGGTGAGCGACTGTTCGAACGTGACGGGCGCATCGGCATTGAGCGGCGTGAAGCTGACCTGCCCCAACCGCTCGTCAATCGCCCGCTCGAATGCCGTGCCTTCACCGCCCGCCGCCACGCGCCGCGAGGGCACGAACTGGCGCATGTTGGAATAGGACCAGCGGATCATCGGAAACCGCATGTGATCCGCGCGCGAGGCGAGCAGAATCTTGTCAGCAGGCGGCGGCGCGCCTTCCATCCAGCCCATCCGCACCGGATCGCTGGTCACGCCATCGAGCAAATCGCCCGCCATCGCCTTCTCCCGCCAACATTCTTGTCAGCGAGCAGCATGCCTCAGGAAAGCCGGTCGCGGAAGTCCTCGTAAGTGAAGCCGCGCACCTTCTCCAAGGCATCGCTCTCGCTGTCCCACAGCCAGATCGACGGCAGCGGCACGCCGTTGAAGGTCGTGGTCTTGACCATCGAATAGTGCGCCTGATCGAGGAAGGCGAAGCGCGTGCCCGGTTCGGCCCCATTTGGCAGCCGATAATCGCCGATCACGTCGCCCGCGAGGCAGGAAGGCCCGCCAAGGCGCACCGGCACACCGCCCTCACCGCCATCTTCGTACTCGTCGATCGGCAGTTCACCCAACATCGCCGGACGATAGGGCGCCTCGATCACGTCGGGCATGTGGCACGTCGCCGAAATGTCGGTGATGCCAAGCTGCATCCCGTTCCAGTGCGTATCCAGCACAGTGCCGACCAGTATACCCGCGTCGAGCGCCACCGCCTCGCCTGGCTCAAGGTAGATTTCGCAACCCGTCCGCGCCTTCACCTCGCGCAGAAACGCAATCAGGTCCTCGCGTTGGTAATCGGCACGGGTGATGTGATGCCCGCCGCCGAAGTTCAGCCACTTGAGCTGCCCGAGGAACGGCGCAATCCGCGCTTCCAGCGCCTCCCACGTGCGCTTGAGCGGTTCGAAATCCTGCTCGCACAGCGTGTGGAAGTGCAGCCCCGAAACTCCCTCGAGGTGCTCCGGCAGCAACTGGTCCACCGGAAAGCCCAGCCGCGAATGCGGCGCACAAGGATCATAGCGCGGCACTTCGCCCTCGGCGTGGAGCGGATTGATCCGCAGGCCGATGTCGAACGCCTCGCCCGCAGCCTTCGCCGCAGCGATCTCCCCGCCAAAGCGCGCGTGCTGCCCCGGCGAATTGAAGATCACATGGTCCGAAAGCCGCAGGATCTCGCCCATGTCTTCGGCCTTGTAGGCCGCGCAGTAAGTCGCGATCTCGCCCGAGTAATGCTCGGCCGCCAGCTTGGCTTCCCACAGGCCCGATGTGCAGACGCCATCGAGGTATTCGCCAACAATCGGCGCCACCTTCCACATCGAAAACGCCTTGAGCGCCGCCAGCACCTTGATCCCGGCCCGGTCGCGCACGTCGGCCAGCACCGCCAGATTGGCCCGCAACTTCGCCGCATCGACAACGAACGCGGGGCTGTCCACCCGCTCCAGGTCAAACTGCGCAAACGCGCCCGGATCGCCGGCTCTGGTTTCCATGCTCCGCCTCACCTCAAAACAATGCGCCCCCGCGAAGGCGGGGGCCTCGTGCCAACCAGCACTGCGCAAACCGAAGAAGGTCCCCGCCTTCGCGGGGACGCTACAGAGAAAATCAGAACGCCAGCGGCCCCGCCAGTTCCTTGACCTGCCAAGGCAGGCCGTGGTTGTTCAGCATGTCCATGTAGGGATCGGGATCGAACTGTTCCATGTTGAACACGCCCGCGCCCGACCACACGCCCTGCACCATCATCGCCGCGCCGATCATCGCGGGCACGCCGGTGGTGTAGCTGACCGCCTGGTTGCCGGTCTCGCGATAGGCGTCTTCGTGGTCGCAGATGTTGTAGATGTAGAAGGTCTTTTCCTCCCCATCCTTGAGGCCCGTGGCGATATCGCCAATGTTGGTCTTGCCCTTGGTCGTGGGGCCGAGCGAGGCCGGCTCCGGCAGCACCGCTTTCAGGAACTGCAGCGGGATGATCTCCTTGCCCTCGTAGATCACCGGGTCGATCCGCGTCATGCCGACGTTCTGCAGCACGGTGAGGTGCGTGATATAGGCATCGCCGAAGGTCATCCAGAAGCGGATGCGCTCAATTTCGGGCAAGTGATGCGCGAGGCTTTCGAGCTCCTCGTGGTACATCAGGTACATGTTCTTGGGGCCGACTTCCTCGAAGTCGAACTGCTGGCGTATGGTCAGCGCCGGCGTCTCTACCCACTCACCGTTGAGGTAATGCCGCGCGGGCGCGGTCACTTCGCGGATGTTGATTTCCGGGTTGAAGTTGGTGGCAAAGTGCTGGCCATGATCACCGCCGTTGCAATCGAGAATGTCGAGCGTGCGGATCGTGTCGAGCTTGTGCTTTTTGAGCCATGTGGCGAAGACGCTGGTCACGCCCGGATCGAAGCCCGAACCCAGCAGCGCCATCAGGCCCGCCTGCTTGAACTTGTCCTGATAGGCCCACTGCCACGAATACTCGAACTTGGCCTCGTCGATCGGCTCGTAGTTCGCGGTATCCATGTAATTGACGCCCGCGGCAAGGCAGGCATCCATGATGTTGAGGTCCTGGTACGGCAGCGCAAGGTTCACCACCAGAACCGGCTTGACATCGTTGATCAGCGCCGTGGTCGCGGCAACGTCATCCGCGTCGATCTGATAGGTATCGACGGTAACGCCGGTGCGCTCTTTCACCGAAGCTGCAATGGCATCGCACTTGGACTTGGTCCGGCTGGCCAGCGCAATGCCGGTGAAGATATCCGAATTCATCGCCATCTTGTGGACCGCGACCGAGCCGACGCCGCCAGCGCCGATGACGAGAACTTTTGCCATGGTAACTCCAAATGCCAATTGTCCCGCCGCGTTCCAGACCTTGGGCCGAACGCGCAGGACATTCATGGAAAGGCCCTTTAGAGGAGAGCCATGACAAACCCAAGTCCTTCTGTCGAAACCCGCCAACCAACGCATGAAGGCGTGCTCCGCGCGGCAGAGAAGATGGCGCAGCTTCTGCCACGAACCCCGCTGCTTCCGCTCGAACTGCCGGCGGGCGGCACCGTGTGGTGCAAGGCCGAAAGCCTCCAGCCGGTCGGCGCGTTCAAGATCCGCGGCGCCTGGCACCGGCTGTCCGACCTGACCGATGAGGAGCGGAGCCGCGGAGTCATTGCAGTATCCAGCGGCAACCACGCGCAAGGCGTCGCGTGGGCAGCCCGCAGGCTGGGCATCGCAGCCCGCATCGTGATGCCCAACGACGCGCCGCAGGTAAAACTCGCCGCCACCCGCGAACTCGGCGCGGACGTCGTGCTCTATGATCGCCCCGGCGGCGAGGATCGCGACGCCGTCGCCGCCACGCTCGTGGCGCAGAGCGGCGCGACGCTGGTACACGCCTATGGCGATCCCTGGGTGATCGAAGGCCAGGGCAGCGCCGGGATCGAACTGGCCGCGCAGATGGAGTGCTTCGCCGACGGTGGCCCGACCCGCGTCGTCACCCCATGCGGTGGCGGTGGCCTTGCCGCCGGTCTCGCCCTTGCCCTGCCCGACGCCGAGATCGTGCCCGTCGAACCCGAAGGCTGGGACGACGTCGCCCGCAGCCTCGCCAGTGGCGCGATCCAACGCGTCTCCAGCGATGCCCCTCGCACCGCCTGCGACGCGCTGCAGACGCCTGCCACCTTCCCCATCAACTTCGCCATCATGTCCGCGCGCGGTCTCAGGGGCTTGAGCGTAACCGAGGCCGAGGTGCGCGCCGCCCAGCGCTATGCCTTCAGCAGGCTGAGGCTCGTGGTCGAACCGGGCGGAGCCGCCGGCCTCGCTGCGTTGCTGGCTGGCAAGGTGGCGGCAGATGGACGCACCGCCGTCCTGCTCTCGGGCGGCAACGTTGACCCGGCGGCCTTTGCCCAAGTGATTGCGCACGAGGGATAAGTTGCATTTGACAATCTAACTCGCACCCCGCACTCTCCCGGCAATTCTCGGGGGAGATCTGAAAATGCAGGCGCAAATCCTCACGCCCGCCGCAGTCCTCGTGCTGTGGTCGATTGTCATGCTGTTCTGGATGGCCGGAACGCGGCTGCCAGCCCTCAAGCAGAAGGGCGGCCTCGGCAAAGCGAAACCGGGCGGACGCGGACAGGACCTCGAAGGCGTGCTGCCCGACGAGATCAACTGGAAGGCGCATAACTACACCCACCTGATGGAACAGCCGACGCTGTTCTACGCGACCGTGATGATCCTTGCGATCATGGGCGCGGCTTCGCTCGATGTCGTGCTGGCATGGGGTTACGTTGCCTTACGCATCGTCCACTCGATCTGGCAGGCCACGGTCAACCGCGTGCCCGTGCGCTTCAGCCTGTTCCTGCTGTCAACACTGTGCCTGATCGGCCTGGCATTGCGCGCCTTGGGAGCGACCATGGGCCACGGATAAAGACATCAAAAGAGGGGGAGAATGCCAATGAAGATTGCTCATATCCTGCAACCGGCTGTCGCACTCATGGCGTGGACCATGGTCATGTGGCTGTGGATGTACGTCACGCGCATTCCGGCCATGAACGCCGCCAAGCTCGATCCCGACAACCTCGCCAAGGACCCCACCAAGACGCTCGACGATCTGCTACCCGCCAGCGTCCAGTGGAAGGCTCACAACTACAACCACCTGCACGAAGCGCCGACGCTGTTCTATGCCGTCTGCTTGGTCATTGCGGTTGCGGGGGCAGGCAATGGTACCAGTGCCACCGTCGCATGGGCCTATGTGGCCTTGCGCGTCATCCACTCACTGGTGCAGGCGACCGTGAACAAGGTAATGGTCCGCTTCATCCTGTTCTCGCTGTCGAGCATCGCACTCATGGCGCTGATCTACCACGCCGCGAGGATCGTCTTCGCCGCCTGACCTAATCGCGCATGAACAGGCTGGCCAGTTCCACATGGGTCGACCAGCGGAACTGGCCCACCGGCCGCAGCTCCGCCAGCCTGTATCCTCCCGCGATCAGCTTCACCGCATCGCGCGCCCAGCTGGCCGGGTTGCAGCTGATATAGACCACCCGCGCCACCTTGCTCAGCGCGATCTGCTCCACCTGCTCCTGCGCGCCCGCGCGCGGGGGATCGAGCACCACCGCCGCAAAGCGATCCAGCTCCTCTACCCGCAAGGGATTGCGGAACAGGTCGCGGTGCAGCGGGTGGACCGGCCGGCCGTTCATCCGCGCCGCGGCCTGGCAGGCAAGATGCGCATCGCGCGCTGCTTCGGCTGCGAGCACCTTGGTCTTCGGACCCGCCAGGGCAAAGGCGAAGGTGCCCAGCCCTGAAAACAGATCGGCCACCGTCGACGCCCCGGCCAGCCACTCGCGCGCAGCAGACACAAGCGCCGCCTCGCCATCGGCAGTCGCCTGCAGGAACGCGCCGGGAGGCAGCGAAACCGGCGTACCGCCCAGCGTGACAGTCACCGGCTCCGGCTCCCACACCCCCTCAGGCCCATAGCCCGAATCCATCGTCAGCCGCGCCAGACTGTTGTCCCGCGCAAAGTCGAGCAGTGCCTCGGTCTTCGCCAGCCCCTCGGCGCTCAGGCCCTTCAGCCCCGCCGAAACGCCCTGATCGGTCAGCGCCAGTTCGATATCGACCGCCAGCTTGCGGTCACCCCATTGCTCCAGCAGCGCCCGCAGCGGCGCAACCAGTGCGAACAGTTCGGGCGCCAGCACATGACACTCGCGCATATCGACGATCTTGTGCGAACCCTGCTCGCGAAAACCGATGACCACGCGCTTGCCGATGGCCTGGGCATGCAAGGTCGCCCGGCGGCGCGAACGTGGCGGCGAGATGTGCGCCGCAGCGGCCACCACATCCTCGATCCCCTGCCCCTTCGCCGCACCGACGACGCGATCGTGCACGTATTCGGCCAGCGCGTCCTCGGACAAGTGCTGCAACTGGCACCCGCCGCACGCCGGAAAATGCCGGCATGGTGGATCGACGTGGTTCGGGCCATGGACCAGCGAACCATCAGCCTGCAGAACATCGCCGGGAGCCGCCAGCGCCGCGTATCTGCCATCTGCCGTTGCGCCTTCCCCCTTCGCGGCAACACGCACGATCAGACCGGACTCACTCATTCAAGACATTCCCTAAACGCTACCGGCCCTAAAAGCCGCCTGCACGGCATCGGCCAGTTCGCCGGCCGTGAACGCAGGCCCGCACAGCCGCGCCGCTTCGCCGTGGAGCCATAGGCCTTCCTCCGCAGCGCGCAAGGCTTGGCCATTCGTAGCGAGCCGACTGGCTATCGTGCCGGCCAGTACATCGCCCGTTCCCGCAACCGAGAGCCACGATGAAGCGCGCGGGGCCACAACAACCTCGCCCCCGGGCGCCGCGATCAGCGTGTCCGGCCCCTTCAGCACCACGACTGCGCCCGAAACCTCGGCCAGAGCCAGTGCACGTTCCCGCCGCAGGCCTTTTCCCCAAAGCCCGAACGCCCGCTCCAGCGCCGCCATCTCGCCTTCGTGCGGGGTCAGCACACACGGCGCGCCCGAAAGCATCGCCGGTCGCAACAGAACCAGCGCATCAGCGTCCACGACCGTTGGCCGCCCCGCATGAAGCGCAGCGGCGAGCAAGCGCGACGCCCCATCAGACCGTCCAAGACCGGGGCCGACCAGCAGCGCCGAAGTCCGCGCGTCAGCCAGCAGGGCCGCGCTGTCGCTCGTCACAACCAGTTCGGGCGGCACTCCCGCTGGCGCCGACTGCGCCGCGAGCTTAACGTACCCGGCGCCTGCGCGCAGCGCTGCCGTCGCCGCCAGCATGGCTGCCCCAGGCATTTCTCCACCCACGATCCCGAGCATCCCGCGCCGATACTTGTGCGCATCGGGCGCCGGCGACGTCAGCCGCAGCCGCTCCAGCACCCGCGCTGCACCAGGCACCTGCGCTACGCCGATGTCGACCAGCCTGGTTGCCCCCATCGCCGCACACGCGGGCATGGCAAAATGCGCATGCTTCCACGCCCCCAGGGCCACCGTCAGCGTCCAGTCCGGCAGCCCAGCGTTCAGCGCCGCGCCGCTGTCGCTCTCGATCCCGCTCGGCACATCAATGGCGATGCGATGGCGATGCAGCGCCGCCAATCCGCAGAGCATGTCGTAGATTTCATCCGGCAAGGCCCGCGTCAGCCCGCTACCGAACAGGCAATCGACGAACACATCCCCCCCGGTGACGCTATCTGCCGAAACGACCGCTCCCCGGTACAAGGCCCTGGCATTGCGCGCCGCATCCGTCGCCGGCTCGCGCGCCTGCACGACCTGCACGGCATTGCCATGTTCGCGAAGATATTCGGCGATCACCCAGCCATCGCCGCCGTTGTTGCCGGGTCCGCACAGCACGGTCACCGAACCGCCGCCCGCGATCCGCCGCACCCATTCGCCCGCGCCGCGCCCCGCCACGCGCATCAGCGCATCGACGCTCGTACCCGCCGCGATCAGGTCCTCCTCGGCGGCGCGCATCTGCGCCACGGTCAGGACCTGCGAGAGCACGGCGTCACGGCTGCGGGGCATCATCCTTCATCCTTGCCGGAAAGCGGTAGCGGTCCCCCGCCACCGAAACTTCGAGCACGCCTTCGGAGGACCACTGCGCGGTCGCTTCATCGGCGCCATCGGCCGATACCACGCCGCGCCCGTCGTCCACCATCTCGAACCGGCGAAAGCCCCCGGCCTTGTGCCGAACCGTCAGGAAGCGCTTCTCGCCAACCCGCGAATCCTCGACGAAGCATTCCGGCAGAAACTTCGCCGCGCCGCCCACCGCGCAATCGATCACGCGGCCCTTGGGCGTCTCCTCGGCTTTGGAGCAAGCCGCCAGCGCCGCGCAAATCAACAGCGCTGGCAGCGTCCGGCGCATCAATCGATGCCCAGCTGCTTGAGATCGCGCACCGCGCCGCGCGCCGCGCTCGTCGTCATCGCGGCGTAGGCTTTCAGCGCGGTCGAAATCTGGCGCGGCCGCTCCTGCGCCGGTTTCCAGCCCTTCGCGTCCTGGCCTGCGCGACGGTGCGAAAGTTCCTCGTCGCTGACCGCCAGATGGATCGTGCGGTTCGGGATGTCGATCTCGATCATGTCGCCGTTCTCGACCAGACCGATCTCGCCGCCTTCCGCCGCTTCGGGCGAGGCATGTCCGATGGAAAGGCCCGAAGTGCCGCCCGAAAAGCGCCCGTCGGTCAACAGCGCGCAAGCCGCGCCAAGGCCCTTCGACTTGAGGTAGCTGGTGGGATAGAGCATTTCCTGCATGCCCGGCCCGCCCTTCGGCCCTTCATAGCGGATCACCACCACATCGCCCGCCACGACCTGCCCGGTCAGGATCGCCGTCACCGCCGCGTCCTGACTTTCATAGACCTTGGCGGGGCCTGCAAACTTGTGGATCTTCTCGTCCACGCCCGCCGTCTTCACGATGCAGCCATCTCGCGCGATATTGCCATAAAGCACCGCAAGGCCGCCGTCCTTGCTGAAGGCATGGTCCGCCGAACGGATCACGCCGGTCTCGCGATCAAGGTCCAGTTCCTTCCAGCGACGGTCCTGCGAGAAGGCCACCTGCGTCGGCACGCCGCCCGGCGCTGCCTTGAAGAATTCCTGCACGCTTGGCGAATTGGTGCGCTTGATGTCCCAGCGATCCAGCGCTTCGGCCAGCGTGCGGCTGTGCACGGTCGGCAGGTGCGTGTGGATCAGGCCCGCACGATCCAGCTCTCCAAGAATGGCGTAGATGCCACCCGCCCGGTGGACGTCCTCCATATGCACGTCGTTCTTGGCCGGCGCGACCTTCGACAGGCACGGCACCCGACGGCTCAGCCGATCGATGTCCGACATCGTGAAGTTCACGCCCGCCTCGTGCGCGGCGGCCAGCAGGTGCAGCACCGTATTGGTCGATCCGCCCATCGCGATGTCGAGGCACACCGCATTCTCAAAGGCATCGAAGCTGGCGATCGAGCGCGGGAGCACGCTGGCATCGTCCTCTTCGTAATAGCGCTTGCACAGGTCCACCGCGAGGCGCCCCGCTTCAAGGAACAGGCGCTTGCGATCCGCATGCGTCGCCAGCGTCGAACCATTGCCCGGCAGCGACAGGCCCAGCGCCTCGGTCAGGCAGTTCATCGAGTTCGCCGTGAACATGCCAGAGCAGGAACCACAAGTCGGGCAAGCCGACCGCTCGACGGCAGCCACTTCCTCGTCGGTCATGGTATCGTCGGCTGCGGCCACCATCGCATCGACCAGATCGAGCGCGTGCTCCTTGCCCTTGAGGATCACCTTGCCCGCTTCCATCGGCCCGCCCGAGACGAACACGACCGGAATGTTGATCCGCATTGCCGCCATCAGCATGCCCGGCGTGATCTTGTCGCAGTTGGAAATGCAGACCATCGCATCGGCGCAATGGGCGTTGACCATGTATTCCACGCTGTCGGCGATCAGGTCACGGCTTGGCAGTGAATAGAGCATGCCGTCGTGGCCCATGGCGATGCCGTCATCGACTGCGATGGTGTTGAATTCCTTGGCAACGCCGCCAGCCGCCTCAATCTCGCGCGCGACCATCTGGCCAAGGTCCTTGAGGTGAACATGGCCCGGCACGAACTGCGTGAACGAATTGACCACCGCGATGATCGGCTTGCCGAAATCCTCGTCCTTCATGCCCGTTGCGCGCCAAAGTCCGCGCGCGCCCGCCATGTTGCGGCCATGGGTGGTGGTGCGTGAACGATAGGCGGGCATTGTGCGAACTCCGGACAGGGAATCAGTTTTTATGGGCGACTTGGGAGCGTTCCCTAGCCCACGGAATCGGCCGCTGTCGAAAGTATTAATTACAACTATGTCAGCCAAAAGTGGCGGAAAACCTAACTGATTGCGACCGCAACCTGATTGGCAATCCGCGCCAGCCGCTCGGCCCATTCAGCTTGGCCCTTAGCATCGCTGATCAGGTCTTGTCGCACCTCTATGCCCAGGTAGGGCCTTCCGTCCGCCTCGGCATGGCGGTTCATTGTCGCGTTCAGCAGCCTGCCCGAATAGGGCAGCTGATCCCCAACGCAGAGTCCTTCGGCTTCCAGAAGCGGAATTGCGATCCGCGCTGCGCGATCATCCTCGTTGTAAAGCACGCCCACATGCCAGGGCCGAGACTCGTCGCTCGAGGCGAGTTGCGGCGTAAAGCTGTGCAAGGACAGGATCAGCGCCTGCGGCACATCAGCCAGAAGGTCGGCCAGCGCATCGTGATAGGGCCGGAAGAACCGCGCCAGCCGCGCCTCGTGGCCGGCATGATCGAGCGCATTGCCGGGGATCGCATGGCCATCGCTGGCAATCGGCACGACGGTCGGCAGATGCTCGTCGCGATTGAAATCGCAGACCAGACGGCTGACCCCGCCCTGAAACGTCGCGATTCCCGGCCGCTGCGCCATGAACGCGCCCACCTCTGCAACGCCGATGTCCACGGCGATATGCTGGTTCAGCAGGTCCGCAGCGATGCCGAGCTCAATATCGTCCGGCACGTGGTTGGAAGCATGGTCCGAAACCACGAGGATGCCGCCGAAGCGCGGCTGACCGAGGATGGCGAAGGCCTCGCTCACCGCAACGCCCCTGCCAACGTCCACCACTCGGCTGGCATTGCCGCCTTGGCCGCATCGCGCAGTTCAGGCGTATCGTAGAGCGCAAAGCACGTCGCGCCCGATCCTGACATGCGCGTCAACCAAGCCCCCGTCCGCGCCAATGCCGCCAGCACATCGCCAATTTCCGGCACCAGCGTCAGCGCCGGGGCTTCCAGATCATTGCGGCCAGCAAGGGCCATTTGCCGAAGGTTCTCGCCCTCCATCGGCCCGCGATCAACGCCATCCCAGGCCTTGAACACCGGCCCGGTAGCCAGCGGAATACGCGGATTGACCAGCAGAACCGGCGTGCCCGCAAGATCGTTGGCAATCGGCTCCAGCTCGGTCCCGGTCCCGCGCCCGATACAGGCCACGCTTTCCACGCAAGCCGGCACGTCCGCCCCCAGCTGCGCCGCCCGCGCATGCCAGTCCTCGGGCAAGCCGTGGCTGTCCCGCACCATCCGGAAAATGGCCCCGGCATCCGCTGACCCGCCACCCAGCCCCGCCGCCACCGGCAGGTTTTTCTCCAGCGTCACCGCCCAACCCGACCCGTGCGGCAACGAATGCAGCGCCTTGGCCACGATATTCCCGAACGGATCGTCCAGCGCCCCGCCAAACTCGCCGACAACCCGCAGCGAATCTGCCGACGCTGGCGAAGCGCTCAGCTCATCCCCCGCATCGACGAAGGCGAACAGCGTCTCCAGCTCATGATACCCATCCTCCCTGCGCCGCCGCACATGCAGAGCGAGGTTGATCTTGGCGTACGCGGTCTGGCGAAGGGTCATAGCCCTCTCCCCTTGAGGGGAGAGGGTTGGGAGAGGGGATTGCAGCGCTTCATACCCCTCTCAACTACGGCTAGGCGGACAAGCCGCCAAGCCTTCATATCTCTCCCCGAACGGGGAGAGAGCATTTGCGCCTCACATATTCGGATAGTTCGGCCCGCCGCCACCTTCCGGCGTCACCCATTCGATGTTCTGGGTCATGTCCTTGATGTCGCAGGTCTTGCAGTGGACGCAGTTCTGGGCGTTGATCTGCAGGCGCGGGTTGCCTTCCTCCACGCCGACGTACTCATAGACGCCCGCCGGGCAGTAGCGCTGCTCGGGGCCTGCATAGAGCGGCAGGTTGATCCGCGTCGGCACCGTCGGGTCCTTCAGCACGAGGTGGCTCGGCTGGTCTTCCTCGTGGTTGGTGTACGAGAACGAAACGCTGGTCAGGCGGTCGAAGGTGATCACGCCATCGGGCTTGGGGTACGCAATCGGCTTGTAAAGATCGGCGCGCTGCGTCGCCTCGCTGTCGCGGTGGTGCTTCATCGGCTTCCAGATGCCAAAGCCGCCAATCGTACGCAGCCACATGTCCGCGCCCGCCAGCACCGTGCCCAGCTCGCCGCCGAACTTGGCCACCAGCGGCTGCGCGTTCTGGACCTTCTTCAGCTCCTTGGCGATCCAGCTTTCGCGGACGGCACTGTCGTATTCGACCATGTCGTCCTTCTCGCGGCCCGCGGCCATTGCCGCCGCGATGGACTCCGCCGCCAGCATCCCGCTCTTCATCGCGGTGTGGCTGCCCTTGATGCGCGGGACGTTCACAAAGCCGGCCGAGCAGCCGATCAGCGCGCCGCCGGGGAACGACAGGCGCGGCACCGACTGCCATCCGCCCTCGTTGATGGCACGTGCGCCGTACGACACGCGGCGGCCGCCCTCCAGGATCGCGCGGATTTCCGGATGCTGCTTCCAGCGCTGGAATTCCTCGAACGGATACACGTATGGGTTGGCGTAATCGAGCGCGGTGACGAAACCCAATGCCACCTGGTTGTTCGCCTGGTGGTAGAGGAACCCGCCGCCCCACGAATTCGATTCCGAAAGCGGCCAGCCTTGCGTGTGGATCACGCGGCCCGGCACGTGCTTTTCGGGATCGATGTCCCACAGTTCCTTGATGCCGATGCCATAGACCTGCGGCTCGCAATCGCGCTCAAGGTCAAAATGCGCCTTGAGCCGCTTGGTCAGGTGTCCGCGCGCGCCCTCGGCAAAGAGCGTGTACTTGGCGTGGAGTTCCATGCCGGGCTGGTAGTCGGGCTTCTTCTCGCCATCCTTGCCAATGCCCATGTCGCCGGTGGCGACGCCCATCACCGCGCCGTTCTCGTCGAACAGGATCTCCGCCGCCGGGAAGCCGGGGAAGATCTCGACGCCCAGTTCCATTGCCTGTTCGGACAACCAGCGGCACAGGTTGCCAAGCGAGCCGGTATAGTTGCCATCGTTCGACATGAACGGAGGCATCGGCCAATGCGGGATAGACATCTTGCCGGTCTTCGACAGCACCCAGTGCCAATTGTCGGTCACCGGCACTTCGGCCATCGGGCAGCCCTGTTCGCGCCATTCCGGCAGCAGTTCATCAAGCGCCTTCGGGTCCACCACCGCACCCGAAAGGATGTGCGCGCCGATCTCCGAACCCTTTTCCAGGATGCAGACCGAGATATCCGGGTTCACCTGCCTCAGCCGTATCGAGGCAGCCAGGCCCGCAGGTCCCCCGCCAACGATGACGACGTCATACGGCATCGATTCCCGTTCGCTCATGCCTCGATATCTCCCGACTGCTGCTAAACGCACGATTGAATTTCGAATGTGCCTTGAAAGAGGGCACTGGCAAGGTCAAGACCGCAAATTGGACTGGAAGGAAAGACAGGTTGCCCGATACCGCTAACGCGAATGGCCACGATTGGGATGCTGCCGTTACGGCGGCGCTCGACTGGTGGCGCGATGCGGGCGTGGACCATGCCTTCGTCGATGATCCGCAGGACTGGCTGGCCGAAGCGCGCAAGCCCCGGGAAGCCGCGCCACCTGCCCCGATGAAGCCGCTGCGCGCACTCGCGGCAGAGCGCGATGATTCGCCCAAGGTCGCCAAGGTCAGTGCCAAGTCCGATTGGCCGCAGACGCTCGAAACCTTCGCGCCATGGTGGCTTGCCGAACCCGCGCTCGCCCCGGCGGGGCTCAAGCGCCTGCCTCCGGTCGGTGCGCAAGGCGCGGACTTGATGATCCTTGTGCCGATGCCCTCGGCCGACGATGGCGACGCATTGCTCTCGGGCCGGGCAGGGCGGCTGCTCGATGCCATGCTCGCCGCAATGAGCATTGCCCGCGAACAGACCTACCTCGCCTCGGCCCTTCCCGCACATGTCCCAATGGCCGATTGGCAAGTCCACAAGGAGTCCGGCCTTGGCGACGTCCTGCTCCACCACATCGTGCTGGCGGCCCCCAAGCGGCTGCTGATCCTTGGCGCATCGGGCATTTCAGCGCTTCTCGGCCACGACCCGCCGAATTTGGCTCAAAGTTTACGGGCAATTAATCAAGAAGGGCCACCACTCCCTGCGCTGCCGGCGTGGGATCTCGAAGCCATGTTGCAGCGCCCTGCCCTCAAGGCAGGTTTCTGGAGCCGCTGGCTCGAATGGACGGGGACTGAAACGATTTGAAGCTGGCTCGCGCCAAGACGTTCACGCTGCTCGCGCTCGCGACCTCGTCGCTTGGGCTTTCCGCTGTCCCGGCTCACGCCAACAGCGCAGCGGTCGACTATTTCCGT
This sequence comes from Novosphingobium sp. ERW19, assembly GCF_012641315.1. NCBI lineage: Bacteria > Pseudomonadati > Pseudomonadota > Alphaproteobacteria > Sphingomonadales > Sphingomonadaceae > Novosphingobium > Novosphingobium sp. ERW19. Next base: position 62,699 of record NZ_JABAIC010000006.1, read on the forward strand.
GGCCGCGCCGATCGCACCGCCGTCCCCTCGCTGTTGAGCGCTGACGACCGCTCCTACTATAAGAGCCTGTTCTCCGCGATCGAGCGGGAGGATTGGACGCAAGTCCAGACCCTGTTCGCCCAGCGCACGGACGGACCGCTGCACACCGTCGCCCGCGCGCAGTACATGCTCGCCGCTACCTCGCCCAAGGCAGAGCTCGCGCCGATCACCGAAGTGCTGACCAAGGCACCCGACCTGCCGTGGGCCGAGCAGCTTGGCCGCCTTGCCGTCAAGCGCGGAGCGACCGAACTGCCTGCCCTGCCCGCAGCGCAGCGCCTCGTCAGCCTCCCCAACGTCTCGAAGCGCATCAAGCCGCGCCCGATCGATGACGGGACGATGCCGGCCGGTGTCGCCGCTGCCATTCAGGACCGCATCAAGTTTGACGATCCGGTCGGTGCGCGCGTGCTGCTCGATGGCGTTGACGCCACGCTCTCTCCCGCTGCCCGCGCCGAATGGCGCCAGAAGGTCGGCTGGGCCTTCTATATCGAGAACGACGACGCCACCGCGCGCGCCCTCTCGCTGACGGCCGCCGAAGGCTCGGGTCCTTGGATTTCCGAAGCCTACTGGACCGCAGGCCTTGCCAGCTGGCGTCTCGGCGATTGCCTTGCAGCCGCCGATTCGTTCGAGAAGACCGCAGGCTCTGCCCATAACGACGAGCTGGCCTCGGCCGCGCATTATTGGGCCAGCCGCGCCTGGCTGCGCTGCCGCAAGCCGGAGAAGGTCTCGGCCTCGCTGCGCAACGCCGCCCGTTTCCGCGAAACGCTTTACGGGATGATGGCGTCCGAAGCACTGGGCATGCGCGAGAGCACGCCGCCGGTGGCTCCGGACTTCTCGCAGAATGATTGGCAGCAGCTGCGCGACGTCCCCAACATCCGCACCGCCGTCCAGCTGGCCGAGATCGGCGAAGACGGCCTCGCCGACGAAATCCTGCGTCACCAGGCCCGCATCGGTGCGCCCGGGCAGTACGCCCCGCTCTCGCGCCTCGCCCGCGACCTTGGCCTTCCCTCCACCCAGCTGTGGATGGCCTACAATGCTCCGGCTGGCGCCCGGCCCGATGAATCCGCGCGGTTCCCTGCGCCGAAATGGACACCGGCCACGGGCTGGAAGGTCGATCCGGCGCTGCTCTTCGCGCACTCGCTGCAGGAATCGAACTTCCGCACCGCCGTCACCAGCCCCGCCGGGGCCAAGGGGCTGATGCAGGTCCGCCCGGGCACGGCCAAGGACATGGCCCGCGTCGAACCGATGATGGCCGGACGCGATCGCCAGCTCGATCTGCCTGACGTCAACCTCGCCTTCGGCCAGCAGTATCTTCAGCAGCTGCGCGATTCCGACGCGACGCAGGGCCTCCTGCCCAAGGTCATGGCCGCCTACAATGCCGGGCCTCTGCCGATCAGCCGGTGGAATACCGAAATCCGTGGCGGCAGCGATCCCCTTCTGTGGATGGAATCGATCCCGTATTGGGAAACGCGCGGCTACGTCTCGATCGTCATGCGCAATTACTGGATGTACGAAAAGCAGGCGGGCGGCCCGTCCGAAAGCCGCATGGGGCTCGTCCAGGGCATGTGGCCAAAGTTCCCGGGCCTGTCCGGCGCAGAAAACATAAGGATAGCATCGCGTGGCAATTGATACTTCGCGCGAATTCAAGCCGATCAACATTGCCCTGCTGACTGTTTCCGACACGCGTGGCCCGTCCGAGGACACCTCGGGCGATATCCTCGCCGAACGCATCAAGGCCAAGGGCCACAAGCTCGCCGCGCGCGCCATGGAAAAGGACGATGCCGACCGCATCGCCAGCCGCCTCAACAACTGGATCGACGACCGCTCGGTCGATGCAGTCGTCATCACCGGCGGCACCGGCCTGACCGGCCGCGACGTCACTCCCGAAGCGCTTGATCGCGTGAAGACCCGCGACATCCCGGGCTTTGGCGAGCTGTTCCGCTGGCTTTCCTACAAGACCATCGGCACCAGCACGATCCAGTCCCGCGCCTGCGCCGTGGTTGCACGCGGCACCTACATCTTCGCTCTGCCCGGCTCGAACGGCGCGGTGAAGGATGGCTGGGACGGCATTCTCGACGAACAGCTCGACAGCCGAAACCGCCCCTGCAACTTCGTCGAACTCATGCCGAGACTGCTCGAAAAGTAAGTCTTTCCAAGCGCTATTGCATTTCCGTTCCACTTATGTTCCAATCGTGCCATGGCAATCCACGGCAGAGGAGCGCAATCGGCAAAGGTTCCCACCCGCTTCGGCCTCGCCACCCGCGAGGCTGACGGCGACTGGCTCGACGCGCGCGAGGATATTGACGGCCCCGGCCCCAAGCTGCGCACCACCGTCACCGAGGAACACCCCCGCTCGATCCTCACTTTCAACCGCTCGCCCGACATTCCCTTCGACCGTTCGGTGAACGCCTATCGCGGCTGTGAGCACGGCTGCGTCTATTGCTACGCCCGGCCGAGCCATGCCTACCATGATCTCTCTCCCGGCCTCGATTTTGAAACAAGGCTCTTCGCCAAGCCCGATGCGGCCAAGCTTCTGCGCGAAACGCTGGCCAAGCCTGCCTACACCCCAGCCCCCATCGCCATGGGCACCAACACCGATCCCTATCAGCCGATCGAAGGACGCTACCGCATCACCCGCCAGGTGCTGGAACTCTGTCTTGAACTGCGCCACCCCGTCACCATCACCACCAAGTCCGCGCGCGTGCTTGACGACCTTGATCTCCTTGCCGAGCTTGCCCGCCATCGCCTCACCGCGGTCGGTATCTCTGTCACCAGTCTCGATCCGCGCCTGTCCGGTCTTCTCGAGCCACGCGCCAGTTCCCCAGCCAAGCGTCTGGATGCACTGGGAAAACTCGTTGCCACAGGCGTGCCAACCCACGTCTCGGTCGCCCCGGTCATTCCGTCGATCACCGACCAGTTCATCGAAGGCATCCTCGAAGCCGCCGCCGAACGGGGCGTACGCTCTGCCAGCTGGATCATGCTGCGCCTGCCCCACGAAGTCGCTCCGCTGTTCCGGGAATGGCTCGACACGCACTTCCCGGATCGCGCGTCGAAAGTCATGGGGATCGTCCAGTCTGTTCGCGGCGGCAAGGACAACGACGCGCAGTTCTTCACCCGCATGAAGCCCAACGGCGTCTGGGCCGATCTCCTCCGCACCCGCTTCCGCGTCGCCTGCCGCAAATACGGCATCGGCAAGGCCCACCTCGATCTCGACTGCGCGCAGTTTCGAAAGCCCAGCCCCAACGGCCAACTCGATCTGTTCTCACCTTGACCCCGCGTCAGAATCCCCCGCCGCCCCGGGCTTGACCCGGGCCTGGGCTTTTTTCTGTTTCACGCAGAGGCGCAGAGAAGAAAAGGGGACGCGGAGAAGGGAAGCGAAGGCATGGCAATTAAGGCCTGCGGCGAAGCCGCCTCCAGACCTTTCTTCTTCTCTGCGCGCTCCGCTCTCCCCGCGTCTCTGCGCGAAACCCTTTTCTCCCTTTCCCTCCGCGTCTCCCTTTTCTTCTCCGCGTCTCCGCGTGAACCAACTCAAGCCACCTTGACAAAACGAACCATATAGGTTATACGCCCTGCCCACAGGTCAGGAGAGGGCAAAAGGCCAACCCGCTCCTCTCCCTTCGGAAGCTGAGGCCCAGAGTCTGGCGCGGATGCTTCCGACGCGATCGGTGCGGCAGGTGCGCAGCGGGTTCAACGAGGGGCGTAAAGCCCAAGACCCACCGGGCAAGACCTGTCGTTACCCAAGGACAGACAGGACACCCCAGGGCTGATAGCACGGCGCCGAACCCTGAGCGACGCTGCGGATGCGGAACCCGCCATGACTTGCGTGACAGTGTCGGCGCAAACGACAGGTTCTTTTCACGCAGCCGCTTGCCAGAAGCCAAGGCAGCCCGCGAGCCGCTGCCAAAGCTTCGTCCTTTCACATATGTCCGCCCTCAGGCTGAGCCGACAAGGGGCACGGAACCGCCCCCCGGCCACTCGCAACCGGTCCCGCGCCCCATCCCTTGCGTGCCGCAACGGCACCGCACCGGTCGCGCGATCTGTCTGCTTCCTCTCGGCGTTACCGTCCGCACTCGCCAGCGGATGCTTTTTTGTATCGAGCGTGGAATGGTTCACGCAGAGACGCAGAGGAAGAAGGAGAGACGCAGAGTTGATCAGAGCGCCTGCGGCGCAGCCGCCTCCAACTTTCTTCTCTTCCCCGCGTCTCCCCTTGCTTCTCCGCGTCTCTGCGTGAAACAGGAAAACGCTGGGCCAGCGAAAAACTAAGCTCCCCGAAACCGGATCAACCGGCTATCGGCCACCGCCGCGGTGCGATGCGGCAGGGCATCGCGCGCATAGACCTCGTCCTTCACCATCGCGAAGAACGCCCGGGCGTCGGGGTAGCCCATCACGAAAGCCTCGTCCCATTCGCCCTGCGGACCGGTAACGACGCATTCCATCGGCGCATGCCAGACCATCGCTGCGCCTGAATCCTTGACCAGCGCCTGAAACGCCTGCTTGTAGATCGCGTAAGCCTCGCGCCCGGTCAGGCCCTTGCCGTGGTTCGGATGCCCTTCCGGATACTCGGCCAGATCGCGATACTTGATCAGGTTGAGCATGTGGATCGGCCGATCGCGAGGCAGGGACTTGAAGACCTCGAAGTTCTCCCGGCTCGGATCGATATAGGTCTCGGCCACGCTCAGGCCACCTTGTCCCAGGCGAAGTCCCTGAACTGCTCGCGCAGGTCCTTCTTGCTGATCTTGCCGGTGCCGGTATGCGGGATCTCGTCCACGAACACCACCGCATCGGGCACCCACCACTTCGCCACGACGCCGCTCAGGAAGCTGCGGATTTCCTCCTGGTTGCACTCCATGCCCGGCTTCTTGACCACCACCAGCAAGGGCCGCTCGTCCCACTTGGGATGATAGACGCCGATCGCCGCCGCCTCGGCCACCGCCGGATAACCGATCGCCGCGTTCTCCAGTTCGACCGAGCTGATCCATTCGCCGCCCGACTTGATCACGTCCTTGGTCCGGTCAGTCAGCTGCAACGTGCCATCGGCATGGATCACGCCGACATCGCCAGTGTCGAACCACTGCCCGGCGACGACCGCGTCGGCTTCGGCCTTGAAATAGCGCTTCACGATCCACGGACCGCGAACCTGCAGCGCCCCTGCCGTCGTGCCATCGCGCGGCAGCACCTTCTCGGGATCGTCCAGATCGACGCAGCGGATTTCCACCCCGAACGGCGGCCGCCCCTGCATCGCCTTGACCGTGACCTGCTCGTCGAACGAAAGTTCGTCCCAGTTCCAGGTCTCGGCCCCCGTCGTTCCGATCGGCGAAGTCTCGGTCATCCCCCAGGCATGGGCCACCCGGCGCCCCGCGCGCATGAACCGCTCGATCATTGCGCGCGGCATCGCCGAACCGCCGGTGACGATGGTCTGCAGGCTCGGCGGGATTTCGCCGCCGTTGTGGGCGTCGACATGCTGCAGCAGCGCCAGCCACACCGTCGGCACGCCGGCCGAGCAGGTCACCTTCTCGCGGTTCATCAGCTCGCACAGCACCGCGCCATCGTTGACCGCCGAATAGACGAACTTCGCCCCCGCCGCCGCGCCCGCCCACGGCAGGCCCCAACTGGCCGCGTGGAACATCGGCACGATCGGCAGCATGACCGAGCGGCAGTCCATCCCGAACACCGGCGGACTGATCGCACTTAGGGCATGCAGCAACGTGGAGCGGTGCTCGTAGAGAACGCCCTTGGGATTGCCGGTGGTGCCGCTGGTGTAGCAGAGCATACAGGGATCGCGCTCGTCACCGTCGTGCCATTCGGCATTGCCGTCCTCGCCCGAAATCCATTCCTCGAAATGCAGCGCAGGCTCGCTGCTGTCGAAGCAGATGTAGTGCTCGACTGTCGGCCAGCGCGGCTTCATCCGCTCGACAATCGGCGCCCACTGCCGGTCAAACAGCATCACGCGGTCTTCGGCGTGATTGACGATGTATTCGAGTTGGTCGTCGAACAGCCGGGGATTGAGCGTGTGGAGAATGCCGCCGACGCCGACCGCGCCGTACCAGGAAACGAGATGGCGGTGATGATTCATCGCCAGCGTAGCGATGCGGTCACCCGGCTGCACGCCCAGCTTGCGCAAGGCCTGCGTCATGCGCAGGGCGTCATGACGGATGCCGGCCCAGTTGGTCCGCGTCTCGCTGCCATCGGCCCAGCGGCTGACGATCTCGCGGGTCGCATGCTCGCGCGCGGCATGGTCGATCAGATGAGTGACCCGCAGCTTCCAGTCCTGCATTGCGCCAAGCTGCTGAGTCATATCTCTCTCCATCCGGTTCTTATTCGACCAGCCGCAGATGCCTTTCCGGTCTTGCGGTCAGGGCGACATTGGCGAGTCCTTCGATCGGAATCAATCGCTCGATTAAGTCGCTGTCCAGTTTAAAATCATTGCCGAGCCTGACGAGCGGCTCCTTGGGTCCGCCGGTTCGCAGCCGCGCCAGCACTTCGCCCGTCGCCCCGGACCCGCGCGGCAGCAGCAGGGCCAGTTCGGTAACCGCCTCCGGCCTGCTCACTTCCAGCTTGAGCAGCATCCGCGACGAACTCGTCACCGAAGCCAGCGGTCGCGCCCCGCGCACCGTCACGCGCGGCGGCTCATCGGGGTTGGGCCGGTCCAGCTCGACATTGAGAAGCACGCAGGTCCCGTCCTTCGCCCACTGCTGAAACGGTTCGACCAGCGATTCCTCGAAGCACGAGGCCGAGAAAAGCCCGGAGCTGTCGGAGAAGTCGGCCATGACGAAGTCCTTGCCCTTCTTCGTCTTGCGCTTCTGCACGTTCTCCACCAGCGCCGCCATGACCGCGCCGGAACGCCCGCCCGGCTCGCCGCTGCTGGTCATCAGGCTGCCATAGGAACGCGCCCCATTGGCCGAGGCGACCGCGCGATATTCCTCCACCGGGTGCGCGGCGAAGTAGAACCCGAAGTTTTCCCGCTCCGCCGCCATCTGGTCGGCCCGGCTCCACGGCTTCGTCTCGGCAAGGCGCGTGGCGGGCGTGGCGTGGTCATCCCCGCCGAACAGACCGCCCTGCCCCGACGTGCGCGAGCGTGCCGCCTCGTCCGCCACCGCCATCAGCAATTCGGCATTGGCGATCACTCGCGCGCGGTTGGGCTCAAGGCAATCGAGCGCCCCGCCCGCCGCCAGCGCTTCCAACTGCCGCCGGTTCATCGACCCCGCCGGAATGCGCCGGAACAGGTCATCAAGCGAGGCATAAGGGCCATTGGCCTCGCGCTCCTCGACGATCTGCTCCATCGCCTTTTCGCCCACGTTCCTGAGGCCCGCCAGCGCATAGCGCACGGCAAAGCCGTCCTGCGTCCGCTCGACGGTGAATTCGGCCTCGGAATGGTTGATGTCGGGACCTGCCAGCGCCACGCCATTGCGGCGCATGTCGTCGACGAAGACCGAGAGCTTTTCCGACTGATGCATGTCGAAACACATCGAGGCGGCATAGAACTCGTGCGGATAGTGCGTCTTCAGCCACGCCGTCTGGTACGCCAGCAATGCATAGGCCGCGGCGTGGGACTTGTTGAAACCGTAGCCTGCGAACTTGTCGATCAAGTCGAACAGCTCGTTGGCCTTGGCCGCCGGAATGTCGGACACGGTCTTGCAGCCATCGACGAAGCGCTGGCGCTGCGCGTCCATTTCCGCCTGAACCTTCTTGCCCATCGCGCGGCGCAGAAGGTCAGCGTCGCCCAGCGAATAGCCCGCCAGGATCTGCGCGGCCTGCATGACCTGTTCCTGATAGACGAAGATCCCGTAGGTCTCGGCTAGGATCCCGGCGAGCTTCTCGTGCGGGTACTCGATGCTTTCGAGGCCATTCTTGCGCCGTCCGAACAGCGGGATGTTGTCCATCGGACCGGGGCGGTAGAGCGAGACGAGCGCGATGATGTCCCCGAAGTTTGTGGGCTTCACCGCGGCCAGCGTGCGCCGCATGCCTTCGGATTCCAGCTGGAACACGCCGACGGTATCGCCCGATTGCAGCAGCTTGTAGGTCTGCTCGTCATCCCAGGCGAGTGCCGAAAGGTCGATGCTGATGCCGCGCTTGGCCATCAGGTCCACCGCCTTGCGCAGCACCGACAGCGTCTTGAGGCCGAGGAAGTCGAACTTGACGAGGCCCGCATCCTCCACATGCTTCATGTCGAACTGCGTGACCGGCATGTCCGAGCGCGGATCGCGGTAGAGCGGCACCAGTTGCGCCAGCGGACGGTCACCGATCACCACGCCCGCCGCGTGGGTGGAGCTGTTGCGCGGCAGGCCTTCCAGCTGCATGGCAAGGTCGATCAGGCGCTTGACCTCGGGATCGCGGTCATATTCGCGCTTGAGTTCCAGCACGCCGTTCAGCGCACGCGGCAGCGGCCACGGATCGGTCGGATGGTTGGGCACCATCTTGCACAGCCGGTCGGTCTGCCCATAGCTCATCTGCAGGATGCGCCCGGTATCACGCAGCACGGCGCGGGCCTTCAGCTTGCCGAAGGTGATGATCTGCGCCACGTGGTCCAGCCCGTACTTGCGCTGGACATAGCGGATCACCTCGCCGCGCCGGGTTTCGCAGAAGTCGATATCGAAGTCCGGCATCGAGACGCGTTCCGGGTTGAGGAAGCGTTCGAACAGCAGGCCCAGCTTGATCGGATCGAGGTCGGTAATCGTCAGCGCCCAGGCGACCAGCGAACCTGCGCCGGACCCGCGCCCCGGCCCCACCGGAATGTCGTTCTCCTTGGCCCACTTGATGAAGTCGGCCACGATCAGGAAGTAGCCGCCAAAGCCCATGCGGTTGATGATCGCGATCTCGAACTCGAGCCGCTTGCGGTAATCGAGGACTTCCTCCCACACCCCGGCAACGTTGAGCTGCGGATAGTCGGCGGCATCCGGCTCGGCATCGGGGCCTAGGCACAGCACGCGCTCCAGTTCGGCGTGGGCGACTTCAGGGTAATAGGGTTGCAACCGCAGGACGAGGCCCTTGCGGCTGTCTTCGGCACACATCCGCGCCTCGCCTTCCTGGTCACCGGCAAGGCTCGGCAGGATCGGCTTGCGCTTGGGCGGCATCACCGCGCAGCGCTGCGCCACGACGAGCGTGTTCGCCAAGGCCTCCGGCAGGTCCTTGAACAGCTCCTCCATCACCGGCGCAGGCTTGATCCACCATTCCTTGCTCGAACGCGGACGGTCGGCGCTGTCAACGTGGGTGGAACTGGCGATGCACAGCATCGCGTCGTGCGCGTCATAGAACCCGCGCTCGGCAAAGCAGGCGGGATTGGTCGCCACCAGCGGCAGGTTGCGCGCATAGGCAAGATCGATCAGCGCCTCCTCGGACGCCTCCTCCACCGGCTCGTTCCGCCGCGCGATCTCGATGTAGAGCCGCTCGGGGAACAGCTCTTGCAAACGGTCGAGATAGGCCTCGGCGGCACTCTGCTGCTGCCCAGCCAGCAGTCGCGCCAGCGCCCCCTCGCCCGCAGCGGTCAGGCAGATCAGGCCATCGGTGTGCCCGACAAGGTCCGCCAGCACGACATGCGCCTCGAACTCCAGCGGCCGGTCAAGGTGCGCGCGGCTGACGAGATGGCACAGGTTGTCATAGCCGCGCGCGTCCTGCGCATAGAGCGCCAGCCAGTCGACCGTCGGCGCCGCAGGCCCGAACCCCGTCGCAGCCCCCTCGCGCTCGGGCCGGGCCACGGCGAGCATTGTGCCGATGACCGGCTGCACGCCCATGTCCTTGCACGCCTTGGCATAGGCAACGCTGCCATAGAGCCCGTTGCGATCGGTAATCGCCGCCGCCGCGAACCCGCGCTCCGCCGCCGTCTTGGCAATAGCCTTGGGATCGATCGCCCCGTCGAGCATCGTGTAGGACGAGAAGATGCGTAAGGGAACGAATGGGGCGTGGGGCATCCAGCCGATATAACATCTGGGATGGCGATTCAGGAGGGGTTGGCGGCGCTCATCCCCAATTCTGATAGCAAGGAAGAAATATGGTTCGCACTGAGGCGCAGAGGAAGCAGAGGCCGCGGGGAAAAAAGGGATATCTCACGCAAAGCCGCAAAGACGCGAAGATATGGCGCCATGCGGCGAAGCCGCTTTGTTTTGCTGGCCTTCAGTCGATTGGCGAAGGAGGCCTGCGGCGCGCACAACCTCTTTGCGTCTTTGCGGCTTTGCGTGAGACATCGCGGGCGAAGCCCGTCACCTTCTCTGCGCCCTCTGCCCCCTCTGCGCCTCTGCGCGAAACAGGAATCAGAGCAACGCCTCGATATCCTTCGCGATGCTCTCAGGCTTGTCCGTCGGCGCATAACGCCGCACGACCTTGCCGTCGCGGCCGATCAGGAACTTGGTGAAGTTCCACTTGATCGCCTTCGAGCCGAGGATGCCAGGGGCCTCCTTCTTCAGCCAGTCATAGAGCGGGTCGGCACCGTCTCCATTGACCTCGATCTTGGCCATGAGCGGGAAGCTCAGTCCGAAGTTGACCTTGCAGAAGCTCTCGATCTCGTCCGCCGAGCCCGGCTCCTGCCCGCCGAACTGGTTGCAAGGGAACGCCAGGACCTCGAAGCCCTGGTCGCCGTAGTCCTTCCATAGCTTCTCAAGGCCATCGTACTGCGGGGTGAAGCCGCACTTCGACGCGGTGTTGACCACCAGCAGGACCTTGCCCTGCTTGTCGGAAAGGTCGAGCATCTCGCCGTTGGGCTTCTTCACCTTGAAGTCGGCGATGGTCGCAGGTCCGCTCATGCCAGTCCCTCCCTTGCCGCCAGCTCAAGAATCTCGCCGACGTTGAGCGATTTGCCGCCAGCAACGTCAATTACCAGCCGGGCGCGCTGCGAAGAATCCATCGCGGCCACTTCCGCTACCAGTTCGCGCAAGGGCGCCTTCTTGAGGACGCTGAAATTGTACTGCATTTCCGAGCCGGCATCATTGCGTTCGTGCAGCGTCGCTTCGGCATTCCAATCAAGACTGGACATGTATTCTCCCCTTGTCGTGCAAATGGTTCGCACGACAAGGGGAGCGGATCAACGGCAAATCAGGCGGGAAAATCGATGCGGTGTGCGAGGGCCTGAATCTCGGCAGGCGAATACTGCCGGTCGCCGGATTTCTCGATGACCAGGTTCACCCGCTCGCTTTCGGACATGCGCGCGACCATGCGCACCATGTCGGCAAAGGTTCCGGCGTGCAGCGAGGCAAAGCCGTGGAACACGCCATCGGCGGCCTCCCGGCGCAGGACAACGGCGTGGTCATTCCAGAATGCGGCCGCATCTGCGGCTTCGGCGCGGATCGTGGTGTTCATGAGATACGATCTCCTTCTTCACGCCAAAAACGCGCGAAGGAGACGTTGTATCCCTATTCGAGCACGCCTTCGTGCAGGCGCACCACCCTGTCCATGCGCATGGCGAGACGCTCGTTGTGCGTGGCGATCAGCGCTGCGCTGCCCTCGCCGCGCACCAGCTTGAGGAACTCCTCCAGCACGCGATCGGCGGTAGCCTCGTCAAGGTTGCCGGTCGGCTCGTCGGCCAGCACCAGTTCGGGCCGGTTAGCCAGCGCACGCGCCACCGCCACGCGCTGCTGCTCGCCGCCCGAAAGCTGGCTGGGCCGGTGATCGAGACGCTTGGCCAGCCCCAAGGCCGTGAGCAGTTCGGTTGCGCGGGTTTCGGCTTCGGCACGGGTCCTGCCCGCCACCATCTGCGGCAGGACCACGTTCTCGGTGGCGTTGAAATCGGGCAGCAAGTGGTGGAACTGGTAGACGAAGCCAAGGTGATCACGGCGCAGCGCCGTGCGGTCATCGCCTGAAAGCTGCGAGGCATTGGTCCCGGCAATCTCGATCAGCCCCGAAAACCCGCCTTCCAGCAAGCCGATCGCCTGCAGCATCGTCGACTTGCCCGAGCCAGAAGGCCCCAGCAGCGCGACGATCTCGCCGGGGCGGATATCGAGGTTCACCCCGCGCAGGACGTCGATGGTCACGCCGCCCTGGCTGAACGAACGGCGCAGGTCCTTCAATCTGACGACTGGATCACTCATAACGCAGCACCTGAACCGGGTCCGTGCTGGCAGCCTTCAGCGCGGGATAAAGCGTGGCAAGGAACGAGAACAGCAGCGCCATCAAAGAGATCGTGGCGATCTCGACCGGGTCGGACCGGCTGGGCAGTTCCGTCAGAAAGCGGATCGACGGGTCCCACAGGTTCTGACCCGTAAGCCACTGGATCGCATTCACGATCGGCTGGCGGAAGAACAGGAACACGAAGCCGAGCAGCAGGCCGGACAGCGTGCCCAGCGCGCCGATCACAAAGCCGATCGTCACGAAGATCTTGAGCAGGCTCTTCCGCGTCGCGCCCATCGTCCGCAGGATCGCGATGTCGCGGGTCTTGGCGCGCACCAGCATGATCAGCGACGAGAGGATGTTGAACACCGCCACCAGCACGATGATCGACAGCACGATGAACATCGCCACGCGCTCCACCGCCAGCGCCTCGAATAGGCTGGCGTTGATCGTCTTCCAGTCGGTGACGACGGCAATGCCATCGAGGCTCTTGGCAACGGGAGCCAAGGTCTGGGACACGGTGTCCGCGTTGGTCGTCGTCACCTCGATCATGCCGATGGAATCGCCGGTCAACAGCAGGGTCTGGGCATCGGCGATGGGCATGACGACATAGGCATTATCGTAGTCGTAGATGCCCACTTCGAAGATGGCGGATACGGTGTAGGCAATCTCGCGCGGGACCGTCCCGAACGGTGTAGAGCGCCCTTGCGGATTGATGATCGTGATGCTGTCGCCCACTCGCGCACCGAGGTTCTGGGCAAGGCGCGAGCCGATTGCGACATTGCCCGAACCTGGCCGCAGCGAGGCGATCACCCCGTCGACGCGCTTGTCCTCCAGCCGCTTGATGTCACCCGCAGTGTTGCCGCGAACGAGGATGGCCTCGACCCGGCCGTTGAAGCTGGCCAGCAGCGGCTGCTCGATCAGCGGCGAGGCGTGCGTCACGCCGGGCGTTGCTTCGACCTTCTTGAGAATGTCCTGCCAGTCATCGAGCCGCCCGCCATAGGCCTGGATGATCGCATGGCCGTTCAGCCCCACAATCTTGTCGAGCAATTCGGCGCGGAAGCCGTTCATCACGCTCATCACGATGACCAGCGCGGCTACGCCGAGCATCACCGCGACGAGGCTGATGCCGGCAACAAGCGCGATGAAAGCCTCACCCCGCCCCGGCAGCATGTAGCGCTTGGCGATGGTCCATTCGAATGGCGACAGGATCAAGCAGAAGTCCTCAGACAGGAATAGGCCGCCGGAATGCCGGAGACGGTTGCGGATGTAGGCTGGAGCGCGGCAAACGGCAATGTCTTCGGCAATCGGTATGCCCAAGCGCCTTTCAGAACACGCCTCTGGTCCGTTCCAGTTCGGCGATGCGCGTCTGCATCTCCTGCATCTCGATGATCCGGCGATGGCGCTCGCACGAGAGCGGGAGGGCCGCCAGAACGCTCACGCCGACGTAGAGCTGGAAGAACTGGATGCGATCGCCGAATTCGACGTCCATCCCGGCAATCGGGCCGTGCCCCAGGATCGTCATCGCGCCGCCCATCCCGATCAGGAGAAGGGGCATCAGCGTGGTAATCGCCGCCGGCGCCAATGCCGACGAGATCATCAGGAACACCAGCGGGAAGACCAGCAGCGCCCGCATGTCGAGGCTGAAGACCAGGCCGGTGAGTAGCAAGAAGGTACCGAACACCAGCGTCGCCAATGGCAACTGCCGCGCCGATGGCAGGAAGCTCTGCCCGCGCCCGAGGCGGTGATAGATATAGTGGAACACCGGCAGACATGCGACCAGCCCCAGGGCGTGGCCGATGATCCAGTGCGTGAAGTTCTCGATCGGCGGCCGTCCCAGCCCCAGCCAGGTAACCAACGAAGCCATGCCCCCGGTTACGAGCGGTATGGTCAGGCCGATGCCGAGGTAGAACGAGGTCACCCATTCGAGGATGTCGTGCGGCCAGAACGCCTCGGTAATGCGTCGCCAGACGAGCGCCACTGCCGCTGCCTCGGCCATGTTGATCAGCGCCATGGGCACAGCGGATGCCCAGCCCAGCCCGAAGTAGCCGGTCGCAATGGCGCTTACGAGACCGCACGGGATGAGCCAGCGCGGCCATAGCCTGACCGGCAGATGGATCAGCCGCCCAGCCAGCAAGGCACTGGCGATCCACACCATGGCAACCCCGCCCGTAAACCGGCCGAACGCCACCGCGCCAAAGGCCAGCGCGAAGTAGGCGATGGCTGTACTGACCGGACCAGCAAGGGAACGTGCGAGGCGCATGGGTCCGTAATTGCAGCATTCTGGTTAATTTTTTGCAGTGCGTCGCAGGCAATATCATCGAATCCCGCAATCAGCGCAGGACGACGCCGAGCAGGTACGACAGCGTCCCGGCGGTCACGAACAGCGCGACCAGAGCAAGCAGGATGATCCTGACCATATTCACCTGAAATCTCCATCCGCTGCGGTTCGTGGCCCCAACTACGCGCCAGAAGACTCGCGGTTCCCCACCGGAACCACCACTCCGGCGAACCTTGCCCTTGCCAAGGCACGCAAACGTCGCCATTTGGGCGCCAGAAACCGGCCGGCGCGCACGCGCCCACGCGAGTCCATGGGACCCATGACCACAGATCACGAATTTCTCGATGCAACGCCGTGGGACGTCGGCGCCGATGACGACAAGCTGCGCGAGGAGTGCGGCATCTTCGGCGTACTCGGCGTTCGTGACGCGGCGGCGACAGTCGCGCTCGGTCTCCATGCCCTGCAGCACCGCGGGCAGGAAGCTGTCGGCATCACCAGCTTCGACGGGCGGGAGTTCTATTCGCGCAAGGGCATCGGCCACGTCGCGGCAAACTTCTCGACCGGATCGGCCATCGCCGAACTGCCGGGCATGATGGCCTCGGGCCACGTCCGCTATTCGACCACCGGCGGCGCGGGCCTGCGCAACGTGCAGCCGCTCTTTGCCGATCTTGCCTCCGGCGGCTTCTCGATCGCGCACAACGGCAACATTTCCAACGCGATGTTCCTCAAGCGCGATCTCGTCCGCAAGGGCGCGATCTTCCAGTCGACGTCGGATACCGAGGTGATCATCCACCTCGTCGCGACGAGCCGCTACCCCACTCTGCTCGATCGCTTCGTCGATGCGCTGCGCCTGATCGAGGGCGCCTATTCGCTGATCTGCATGACGCCGCAGGGCATGATCGCCTGCCGCGATCCACTCGGCATCCGCCCGCTCGTCATGGGCAAGCTCGGTGACGCGGTGGTCTTCGCCAGCGAAACCGTCGCGCTCGACGTCGTCGGCGCCGACTTCGTGCGCGAAGTGGAGCCGGGTGAACTGATCCAGGTCGATCTCGACGGCAATCTCAGCACCCACCGCCCCTTCGGCACGCCCAACGCCCGCCCCTGCATCTTCGAGCACGTCTATTTCAGCCGCCCGGACTCGGTCATGGGTGGCAGCTCGGTCTATCAGGTGCGCAAGGCCATCGGCGCGCAGCTGGCGATGGAAAGCCCGGCCGACGCCGACCTCGTCATCCCGGTGCCAGACAGCGGCGTTCCTGCCGCGCTCGGTTACGCCCAGCAGTCCGGCATTCCGTTCGAACTGGGCATCATCCGCTCGCATTACGTCGGCCGCACCTTCATCCAGCCCTCGGACGGCGCGCGCAACGCTGACGTGAAGCGCAAGCACAACGCCAACCGCGCGCTCGTCGCCGGCAAGCGCATCGTGCTGATCGACGATTCGATCGTGCGCGGCACCACCAGCCTCAAGATCGTGCAGATGATGCGTGATGCCGGCGCTGCCGAAGTCCACATGCGCATTGCCAGCCCGCCGACCGAGCATTCGTGCTTCTACGGCGTCGACACGCCCGAACGCTCGAAGCTGCTCGCCGCGCGCATGGACGTTGCCGCCATGGCCGAGTTCATCCACGCCGACAGCCTCGCTTTCGTCTCGATCGACGGCCTTTACCGCGCCGTGGGCGAGGCCGAGCGCAAGAAGTCGTGCCCGCAGTATTGCGACGCCTGCTTCACCGGCGAATATCCCACGCGGCTGACCGATCTTGCCGATCGTGACAGCCCCGACCAGCTTTCGCTGCCGGTCGGAAAGGTCGCGTAAGATGAGCCTTGCGGGTCAGGTCGCGCTGGTCACCGGCGCCAGCCGCGGCATTGGCGCGGCCACGGCCAAGGCACTTGCCGCTGCCGGAGCGCACGTCGTTCTGGTGGCGCGCAACGCCAAGGACCTCGAAAAGATCGAAGAGGAAATCTTCGAAGCAGGTGGCAGCGCCACGATTGCTCCGGTCGATCTCTCCGAAGCTGACAGCATCGCCCGTCTTGCCACGGCGATCTCTGGCCGCTGGAAGGCGCTCGACATCCTGGTGATCAACGCTGCCGTCCTGCCGACGCTTACCCCGGTCTGGCAGATCGATGCGCGCGAGTTCAACCAGGCACTGACGCTCAACGTGCTGGCAACGCAGGCGCTTCTCGCCGGCTTCGACGGCATGCTGCGCAAGAGCCAGGACGCCCGCGTCATCGGCGTGACGAGCAGCGTCGGCGCCACCCCGCGTGCCTACTGGGGTGCCTACGGTGCTACCAAGGCAGCGTTCGATAACCTGCTCAACTGCTATGGGCAGGAAGTGCGCAACACCGCCTCGATCCGGGTTGCCGTGGTCGATCCGGGCGCAACCCGCACCAAGATGCGCGCCCGCGCCTACCCCGGCGAAGACCCGCAGACGGTCAAGGCTCCGGAAGTCGTTGCTGAACGCATCGTTACGCTTCTTGGTGAACAATTTGCCAGTCCGCACCGCATCCGCGTTAACCAGAACTGATAGCGCCTAATTAACGTTGCCGCGCGATTCTTTGCAAAGGTTTGCCGACCCGTCGGCAGGCCGCAAACGCAATGGGTCGAGGTCGCCCGGCATGACGACGACGGATTGGAATACAAACATCTATGGGCAGGCCGCGCTCGAGGATCGCAGCGCGCCCCGCCAACGTGTCAATATTCCGGCAACACTCAGGCCGTCCGGCGGCAAGGGCTTCCAGACCGTCGTACTCGATCTATCGCTCGGCGGTTTCTGCGCCAATGCGCTGCAACGCATGCACACCGGCAATCGCTGCTGGCTGACCCTGCCCGGCATGGAAGCGCTGCAGGCCGAGGTTGTGTGGTGGGATTCCGGCCGCGTCGGCTGCGCCTTTGCCAACCTGCTCAGCCCCATCGTCCACGACAACATCCTCGCCCGCTATCGCGGTGACGGCGTGTTCCGCCGCCCCTGACGCTCATCGCTTTACCAGCGTCACCTGGCTGACGTTGATCCCGCCGCCGCGGAACCCGCCTTCGCAATACATGAGGTAATATCGCCAGAGGTTGACGAAACGCTCGTCGAACCCGGCAGGCAATCTTCCATCGACCACAGCGAGGTCTAGTGCCTCGCGCCACAGCTTCAATGTGCGCGCGTAGTCGAGCCCGAAGTCCTCGCGATCCTGCCACGTCAGCCCGCGTTCCTGCGCCAGTCGCGCGAACTCGCGCTCGCTGATCAGCAGGCCGCCGGGGAAGACATAGGCCTGGATGAAGTCTGCACTGGCGGCATAGGCATCGAACAGGTCGTCACGGATGGTGATGTACTGCAGCGCCGCCCGCCCGCCGGGCTTCAGGCAGCGGGCAAGGCAATCGAAGTAGGACGGCCAGTATTCACGCCCCACCGCCTCGACCATCTCGACGCTGGCGATCGCGTCGAACGTGCCATCGACATCGCGATAATCTTGGTGGCGGTACTCGATCCCGCCCAGCCCCGACGACGCCAAGGCATCGCGCGCCCATTCCAGCTGTTCGTCGGAAAGGCTGATGCCGGTCACCCGCGCTCCGGTCGTCTCGGCCAGCCGCCTCGCGAGAAAACCCCAGCCGCAACCAATCTCGAGCACTTCGCTGCCGGGTTTGAGCGCCAGCCTGGCGCCCAGCCGGTCAACCTTGTTCGCCTGCGCCTCGGCCAGCGGTGCGTCAGCTGAAATGCCGTCCCACAAGGCGCTGGAATAACTCATCGTTGCGTCGAGCCACTGGCGGTAGAAATCGTTGCCGAGATCGTAGTGCGCGGCGATGTTCCGCCGTGCCTGCGCTCGCGAATTCTTGCGCAGAAAATTGAGCGCCCTGCCCGCTATCCGCCACGGGCCTTTGGCGCGGCCGACGTCGCCCAAGGTGGCCGCGTTGCGCATGAACAGATCGAAGATCGGCACCGGATCGGGGCTGTCCCATTCGCCTTCGACCCAGGCTTCATACCAGCCGATCGAGCCTGCCGTGGCCAGCCGCACAAGCGCATTCCAGCTGTGGAGGTTGATGCGGGCCACCGGCCCCTCGCCCCGCCCGCCGACAGTTCGCTGGCTGCCATCCGGCAAGGTAGCGTGGATCGTGCCAAGAACCAGACCGCGGTCGATCCTTTCGACAACGCGCTCGAACGGTCCGGCAAACAGGAGTGCAAACCAGCGGCCGACGGCAGACATGTTCCAGCCCCCGGCCACCAGATGCCGTCCCCTCGATGGCGTCTGTGCAGTCATGGGCGGGATATGCGGCTCCGCAGCGTAACGCGCAAGGTCAGCCATGCGCCTTCATTGCATCATGTGCCGCCAAAGCCCGCGCCCGCGCTTCGGCGTGGGGGACGATCATTTTGGGATAGCCCTTTGGTGGAACCTTCGGATCGTGGATCTCCGCGTCGGAAAGCCTGGCAAGCTCGGGCACCCACTTGCGGATATAGCCCGCAGCATCGAACTTCGGCGATTGCGTGAGCGGCGCCATGATCCGCACGAACATGTTCGAATCTACCCCGGTGCCCGCGGTCCATTGCCAGTTGACCGCGTTCGAACCGTAGTCGGCATCGACCAGCGTGTCCCAGAACCAGCGCTCGCCTTCGCGCCAGTCGATCAGCAGGTGCTTCACCAGAAAGCTCGCCGCGATCATGCGCACGCGGTTGTGCATCCACCCGGTGCGCCACAGTTCGCGCATCCCGGCATCGACGATGGGATAGCCGGTGCGGCCCTGCTGCCATGCTGCCAGCCCCTCGGGATCGTCACGCCACTTCAGCCGATCATAGGCTTCGCGCGCGTTTTTCGAACCATATTCCGGGAACTGCACGATCACGTTCTGGGCATAATCGCGCCAGCCAAGCTCGCTCAGGAACACGTCGACCGATCCGCCAGCGTCGGCGACCCACTGCCACACCGTCGCCGGGGATATCTCGCCAAAGTGCAGATGTGGGGAAAGGCGTGACGTTCCTTCGATCGAAGGCAGATTGCGGCATTCGTCGTAGCGTGCGGCGCGGTCGGCGAAGACTTCAAGACGTTTGCGCGCGCCCTCTTCCCCGGGGGTCCATTCCTCGCGAAACCCGCCTGCCCAATCCGGCGCGGTTGGCAGCAGCTTCCAATCATCGAGTTTGTCGCTCGTGGGCCAATGCTCCGGCGCCTCCAGCTTCTGCGGCGCTTCAGTCGGATGAGCAGGCGGCATCTGCTCCTTCAGCGCGTGCCAGAACGGCGTGAAAATCTTGTACGGCGCGCCGCTTCCTGTCTTCACTGCACCAGCAGGGGCGAGGTAGTTCCCATCGTGCAGGACAAGTTGCATGGCCTTGGCTACGGCCTTCTCCGCATTGCGCCACCACGGCTCGTAGTGGTGCAACGCATGGACGACCCGCGCCCCGGTTTCGCGGCGCACAGCCGCCAGTTCCTCTTGCACCTTGCCTCGCCGCAGGATCAGTCGCGAGCCCCGCTTGCGTAAGCTGGCATCCAGGCTGGCAAGGCTGTGATGCAGCCACCAGCGCGAGGCACCACCCATGCGGCAGTGCCTGGGCGTCTCGTCATCGAGCACATATACCGGGATAACCGGCCCGGCCTCGGCGGCTGCCAGAAGCGCAGCCTGATCGGCCAGACGAAGATCGCGCCTGAGCCAGACGATTGACGGCTCGGCCTGCGTCGAGGATGGCACCAGTTCCCTTTCCTTCACGTTTGCAACCCATGGCAAACCGTTGTGCGGGAACAACGTTTGCCCATGTCTCGTTCCTAGCAACCGATGATCGAACCCTCCCCCGAACGAAACCTGCCCCAAAGGGCGCGAAGCTGGCGGATTTCGCCCCGCCACGCCCTCATCGCGGCGGCGGTGTGCTGGGCCGGGTTCATGATGGTCGTCCTGCTGATCATGACCGGACGCGGTGAGGCAATGGACAGCGCTGGCCTGCTGTTCTGGAGACGCGGGGCGGACCTGGTGCCCGCCGGTCCGCAATGGCTGCTCGAGGCGGTGCGCGATCTGACGGCGCTCGGCGGAGTCCTGCTGCGCAACCTCATCCTGATCGGCGTGCTCGCCGCGCTGCTGTTCCTGCGTCTGAAGCGCGAGGCAGTGCTGCTGACCGCGACCGTCATTGGCGGATGGATCGTCAACTCGCTGGTCAAGCTGGCGGTCGGCCGCCCCCGCCCGATGATCGTGCCGCACCTGACCGAGGCTGGCGGGCAGAGCTTCCCCAGCGGCCACAGCTTCAATTCGGCGGTCGTCTACATCGCCATCGCTCTGGCCTTTGCCGCCATGAGCCCGCGCCGTTCGGTGCGCTGGACCCTGATCATCAGCGCCATGGTCTTGAGCATCGCCATCGCCGTCAGCCGCGTCTGGCTCGGCGTCCACTTCCCGACCGACGTTGCAGCGGGGTGGCTTGGCGGAGCGGGCTGGGCGTTCCTCGCCTCGGCGCTGCTGCACAAGCCCGCCAAGGCCGTGGCAGAACAGGCCGACGACGTGCTGGAGACGCTGACGCCCGACCCCTAACAGGCAGGCAGGTTGACCACCGTGTTGAAATTCCGCGCCATAGCCGGACCCGTGAAACGGGCATCGGCAAACGTGACCGTGGCCTGACACCCCTGCGTCTTGACCCTTGCGACCGGCATCTGCGACCAGGCAAGGAACTTGACCGCGTCGGGCGTGGCGCGGGCTGCCTGCTGGACCAGCGGTAATGCCATGTTGTCGGGCACGCTTGCCCCCTGCCCGGTCACACGCAGTGCACCCTGCAACGGATCATAATGGCCGAAAGAGATCACACCGTTCTCTCGCCAGATCATGTCGCGCTTCCAGAAGCGCAAGGGCGCGGGCGAGGCAAAGACGCGGTCGGGCTGCGGATAGGGCTCGCTTCTGAGGAGTGCTTGGCAGGCCATCGCCGAAATGCCCATGTTCGCGCCGATGAACACGGCGCCTGCAGCAAGGGCGAGGAGCGCCTGCCCGCCCCGCTCTCGACGTCGCGCCAGCCAGATCCCACCGCCCAGCATCGCCAGCAGCCACGGCGACACGATGAACAGGCCGTCGGTGTGGAACCATTCTTCGCTCATCGGCGAGAACAACTGGATTGCGTAGACGTTCTGCAGATCGAGCAGCGGATGGGTGATAGCGCCTAAGTAGCTCAGCAGCACCAGCCAACCGAAGCGCAGCGGTGGCGCGTCTGCTGCGATCTTCCCGCGCGAGACCTCCCAGCGATCGAGCAACCACAGCAGCGCAGCGAGAAACGGCGGCATCAGCACCACGCCACCGACCAGCCCATGCGTGAACCCGCGATGCATGGCGAGCGGTGCCCACGGCGCCCAGCCGAAGAACACGTCGATATCCGGCATGTTCGCCGCCAGCACCAGCGCTGCCAGACCTTTGCGCGTCCGGCGCTTAAGGCCGGTCTCAGCCAGCGCCCACCCGGCAAGGCTATGCGTCAGGTTGTCCATGATTATGTCTCACGCAAAGCCGCAAAGACGCGAAGATGTTGCGTCCGGAGGATGGGTCATCTGTGATTGTTCACGATGCGCTGGAGGCCGTCCTTGAAGGTAGCTTGTCCGAAGTTCATCAGTAGGCCGAGAGGCAGGTCTAGCAAGCGCAGGTAGGTCAGCACCTGCTTGCCATGAACGGCCGCCGCTCTCTCAGTGGATTTCAGTTCGAGCAACAAGGTGCCCTCAATGATCAGATCGGCCTTGAATGCGTTGTCGACGACAACGCCTTTATAGGTAATCGGAACAGAGACCTGCCGCACCACTTTCAAACCTCGGTCGGTCAGGGCGGCAAACAAAAGAGCTTCATAAACGGACTCCAGAAGCCCCGGGCCGATGTCCCGGTGCAACTGGAATCCACAATCAACCGCTATGCGGGCGAGCGCCTCGATCTCCTCAAGCCGCGACATCTTCGCGTCTTTGCGTCTTTGCGTAAGAAAATCGGATCAAGCGCCCACGTCCAATATTGGCTCCTCAAACCGGATCGGCAGCCGTTCCGCTGACCGTCCAGGTCTGGCCCTTGCCGAGCAGCTTGGCGAGGTTGGCGTCCTTGCCCTTGCGGGCCTGTTCGTCCTGGCCGAGCAGCACGTCTTCATAGGACGGACGGGCATCGTCGTAGATCACGCCCAGCGCCATCGGGAACGGGCCGAACGGCATTTCCACCAGCATGTGCGCCAGCGCGCGGTTCTTGACGTTGTGGACGATCACGCCCGCCGCCTGCCAATCGCCATCGACAACATCGACGACCTTGAGCGTCAGCGTCTCCATGTCGAGCGCGATGCCCTTCACGCCGCCCGACTTTTCCGAACCGAACAGCATCGGCTCGCCATCGGTCAGCCACAGCTGGTTCTGGTCGGCCACGCCCTTGGCGACGAAGTCGTCGAAGCGGTCCTTGTTGTAGACGATGCAGTTCTGGAAGATCTCGACAAAGGCCGCGCCCTTGTGGGCATGGGCCGCCTTGAGCACGCCGGGCAGGTTCTTCGACACGTCATAGGCCCGCGCGATGAAGCGAGCGCCCGACCCCAGCGCAAAGGCGCAAGGCAGCGCGGGACGGTCAACCGAGCCCAGCGGCGAAGTCGGCGAATTGGTGCCTTCGCGGCTGGTCGGCGAGAACTGGCCCTTGGTCAGGCCGTAGATCTCATTGTTGAACAGCAGGATCTGCACGTCCACGTTGCGACGCAGGATGTGCATCGTGTGGTTGCCGCCGATCGACATGCCATCGCCATCGCCCGTCACCAGCCAGACGTCGAGGTCCGGGTTGGCGAGCTTGATGCCGGTGGCAAAGGCGGGTGCGCGACCGTGGATCGTGTGGAAGCCATAGCTTTCCACATAGTACGGGAAGCGGCTCGAGCAGCCGATGCCCGAAACGAACACGGTGTTCGAAGGATCGGCGCCGATTTCCGGCAGGGTGCGCTGCACCGCCTTGAGGATCGCGTAGTCGCCGCAACCCGGGCACCAGCGCACTTCCTGGTCGGTTTCCCAGTCCTTGAGCGTGGTCTGGACCGCGATCTTGGTCATCTCGTTCATGGATCTATCCCATTCAAGGACGCTGAATAACTATCGAGCGGGCATCCTTGATTTCTTGCCCGTTCAACTGTGTCGCTGCGAACGCCGTTAGCAGGATGTCCCCATCCACCTCAGCGACCCAAGCGACATTGTCTCCAACGTCAAAATACTGGCCGTCTTCCTCGCACCCGAAGGTTTCGCCCCCGGTTCTTGGAAACCGGTCCTTCAGGTGCCGCGAGAACGAAGCCCAATCGACGCCCTTCATCTGCTCAAGATGTTCTGCAGCAAACTGTGCAATCATCTGGCGCGCCTTCACTTCGTCCATAAAAACTCAATTCTGTACGAGCGCAGCTTCGATCGCGGCTTCGATTTCCGCGATGGTGAAGGGCTGGCCACTGGTCTTGTTGAGCGGCTGGGCGTCGATCAGGAACTGGTCGCGCAGCACGGTCTTGAACTGGCCGGTGTTCATCTCGGGCACCAGCACCTTGTCATAGCCGCGCAGCAGATCGCCGAGGTTCGACGGCATCGGCCAGATGTGGCGGACGTGGACGTGGCTGACATCGAGGCCCTTGCGGCGGGCGCGGCGCACGGCCTGATAGATCGGGCCATAAGTGCTGCCCCAGCCGACGACCACGAGCTTGCCCGAGGTCTCGCCGTGGTTGACTTCCTGCAAGGGAATCGAGTTCGCAACGCCATCGACCTTGGCGCGGCGCGCATCGGTCATGATCTGGTGGCTTGCCGGGCTGTAGTCGATATTGCCGGTGCCGGGGTTCTTCTCGATGCCGCCGATGCGGTGCATCAGGCCAGGAGTGCCGGGCTTGATCCACGGACGCGCGCCCTTTTCATCGCGCGCGAAAGGCAGCAGTTCGCCGTTGGGGCCGTTCTTCGCTTCGAGGAACGTCACCGGGAACGGCTTGAAGCTTTCCGGATCCGGCACCTTCCACGGCTCGGCCGCATTGGCGATGTAGCCATCGGTCAGGAGCATGACCGGGGTCATGTATTCCACCGCGATGCGGCAGGCCTCGATGGCGACTTCGAAGCAGTCCGACGCGCTGCGCGCGGCGATCACCGGCATCGGCGCGTCGCCGTTGCGGCCATAGACCGCCTGGTAAAGGTCCGACTGCTCGGTCTTGGTCGGCAGGCCCGTGGACGGGCCGCCGCGCTGCGAGTTGACGATGACCAACGGCAGCTCGGTCATGATGGCAAGGCCCATTGCCTCGCCCTTCAGCGCGATGCCGGGACCCGACGACGAGGTCACGCCCAATTGGCCCGCATAGCTTGCGCCGATGGCCGAGGCGATTGCGGCGATTTCGTCTTCCGCCTGGAAGGTGGTGACGCCATATTCCTTGAGCCGGGCAAGGTTGTGCAGGATCGCGGAAGCCGGGGTGATCGGATAGCCGCCGAAGAACATGTGCAGATCGGCCAGCTGCGCGCCCGCAACGAGGCCGAGGCTGATCGCTTCGGCACCGGTGACGGTGCGGTAGAGGCCCGGTTCGCTCTCGACCGGAGCGATGTGGTACTGCTTGAGCGGCCCTGCCAGTTCGGCGGTTTCGCCATAGGCATGGCCCGCGTTCAAAGCGGCGATGTTGGCCTGCGCCAGCACCGGGTTCTTTGCGAACTTCGCGTTCAGCCAGTCGACCAGCGGCTGACGGTCACGATCGAACATCCACAGGGCAAGGCCCAGTGTCCACATGTTCTTGCAGCGCAGCGCTTCCTTGTTGCCAAGGCCGAAGGGCTTCACCGCCTCGAGCGTCAGCGCCGAGATGTCGAACGCCAGCAGCTGCCACTTCTCGAGGCTGCCGTCCTCGAGCGGATTGACCTCGTACTTCGCCTTCTCGAGGTTGCGCTTGTTGAACTCGCCGGTGTCGGCAATGATGAGGCCACCGGCCTTCAATGCGCCGACGTTGGTCTTCAGCGCCGCCGGGTTCATCGCCACGAGCACGTCGGGCTGGTCGCCCGCAGTGTCGATCTCGGTCGAGCCGAAGTTGATCTGGAAGGCAGAGACGCCGAACAGCGTGCCTTGCGGCGCGCGGATTTCCGCCGGGAAGTCCGGGAAAGTGGCAAGATCGTTGCCCGCCAGCGCCGTGGAAAGGGTGAACTGACCGCCGGTCAGCTGCATGCCGTCGCCCGAGTCACCGGCGAAGCGCACGACCACCGCTTCGGGGGTCGGCGATTCCTTGCCGCCCGTCAGCGCGTCCGGTCCATCAACTAGTGTAGCCATATCGTCCTCTGCTGCGCCCGGGAGTTTCACCCAGTGCTGACACGCGCCTATGCCCCTCGTGTTCCGTTCGCAAAGAAGAAAATCTGCGCAGGGCGAAAAATCCTCCTGCGCTCTTGATTCCGATCCCGCTTGCCAGTCAAGTTGCAAAAGCCAACTTACCACGGTGTTTATAACGAATCCTGTTTGCGGGACGAGGAACTGTCATGACCGATCAGAAAACCCACTACGTGCGCCCCGACGTTCAAGCCTTCCTGGGCTTCCTCAACAGCACCGATGCCCCGCCGATGAGCCAGATGGGTCTGGAGGCTGCGCGCGCCAGTTACATTGCGATGGGTCAACTCGCCGAAGCCGATCCGCGCGAACTTGCCGTGATCCGCGACCTGACCTGCCCCGGCCCGGCAGGTGACATTCCGCTGCGCCTTTATGACCTGCGCGAAACGCGCGAGGCAGGGCCTGCGGTGGTGTTCTTCCACGGCGGCGGCTTCGTAATCGGCGATCTCGACAGCCACCACAGCCTGTGCACCGAAATCGCGGCAGAACTCGATCTGCCGGTGATCGCGGTGGACTATCGCCTCGCGCCCGAACACCCCTTCCCTGCCGCACCCGACGATTGCGAGGCGGCAGCGCGCTGGATCGCCGCGAACTCGGCCACACTGGGGCGCGAGATCACCGGCCTTATCCCGATGGGCGACAGTGCGGGCGGCAATCTCACGATCGTCGTCACGCAGGCGCTGGTCGAAAGCCCCGCTGCGGTTCCTGTGATCATGCAGGTGCCGATCTACCCCCTGTCCGACGACAAGCCCGATCACCAGTCGTTCCTCGATTTCGCCGAAGGCTTCCTGCTGACGTCGGACTCGATGAACTGGTTCGCCAACGCCTACCAGGCCGTCACCGGCCACAAGCGCGCCTATCCGATCTATGGCGAGCACTCGACCACGCCGCCGACGGTGCTAGTGACGGCAGGCCTCGATCCGATTCGCGACAGCGGGCGGGTCTATGGCGCGGAACTCATCCGGTCTGGAGCAGAAGTCGTCTTTCTTGAAATGAAAGGGACGATCCACGGGTTTACGCAGGTACGCAAGGCGATCCCGAGCGCGCAGGCCGACATGCAGTCGATCTTCAAGGCGGTTCGGCTGCTATTGGAAAGGTTGAAATGAACGACGAATTTGCCGGGCTTCCCTACCGTCCCTGCGTCGGTGTCATGCTTGTGAACAGCGCCGGGCGCGTGTTCGTGGGCAAGCGGATCGACAACAAGGAAATGGACGCCTGGCAGATGCCGCAGGGCGGGATCGACGATGGCGAGGACCTCCACGCCGCGGCCCTGCGCGAGTTGCAGGAGGAGACCGGCGTCGCCTCCCACCTCGTGACCATCATCGCCGAAACGCGCGACGAACTGCTCTATGACCTGCCCGATTTCCTGATGGGCAAGATGTGGGGCGGCAAGTTCCGCGGCCAGCGCCAGAAGTGGCTGCTGATGCGCTTTTCGGGCGAAGACACCGACATCGACCTCAATGCCCATGAACATGCCGAGTTCGAGGCGTGGCGCTGGGTCGAGCCCGAGCAGGTTCCGGAACTGATCGTGCCGTTCAAGAAGCGCGTCTATCGCCAGGTCGTCGAGGAATTCCGCAACCTGATCTGACAGGTCACCGAGTCAGTTCGTCTCGACCTTCTCGGCCGGGATCACGGCTTCGGCGGAGACGACCTTCTTGGCCGGACCGCGCGCGATGGCGGCGGAGAGTTCTGCGGTTTCGGCGCAGCTCTTGCCGCACAGGCCCTCTAGCCGGGTCAGGTTGCGCCGGGCCTTTTCGAGAGCGCCCTTCTCTACCATTGCGCCGCCCTCGCCGGAAATGGCGACAACGTTGTTGGGATCGCGTTCAAGCACCTGGCGATAATAGTGGATCGCCTTGCCCTGCAGCCCATCGCGGCGGGCGGCATCGGCCAGCGCCAAGAGCGCAGGATTGCTGGCGGGGTCGATAGCCAAGGCCGCTTCGAAGCTGTCCGTCGCGGCCGAAACATCACCCTTGGCGAGCGCGGCGCGGCCATCCTTGAGCAGCACTTCGACGCGGGGATCGGCAGCCGCCGAGTTCTTCGCCACGCCCATGCTACCGGTCACGCCCACGACAAGCGACAGAGCGAGGGCAATGGGGGCGTAACGCATCAGCAGCTCCTTGGTCCGGTTACCTTGGGAAGGACCATCATTGAATGAACCCGCGTCCATGACGCTTCAGTTAACACGGCTTACGAGCGTTGCGAAGAAAAACCCGTCAGTGCCATCCCCAAAGGGCGTAAGCCGCCAGCCGCGCCCGCGCGCCCGGCCCGCAGGCAGCGGCGGCAGCGCGACATCCCAGCCCGGATTGGACGAAAGGAAGGCC
The DNA here is from genome assembly GCF_012641315.1 of Novosphingobium sp. ERW19. Lineage (NCBI taxonomy): Bacteria > Pseudomonadati > Pseudomonadota > Alphaproteobacteria > Sphingomonadales > Sphingomonadaceae > Novosphingobium > Novosphingobium sp. ERW19. The sequence goes on from NZ_JABAIC010000006.1 coordinate 90,600, forward strand.
TCGATCCGGTCCGCACCCTCGGCATCGAGCAGCGAGCAGACCACATAGGTAAGCCGACCGCCCGGCCTTACCAGCGATGCCCCGATATCGAGCACATTGGCCTGCATCGCACGGTAGCGCTCGATCGCCTTCGCATCGAGCCGCCAGCGCGCCTCCGGATTGCGTCGCCAGGTACCCGTGCCCGAACAGGGCGCGTCAATCATCACCGCATCGGCCCGGTCCTGCCAGTCGGCCAGCATTTCCGCCTCGCGCCCCGGATTGAGCAGGCGCGTCTCGACCAGCACCCCGGCGCGCGCGGCGCGCTCCGGCAGGCGCGACAGGCGCGGGCGATCGATGTCACAGGCGAGCAGCTTGCCGCGATTGGCCATCGCCGCGCCGAGCGAGAGCGTCTTGCCCCCTGCCCCGGCACACAGGTCCACCACCGCTTCGCCGGGCTGCACGCCGAGCGCCATGCAGGCGATCTGGCTTCCGGCGTCCTGCACCTCGAACAGCCCCTCGGCGAACTCGGGCCAGGATTCGACGGCCGTGCCCGAGGGCAGCCGCAAGCCCTGCGGCGCGACCGTTGGCTCTGCCTCGACCGGCAGGCGCGGACGCATCTCGTCGCGCGTGGTCTTAAGGACGTTGGCCCGGATATCGAGCGGCGCCCTTCCCAGCAGCGCGGCCTGTTCCTGATCATCAAGGCCAGAAGCGGCGAGCTGTTGCGCCAGCCACGCCGGCGCAACGCCACCGATCGCCACTGGCTCGCCTGCCTCGATCGGCGCAGGCCCATAGTTCGATCCATCGAACAACCCGGCCAGCGCCGCGTCCGCTTGCGCCAGACGCAGCATTGCGGCGCGCCCCGACACCGGCACTTCGCCGCATGCCCGGATCGCGCTCCACACCAGTTCGCGAATGGCGCGACGGTCCTTCGAGCCGACATAACGCCGCGCCCGGAACCAGTCCGCCGCGATACGGTCAGCCGAGGCACCCTGCCCGCGCGCCGCCGCGATCACCGCATCAAGCAGGTCGATCGCGGCCTGAACCCGCGCCGCAGGCGTCATTCACAGATCCTCAGCCAACCTTGTAGTTCGGCGCCTCGCGCGTGATCGTCACGTCGTGGACGTGGCTTTCGCGAAGCCCGGCGTTGGTGATGCGCACGAACTGCGCGCGCTTGCGCAGGTCCTCGATCGTGCGGCTGCCGGTGTAGCCCATCGCGGCCTTCACGCCGCCGACAAGCTGGTGGACCACGTCCTTGGCCGGTCCCTTGTAGGGCACCTGGCCTTCGATGCCCTCGGGCACCAGCTTCATCTGGTCCTTGATGTCCTGCTGGAAGTAACGGTCAGCCGAGCCGCGCGCCATCGCGCCGACCGAGCCCATGCCGCGGTACGACTTGTAGGCGCGGCCCTGATAGAGAAACGTCTCGCCCGGGGCTTCCTCGGTGCCGGCCAGCATCGAGCCGATCATCACCGAGCTGGCGCCGGCGGCAAGCGCCTTGGCCGCATCGCCGGAGGTGCGCAGTCCGCCATCGGCAATGACCGGAACGCCCGACTTTTCGGCTTCCTCGGCGCATTCCATCACGGCGGTAAGCTGCGGCACGCCAACGCCCGCGACGATGCGCGTGGTGCAGATCGAACCGGGGCCAATGCCGACCTTCACGCCATCCGCACCTGCATCGATCAGCGAGCGGGTGGCTTCGGCCGTGGCCACGTTGCCGGCGATCACCTGGACCGAATTCGACAGCTTCTTGGCCGCCTCAACGGCGCGGGCGACGTCACGGTTGTGGCCGTGCGCGGTGTCGATGATAACGACGTCGCACTCGGCCTCGACCAGCGCCTGCGTGCGCAGCAGGCCCTTTTCGCCCACTGTGGTGGCAGCGGCGACGCGCAGGCGGCCGGCAGCGTCCTTGGTGGCATCCGGGAAGGTCACGGCCTTCTCGATGTCCTTGACCGTGATCAGGCCGATGCACTTGAACGCATCGTCAACCACCAGCAGCTTCTCGATCCGGCGCTGGTGCAGCAGGCGGCGCGCATCGTCACCGCTGGCGCCGAGCTTTACTGTGGCAAGATTTTCGTGCGTCATCAGTTCGCGCACCGGCTGCTGCGGATTGTCGGCGAAGCGCACATCGCGGTTGGTGAGGATGCCGACCAGCTTGCCCGAAGCCTCGACCACGGGAATTCCGCTGATCTTGTGCTGGCGCATCAGGGCCTGAGCCTCACCCAGCGGTGCATCGGGCGAAATGGTGATCGGATTGACGACCATGCCGCTTTCGAAACGCTTGACCGCGCGGACCGCAGCGCACTGCTCTTCGATCGAGAGGTTGCGGTGGAGCACGCCGATGCCGCCCAGCTGCGCCATGACGATCGCCATGTCGGCCTCGGTCACGGTGTCCATCGCCGAGGAAAGGACCGGAATGTTGAGATTGATGCCGCGGGTCAGGCGCGTGCGCGTATCGGCCATCGATGGCACGATATCCGACTCGGCAGGACGCAGCAGCACGTCGTCGAAGGTAAGGCCGAGAGGGATATCCATGATGCGCGCCACTTCCAAAGGTCCGGGGAGATTCGTGGCGGCCCATGTAAACAGGAAGGGGCGGTTCCGCTAGGGGGTTTGGTTCCCGAATTCAGGGCCGTCTTGCAGGCGCCGCCGAACCACGTGCCGGGTAGCGCTTCGGATCGGCAAAGGCGCGGATCAGTTCGACCTGCAGGTTCACGTCATCAGCCATCCCGGCATAGTCGATCCACGGCCCCGGCTGGTCGCTGGGACGATGATAGGTATCCTCCATGAAGCGCTCGGTCCGCTCCATGTCACCGTAGGAATTGCTGACCATCACCGCCGGTACATCGTGCTGCATCAGGATGAAGCTGTCCTGCCGCCGGATATAGGCGTTCGCTCCCTCCCCTGCGGCAAGCTTGCGCTTCATGCGCTTGACGACATCGGCAATCAGCGGGTCGAGCGGGGTCAGCCCCTTGCCGACCACGCCGATCGGCCCGCCTGGCGGGACCAGCCCGGTGCTGTCGACATTGAACGCCGCCACGAACCGATCGAGCGGGATCGGCGGGTTTTCGGCAAAGGCCATCGCGCCGAGCAGGCCAAGTTCCTCCCCGGTAGTTGCGAGGAAATAGACGTCGCGCTCCAGCGGTTTGCCGCGTGAGAGGATGCGCGCGGTCTCGGTGAGGACAGCGAGGCCCGATGCATTGTCGATCGCGCCGTTGCAGATCACGTCCTCGGCCGGCGCGCTGCCGCATTCGCCGAAATGGTCCCAATGCGCCATCATCAAGACCGCCCCAGCCGAAGGATTGCGGCCTTCCAGCTTGCCGATCAGGTTGTGGGTCTTGATCCGGGTCTCGCGGCTGGTCGCCTCGAAAGTGCCGGATATGCCGAGAAGATAAGGGGAAAAGTCTGCTGCCCGGGCATCTGCCTGAAGCCTGGCCACGGTCGGCCGTGTCGTCCCTGCGAGCAGCGCCTCGGCCGTTGCGGGCGACAGGAATGCCTCGATCTCACTACCGATTCTCTCCCCTGCCACGGCGTAGCCGGCGCGGCGTCGGCGGGCGATCACGTCCTCCAGGCCCCGCTCATCATCAAGAACGGTGACAACCGCGAGGGCACCGGCATCAAGCAACCGCCCAGCGCGATCGCCTGCCCGCTCTCGCGCAAGGCCCTCCGGCAGGCTGTCGAGCATCACGGCGATCCGCCCGGCCAGTTCGGCGCGCGCGGTGACGGGTGACGTGGCTTGCCCGACGAACACCAGCGGCGCATCCTGCACAAGGCTGCGCAGGCCCGACGTCACCACGAACACGCTGTCGGCCGGCAGGTTCACCCGCTTGCGGCCACGCATGAAGCTGGCGCGTGACAGCACCGGCTCACGTTCTACCAGTTCGACCGGGGCGAACCAGCCATTGCCAGGCATGTTGGTCCCGGCAGACAGGCCGATGTCGAACCACTGACGCGCGAGATAGCGCAGCGTCTTGGTTTCACCCTCGGTGCCCGGTTCGCGTCCATCGAAGGCGTCGCTCGCCAAGGTCTCGACATGGCTCTTGAGCGCGATTTCCACCGGGCCGGGCTTCTTCGGCGCCGGCCGCGCGGAGACGAGGAGCAGCGCGCCGAGGACCAAGGCCCCCCGTATCGCCATCGTGCTGCCCCCGTAACGCTTCATCGCCGACCCCACACGTCTCGTCGCAGACCCTTGCTCTCAAAAGCAGGAGCGCGGCGCAAGTTCCCAATTGGGGCGTGGATGATGAACAGAACTTTACATAGGAGGTGGTGGTTGCCCTTTATTGCGCCACCCAGCCACCATCGACGTTGTAATTCGCGCCGGTGATGTTGCGCGCTTCGTGGCGGCACAGGAACAGCGCGAGCGCTGCGCAATCTTCCGGCTGGACGAACTGCTTGGTGGGTTGCCGCTCCAGCAGGACATCGTTGATGACCTGTTCGCGCGTCAGGCCCCTCGCCTTCATCGTGTCGGGAATCTGGTTTTCGACCAGAGGCGTCCAGACATAGCCGGGGCTGATGCAGTTCGCGGTCACGCCGTCGGTTGCAAGTTCCAGTGCAAGCGTCTTGGTCAGCCCGGCAACGCCATGCTTGGCCGCAACGTAGGCGGCCTTGTAGGGCGATGCCGTGAGCGAATGCGCCGAGGCGGTGAACAGGATGCGGCCCCAGCCCTTGGCCTTCATGCCGGGAATGCACAGGCGGCAGGCGTCGAACGCGGCCGTGAGGTTGAGCGCGATGATCGTGTCCCATTTATCGACCGGGAATGATTCGACCGGTGCGACGTGCTGCATTCCGGCGTTGTTGATCAGGATGTCGACCGCGCCAAACTCCGCGAGCGCGGTGGCGACCATCGCTTCGGTGCCTTCGCGCTTCGTCAGGTCGCCCGCGGCAAAGATCGCCCGGCCGCCGCTTGCAGCGGCAAGTTCTTCGCATAGCGCCTTGATCTGTTCGGCATCACCGAAGCCATTGAGAACAATGTCCGCACCTTCTGCAGCCAGCGCCCGCGCATAGGCGAGGCCGATGCCCGAGGTGGAGCCGGTGATGAGCGCGCACTTGCCCTTCAGGAACATTCGATTACTCCGAGGTTTCTGGATGGATTGATCGCGCTGGCATCGCGGGCGGCTCGCCGCTTGTCCAGTCGCAAACGCAAAAAAGGGGATTGCCCATGCGGCTCGACGATTTCGACAGTTCCATCAATGTCCAGGACCAGCGCGGCGGCGGCGGCTTTCCCTTTGGGGGCGGCGGCAAGGTCGGTTGCGGTTCGATCGTGATTGCGCTGATCGCGGCGGTGGTGTTCGGGGTGGACCCGATGCAGATGCTCGGTTCGATGCAGCAGGGTCAGATGTCGGCACCGGTCGAGCAGCAAGGCGGCACGTCGCTTGCCGAAAGCTGCACGGTCAACGAATTCAGCAAGGAAAGCTGCAATGCACTGTCCTCGCTCAACAAGACCTGGGGGCCGCTGTTCCAGCAAGCCAATATACCGTTCGAAGCCCCGACGCTGGTGTTCTACTCGCAGAATGGCCGCTCCGGCTGCGGCGCGGCGCAGAGCGCCATGGGGCCGTTCTATTGCCCGAGCGACAGCGGTATCTATATCGACACCGATTTCTATACGGAAATGGACCGGCAGATGGGCGCCGGCGGGGACTTTGCCCGCGTCTACGTGATGGCACACGAGTATGGCCACCATATCCAGAGCCTGCTCGGCACTTCGGCGAAGGTGCGGCAGTTGCAAAGCCAGAGCCCGAGCCAGGCCAACCGCTATTCGGTGGCGCTCGAGCTTCAGGCCGATTGTTACGCCGGGGTCTGGGCAGGCCGCAACCGCGACCGTATCGAAGCGGGCGACATCGAGGAAGGGATGCGCGCGGCGCACCAGATCGGCGACGACACGCTGATGAAGGCCGCTGGCCGCCGCCCGGTCGAGGACGCGTTCACCCATGGCAGCGCGGCGCAGCGGATGCAGTGGCTGCGCAAGGGCCTGGAAACAGCCGACGAGGATCAGTGCGACACCTTTGCCGCGCTATAGTCGAAAGCCGTTAACATTAATTCATGGAACAGAAAGCCGGGCCGTGGCTTCATACTGCTAAACGGGGAGCAGCAAATGAAGTTTACCAAGGCCCTTCGGTTCGCAACGATACTGCCTTGCACGCTCGTCATTGCCTTTCCTGTCGCCGCACAGACTGCGGTTTCGGAGGAAAAGGTGACGGCGGGCGATGTTGTTACAAAGCCCTTGTCCGACCTCAACATCAAGAAGGACGAAGTGCCGGACATCCTCATCGCCGCGCGACAGAAGCCTTATGATCTTGCCGGCATGCGCAAGTGCCCTGCGATCGCGGCAGAGGTCACCAAGCTCGATGCTGTCTTGGGCGATGACATCGACGTGGCGCGCGACGATGGCAATTCGACGCTCAAGATGGGCAACATCGCCAAGTCGCTGGTCGGCTCGCTGATCCCGTTCGGTGGCGTAATCCGCGAAATCAGCGGAGCCAACGCCCAGCAGCGCAAGTGGAACGAGGCGATTTACGCAGGGTCGGTGCGCCGCGCCTATCTCAAGGGCGTGGGCGAACAGCGCGGGTGCAAGTATCCGGCGCGTGCGGCAAGCCCCAAGGACGTTTCAGCCCTGTGGTCCGCGCGTGAAGCGGCCGAGGCCAAGGCCGAAAGCGACAAGAAGGCCGACAGCAAGAAGGACGACGACAAGAAGTCGTCAAAATCGAAGTCGGGCAACGCCGATCCGATCCGCTTCGAAAGCAAGCCAGTCGTCCAGAAGGCTGACTGACAGCCAACCACGACCCGCTACTGTTCAGCCTTTGGCCTTGAGTTTGGCCATTTCAGCGTCGAGTTCCTCAAGCACCTGCTTGCGGATCTTGTCTGACAGCGTCTTGTCGCGGGCGATTTCCTCGCGCGCCTGACGAATGCCGGCGAGCGCTTCGGCCATGGCATGCTTCTCGATGTCTGCCTCATTACCGCAAGTGCGGATCCGCACGCGGGTGACCTTGCCGTCGTTTTCTTCGGAAGCGTCGACGTTGGCGTAGGCATTCTTGCCCCGGCAATGCGGCCCGTCCTCGGAAACGATGTCGGTCACGCCTTCGGTTTCGCCGTCGATCACGATGACGCGCTGTATACGGCGCTCGCCCTTGCCGGCGAGCGGCGGGGCCGGAGGCATGGGCGGAACGGGCGGAATGCTTGCCTCGGCGCGGGCGATCTTGGCCTCCACGTCGACATCCGACATGGGCTTGTCGCTCTTGAACACAAAGGTCTTGCCATCGCGAGTGACGGTGCGGACGTAGTCCTGTCCATCCGCGCCGCCATGCCTTTCGACGATGACGATTTGCTGCCCCATGCCCGGCGCAGGCGGCGCTGGCGGTGCAGGAGGTGACGGCGGAGCCGGAGGTGCGGGTGGCGCGGGCGGAGCCGGTGGCGTCGGCATGTCCGTCATGCCTTGGGCCATCGCGCCCGCCGCGCTGACGATCAGGGCAGCCCCTGCAATCAAGGCCCACTTCGCACGCTTGGTACCAATGTTCATCGAACTGCCTCCCCAGGCTGCCCGTCGTGCGGGCCAGAAATGACTGATGCCGGAGTATTCCTACCCCGGCATCACATCATTCAATGATCGACAAACGTCTGGCCCTGTTGGACCAGCGTCAGGTCAGTACACGCGCTTCTTCGGCTTGATGTACTCGACGTCGTCGGTCAGCGTGTATTCGTGGACCGGGCGGTAGTCGAGGCGGACCTCGCCGCCCTTGCCGCCCCAGCCATTGAACCAGGCTGCGGTGTGCTTCATCCACTCGGCATCGTTGCGATCGGGGAAATCCTCGTGCGCATGCGCGCCGCGGCTTTCCTTGCGGTTGTAGGCCGAATGCATGGTGACCGAAGCCTGGCTGATCAGGTTGTCCAGCTCGAGCGTCTCGACAAGGTCCGAGTTCCAGATCAGCGAACGGTCGGACACGTGAATGTCTTCCATGCGCTTGTAGGTGTTGGCAAGCTTGACCTTGCCTTCGGCCATCAGCTCGTCGGTGCGGAACACCGCGGCGTGGGCCGACATCGTGCGCTGCATCTCGACGCGAACCTCGGCCGTAGGCGAGCCGCCCTTGGCATGGCGGAAGTGATCGAGGCGGGTCAGCGCGAGGTCCGCGCTGTCCTTGGGCAGCGAGTTGTGCGACGTGCCCGGCTTGATCAGTTCCTTGAGGCGCAGGCCGGTGGCGCGGCCGAATACGACAAGGTCGATCAGGGAGTTCGAGCCGAGGCGGTTGGCGCCATGGACCGAAACGCAGGCCGCTTCACCCACCGCGAACAGGCCGGGGACGACCGTTTCGGGGTTGCCGTCAGCACCGATGGTGACCACTTCGCCGTGGTAGTTACAGGGGATGCCACCCATGTTGTAGTGGACGGTCGGAACCACCGGCAGCGGCTGGCGGGTCAGGTCGACACCGGCGAAGATCTTGCCGCTTTCGGTGATGCCCGGCAGACGCTCGGCCAGGACGCCTGCATCGATGTGATCGAGGTGCAGGTAGATGTGGTCCTTGTGCGGGCCAACGCCGCGGCCTTCGCGGATTTCCATCGCCATCGATCGCGAGACGACGTCACGCGAGGCGAGGTCCTTGGCCGAGGGAGCATAGCGTTCCATGAAGCGCTCGCCCTCGGAGTTGGTGAGATAACCGCCCTCGCCGCGCGCGCCTTCGGTGATCAGCACGCCTGCGCCGTAGATGCCGGTCGGGTGGAACTGCACGAATTCCATGTCTTGCAGCGGGAGCCCTGCGCGCAGGACCATGCCGCCGCCGTCACCGGTGCAGGTGTGAGCCGAGGTAGCCGTGAAGTACGAACGGCCGTAACCGCCGGTTGCCAGCACGACCGCGTGGCTGCGGAAGCGGTGGATCGAGCCATCGTCCATGCACAGCGCGATCACGCCACGGCATTCACCGTTCTCCATGATCAGATCGATCGCGAAGTATTCGATGAAGAAGTCCGCGTCGTACTTCAGCGACTGCTGATACAGCGCGTGAAGCATCGCGTGGCCGGTACGGTCAGCTGCGGCGCAGGTGCGCTGCACCGGCGGGCCTTCGCCCATGTTCTGCATGTGGCCGCCGAACGGGCGCTGGTAGATCGTGCCTTCGGGATTGCGGCTGAACGGCACGCCGGCGTGCTCGAGTTCATAGACCGCAGCCGGCGCTTCGCGCACCATGTATTCGATGGCGTCCTGGTCACCCAGCCAGTCCGACCCCTTGACGGTGTCGTACATGTGCCAGGTCCAGTGATCGGGCGAGTTGTTGCCGAGCGAGGCGGCGATGCCGCCCTGCGCCGCCACGGTGTGCGAGCGGGTCGGGAAGACCTTGGTGATGCAGGCGGTGCGCAGGCCGGCCTGGGCCGAACCCATGGTGGCGCGCAGGCCCGAACCGCCGGCACCGACGACGACAGTGTCGTAGGTGTGGTCGATGATCTTGTAGGCAGGCTGAGTCGTCATGTCTTATGCGCCCCCGAGCGCAATGCGCAGAACCGAAAGGATGCCGAAGGCAGCAGCCGCAAAGGGCACTGCATTGACCAGAAGCCAGGCGGCGATCTTGCCGCCCTCTTCATGGACATAATCCTCGAGCATGACCTGCACGCCCATACGGGCATGAGTGAAGGTGTTGATCATGATCAGGATCAGCGCGATCGACGGCAGCGGACGGGCGACCCAACCACGCACGGTGGCGTATGTGTAGTCAGGCAGCAGCGCGAGGCTGACGATCAGGAACGGAATCAGGACGAGATTGCCGACCGCGGTGAGGCGCGCGGTGAGCCAGTGATGCGTGCCTTCGTGGCTGGAACCCAGCCCGCGAACGCGACCGATGGAGGTGCCGTTACCCATGGGAGTAAGCCTTCCTTGCTTGAAGTTCGTGCCGGCGCTCAGCGCAGCAGCACGAAGGCCCAGAATGCGATGGTAAGAAGGACCGAGATGACGATTGTCAGGCTCGACCAGCGGGCGTTGGTTTCCAGCTCGTACCCGGCACCCACATCGAGGATCAGGTGGCGGATACCCGATGCGGCGTGCTGGAAGAAGGCCCAGGTCAGGCCGACAAGCACGATCTTGCCGAGAATCGCCGTGACCGTCTGCAGGCCGCCGCCGGTGCCGAGCCACACGTAATCGAGGAAGGTCTGATAGGCCGAAGCCCCGCTTGCCAGCGCACCGATCCACCACAGCAGAAGCCCCAGGCCCGCGAACGCAAGGCCGTTGCCGGTGATGCGGTGCAGGATCGAAACCAGCATGGCCGGGCCCCAGCGCCAGATCTGGAGATGCGGAGAAATCGGCCGTGCCTTGCGCGCCTGCGCCATGAACATACCCCCTCGACTAGGTACAAGGATCGCGGAAAGGACAGCCCCCCCGCGACGGATTGCGAGTCCTATTAGTCGAAAAGACCGCCTGCGCAAGCGTATGCGGGATGTAAAAAAGGACAGCCGGTTGCGCTCGCCCAGCGCGGTGCCTAGACGGCCTTGCATGAGCCTAACTCTCATCCTGCTGGCCGCAACTGCGGCGACGCCCCCAGCCCCCCCCGCCCGGTCCGATGCCGTTGCGCTCGCGCGGTCATGCGAAGACAAGGATGGCTTCTCCGATCCCGCACCGCCCGCCCGTGTCTTCGGCAATGTATGGTATGTCGGTACTTGCGGGGTGACGGTCCTGTTGATCACAGGTCCGCAGGGACACATTCTGGTCGATGCCGGGGTGGAGGATGCCGTACCTCAGGTGCTCGCCAACGTGCGGAAGCTCGGCTTCAACCCGAAGGACATCGGCCTGATTGTCTCCAGCCATGAACACTTCGATCACGTCGGCGGGCTGGCTGCGTTGCAGAAGGCAACGGGCGCGCGAGTGGTGGCAACCGCCGAAGCGGCCAAGGTCATCCGCAGCGGCAAGATCAGCCCCGCTGATCCGCAGGCGCAGGAAATCCATGGCAGCCCCCCTGCCCGCGTCGACTTCATTCTCAAGACCGGTGACGTGTTCAGCATCGGTCCGCTGAAGATCACCGCCTTCGCCACGCCCGGCCACACCGAAGGTTCGACCAGCTGGCACTGGAAATCGTGCGAGGGCAACGACTGCCGCACGATCACCTACGTCGACAGCCTGACCGCGCTGCCGCTCGGCACCTATCGCTTTGCCGATCACCCCGAGCGCGTTGCGATGTTCCGTAAGACCTTCGCGCAAGTCGAGGCGCTGGAGTGTGGCATCCTGCTGACGCCGCATCCCTCTGCCAGCGCGATGTTCGAGCGGATGAGCGGCGCGGCGCCCTTGGCCAGCCCGGACGCCTGCAGGGCACTGGTGGCTGGCGCGCGGGACCGTCTGGAAAAGGCACTTGCGAAATGAGTTGGAAAGTCACCGTCTTCGCGCCGCGCGACGTCGTTCAGGCTGCGCTGATCGCGCATGAGGACGCTTGGGACTGGGACCACGACATCGTCATCGCCGGCAGCGAGATCGCCGAGGACAGGCCCGAGGACTGGCAGCTCGAAGCATGGCTCGACCGCAAGCCGACCAAGGCCGACCAGAACGCCATCGCCGATCTGTTCGAGGGCACTCCGCCCAAACTGAACATCGAGAAGCTGCCCGAGACTGACTGGGTTACCCTGAGCCAGCAGGGCGTCGAACCGATCCGCGAAGGCGTGTTCCACGTCCATACACCCGAGTATGCGCCGCTCGACGAGCGCGGCGTGAGGGACTTTGTCATTCCGGCGAGCCAGGCGTTTGGCACTGGCCAGCACGCGACGACGGCGGGATGCCTTGCCATGCTGAGCCACATGAAGCGGCAGGGCGTGACCGTGCGCAACCTTGCCGATATCGGCACAGGCACCGGGCTGCTCGGCTTTGCCGGGCTGCATCTGTGGCCAAGGGCGCGCGCCATCGCCAGCGACATCGATGCGGTCTGCGGGCCGGTGGTGGCGGAGAACGCGGCCAACAACGGGATTCCGCTCGGCGATGGCGCCGGGCGCATGGCAATGGTCATTGCCGCCGGCATGGATCATCCGCTGCTGGAAGCGGCTGGCCCTTACGACCTGTTGATCGCCAACATCCTGGCCGGCCCGCTGGTCGAACTGGCTCCCGAGTTTGCCCGCGCCGTAGTGCCCGGTGGCAGCGTTCTACTGGCAGGGTTGCTGGAGACGCAGGAAGCCACGGTGCGCGCGGCCTATCGCAAGGCGGGCTTGCGACTGGCGGCGCGGATGGTGCGGGGTGACTGGTCCATCCTGTGGATGCGGCGGCGGGCGGCGGGTAGCGTTCGCTCGAGCCGGGTGGGCGTGCTGCCCGAATGGTCTAAACGCTGGTAGTACGCAACGGGGCTTGTGCATCGCCCGCTCTCGTTTAATCATCCGATTAAGGCGGGAGATGCGCGATGACCTATGAAACCTTCACCATCGAAAAGCGCGGCGCGGCCGACTGGGTGACGCTCAACCGGCCGGAGGTGCTCAACGCCATTTCACTGCAGATGGTGCTTGAGCTTTCAGACTATTTCGGCAAGCTGTTCCATGACCGCGATACCCGCGTCGTCGTGCTGCGCGGCGCGGGCAAGGCGTTCTGCGCCGGGCTCGACATCAAGGAACGCGCGGAGAACCGCGAGGAAATCCCGTTCGCGGGCGGCTTCAGCTTTCAGGGCTACCTCGCCGACGTCTATATCAAGATGCGGCGCTGCCCGCAGCCGATCGTGAGCCTCGTTCACGGCGCGGCCTGCGGCGGCGGTTTTTCGTTCGTGCTGGCGTCGGACATTCGCGTTGCGGGCACCAGCGCGAAGATGAACGCCGCCTACATCAAGCTGGGGCTTTCGGCATGCGACATGGGCTGCAGCTACTTCCTGCCGCGCCTTGTCGGCACTTCGGTGGCAAGCGAGCTAATGTTGACCGGTCGCTTTATCCATGCACCGCGGGCGCTGGCGACCGGCCTGGTTTCAGAGGTCGTGGCTGACGACCAGCTCGAAGCAGTCGGTCAGACGTATGTCGACGATTTGCTGGCAGCTTCGCCCATGGGCCTGCGGATGACCAAGGAGGGCCTCAACCTCGCCATTGATGCGCCGAGCCTCGAAGCGGCGATGGCCATCGAGAACCGCAACCAGTTGATGACTGCCGCCAGCCCTAATTTCCGCGAGGGAATGCAGGCGTTTCTGGAGAAACGGAAGCCGAGCTACGCGCCGGAGTGAGCCGCCAGGGTATCGCGCAGCAATATCAAAGCGGCGCTGGTGAAAGCCTGCATGTTGGCAAGCCGGTCGTCGCTCTCCGTGGTCAATCGCACCGAGGCCTCGATCCCGTCAGGCCCGACGACGCCAATCGCGCTGGTACCGGAAGCAACGCCCAAGGGGTGTGAACTGCCGCCGGAAGCGCCGGTTTCGGCGATGGCCCAATCGGAACCGTAGCGCTCGCGCATCAGCCGCGCTTGCGCCAGAGCATAGTCTTCCTGCGCCGAAGTGTAGCCGCGCAGTGAGCCCGGTGCGTGGCCGAGCACCATGCGCCGCCCCTTGAGCGTGTAGATCACCCCGCCACCAAGGTAGAACGCCGACGCGCCGGGCATGGCGAGCAGGCTTGCCGAGATCAGGCCTCCGGTTGAGCCATCGACGACGGCGATGGTTTCCTGCCTTTGCTTCAGCAGTGCTCCCGCTTCAGCGCCGACTGCGGCCAACACCTCCAGCATCAGCCCGCAGCTTTCACGATTTCGGCCCAGGCGGCTTCATCGATCACGTCGATGCCGAGTGCGGCGGCCTGCTTCAGCTTGGAGCCTGCACCGGGTCCTGCCACGACGAGGTCGGTCTTGGCCGAGACCGAGCCAGCCGCGCGCGCGCCGAGGGCTTCGGCCTGCGCCTTGGCTTCATCGCGGCTCATGGTTTCGAGCTTGCCGGTGAAGACGATGGTCTTGCCGGCCACGGCGCTGTCCTTTGTCTCGACCACATAAGGCGGTGGGGAGACTTCCGAGAGCAGGTCTTCCCAGACGGCGATGTTGTGCGGTTCGTGGAAGAAATCACCCAGCGCTTCGACGACGACCGGGCCGACGCCTTCGATGGAGAGGAGGTCTGCAGTCGCTTCCCCGCCTTCGCGTGCAGCAATGGCGGCCTCGCGCAGGGCCGGCAGCGTGACGAAGCGCTTCATCAGATCGCGGGCGGTGACCGCGCCGACGTGGCGGATGCCGAGGCCAAACAGCAGGCGGGCCGCGTCCGGCTGGCGCTTCCCTTCGATCGCTGCCAACAGGTTGTCCACAGACTTGTCCTTCCAGCCTTCGCGCCCGACGATGTCGCTGCGGCGCTTGCGCAGGCGGAAGATGTCAGCCGGGCTTTCAAGCCAGCCGAGCTGGAAGAACTCGATGATCGTCTTCTCGCCCAACCCTTCGATATCGAGCGCGGCGCGGCTGACGAAGTGCTTGAGGCGTTCGACGCGCTGGGCCGGACAGATCAGGCCGCCGGTGCAGCGCACGTCGACCTCGCCTTCCTCGGCAACGGCTTCGGACTGGCATTCGGGGCAGTGGTCGGGGAAGTGGTAGGCTTCGCGCGGGTCCTCGCGGGTCAGGTTCTCGACCACCTGCGGGATCACGTCGCCCGCGCGCTGGAGCACGATGCGATCGCCGACGCGCAGGCCCAGACGCCCGATCTCGTCGCGATTGTGGAGCGTGACGTTGGTGACAGTAACGCCGCCGACGAGCACCGGCTTCAGACGACCCACCGGCGTCAGCTTGCCGGTGCGGCCAACCTGGATGTCGATGGCTTCCAGCGTCGTCTCGGCCCGTTCAGCCGGGAACTTGTGGGCGATCCCCCAGCGCGGGGCCTTGGCCACGAAGCCAAGCCGCTCCTGCCAGTCGAGCCGGTCGACCTTGTAGACGACGCCATCGATGTCATAGGGCAAGTCTGCGCGCTGTTCGCCGATGCGGCGGTAATGCGCGACCATTTCAGCCGCGGATGAGCAGCGGACCAGCAGTGGCGAGACCGGCACGCCCCACTCGGCAATCCTGCGCATCATCTCATACTGTGTGGCGGCGGGCACCTCGCTCGCCGCGCCCCAGCCGTGGGCGAGGAAGCGCAAGGGGCGGCTGGCGGTGACGCTGGCGTCCTTCTGGCGCAGCGAACCGGCGGCGGCATTGCGCGGATTGGCAAAGACCTTGTCGCCCGCTTCGGCCTGCCGGGCATTGAGTGCAAGGAAGTCGGCCTTGGCCATGTAGACCTCGCCGCGGATCTCGAAGACAGCGGGCACATCGAACAGACCTGCACCCTTCAGCTCCTGCGGAATGTCGGCGATATGCGCGACGTTGGCCGTGACGTCCTCGCCCACCTGCCCGTCGCCACGCGTGGCGGCGCGGACCAGCCTGCCGTTCTCGTAGCGGAGCGAGCAGGACAGGCCGTCGATCTTGTCCTCTGCCGTCATCACCACTTCCGCGCTTTCGGACAGCGCGAGGAAACGGCAAACGCGGGCGACAAACTCCTCGACTTCCTCGTCGGTGAAGGCGTTGTCGAGGCTCATCATGCGAACCTCGTGGGAGACCTTGCCCAAGGGCGACGATGCCACTTCGTGCCCGACCTGGGCGCTCGGGCTATCAGGCCGGATCAGGTGCGGAAACGCGGCCTCAAGCTCGGCATTGCGGCGCACCAGCGCATCGTACTCGGCGTCCGAAATCTCGGGCGTATCCTCGGCGTGGTAAAGCCGGTTGTGCCTGGCGATCTGGCGCGCGAGGCGCATTAGCTCGTTGGCGGCTTCGGCTTCGGAAATCTCGATCATCATGCAGGTCCAAGCAGCGTGGCAACCATGGGGCGGCGGGCGCGGAAGCCAAGGCTTTCATAAAGGCGGATCGCCGCGGCGTTGCTGGCGTAACTGTGCAGGTAGGGCACTTCGCCCCGCGCTGCCATGCCAGCCATGACCTTGCGGATCAGGCGCGCGGCAAGGCCCCTGCCTCGGAACTCCGGCCAGGTACAAACGCCGCTGACTTCGGCAAGGTTGGCGGCGGGGCGCATGCGCTCGCCTGCCATCGCGGCAAGGCGGCCATTGATGCGTATTCCGTAGAACTGGCCGTAGCGCCACGTCTGCGCCGCCCAAGGACCGGGCTCGGTGGCCAGGGCCAGCTCCGCCATTTCTGCAGCATCCGTTTCGCCCAGTTGGATGATCTCAGGGTCATCATACGGTTCGATCGGGCCATCGGCGATCATTTGCAACAACGGCGCTACCTTCAGGACGTGCAGACCAAAAGGCGCGGCAACCGCCTCTGGTTCGACCAGCCAGATCTCCGCCCCGGCCAGGTGTTCTGCCAGGGAGTGCTCTTGACCGGGCAAGGCTGCCGCAAATGGACCGTACGCCGGATCAAGGCGGCGAACCTCACCATGACCGACATCGAGCACCTTCTGGGGACCGCCCAGCGAATGCCAGACCGGGCGATCAAGCACTTCGACTTTCAGCATCGTGTCCGGCTCGCTCACGCCCGCTCCAGCAGGCGGTCGGCCTGCGCGCGCGCCTCGGCGGTGACTTCGGCGCCTGACAGCATGCGCGCGATTTCCTCCTTGCGGGCCGCGTCGTCAAGCAAGCTGACCGAGGTGCGGGTGACAGTGCCTTCGGACGACTTGGCGATCATGTAGTGCCGGTCCCCGCGCGCCGCGACCTGCGGACTGTGGGTAACCGCAAGCAACTGACCACCGCTGGCAAGCCGCGACAGACGATCGCCGATAGCGCTGGCCACGGCGCCGCCGACGCCGCGGTCGATCTCATCGAAGATGATCGTTGCCGCGCCACCCTCTTCGGCAAGCGCGACCTTGAGCGCAAGGATGAAGCGCGAGAGTTCGCCGCCCGAGGCGATCTTGCCGAGCGGGGCGAAATCCGCACCAGGGTTGGTCGAGATCAGGAATTCGACGGCATCGATCCCGCCCGCGCCCCAGCGATCTTCGGGCAGTCTCAGGATCGCCGTGTGGAACTTGGCGGCGTCGAGCTTGAGCGGAGCCAGTTCGGCCGCAACCGCCTTGTCCAGCCTGCGCGCAGCTTCAGCGCGCTGGACCGAAAGCGTCTCGGCCTTGGCCTGGTAGTCCAGCGCCGCCTCACGCGCGGTCCTTTCGAGACCGGCGATCTGGGCCTCGCCCCCTTCGATAGCGTCGAGCGCGCTGCGCATCTCGGTTATCTTGTGGGGGAGCTCATCAACCGTGCAGCCGTGCTTGCGGGCAGCGGCGCGCAGATTGAACAGACGCGTCTCGATGCGGTCAAGCAGCGCGGGATCGTGGGCCAGCGCTTCGGCGGCGCGGGCCAGCTTGTCCTCGGCCTCGCTCGCCTCGATCACCGCCCGGTCCAGCGCTTCAAGCGCTTCGGCCAGCAGCGGGTGCTCAGTGGCAATGCGGTCAAGCCGGCGGGCAGCGCTGCGCAGCGTGGCAAGGGCGGAGTCCGAACCTTCCCACAAGCGCTGCAGTTCGACGAGATCGCCCGAAAGCCGCTCACCCTTCTGCATATCGGCGCGCTGGCCGGCGAGTTCGTCCTCCTCGCCGATAACCGGAGCAAGGGCAGTGAGTTCGGCCAGATGAGCGAGCAGCAGGTCCTGCTCTTCGGCAGCGCGCGAAACTGCGGCACGGGCAGAGTGGAGCGCATCCTCGGCCTTGCGCCACTTGGTCCATGCCGCATTGATGCCTGCCGCGTCTGCCCCGGCGTAACGGTCAAGCAGGGCGCGGTGGCCGCGTGCGTTCACGAGGCCACGATCATCGTGCTGGCCGTGCAGTTCGACAAGGCTCCGCGCCAGTTCGCGCAGCAGGGCGACGCCGACCGGCTGGTCGTTGATGAAGGCCTTGGAGCCGCCGTCAGCGCGGACCCGGCGCTTGATGATCAGCGGCTCACCCGGTTCAACCTCGATCTCGGCCTCGTTCAGCGCGGCGCGGATCGCAGCGGGCATCCGGTCAAATTCGAATGTGGCCGTGACGCTGGCTTGATCTTCGCCGCTGCGAACGAGGCCGCTGTCGGCGCGATCGCCCAGAATAAGGCCCAGCGCGTCGAGCAGGATCGATTTGCCGGCGCCGGTTTCGCCCGTCAGCACGCCAAGCCCGCTGGCAAAGCTGAGATCGAGCGCCTCGATGAGCACGACATTGCGGATCGACAGGCTGGTGAGCATCGCGCGATTCTCTAGCTGGTTGTGGCGCGCTCGTCCACGCACGCTGAAGCGTTTCGTTCTCCACTTGTTTCATTCGAGTGACAGCGTGCCACACGGCCGCAACGCGAATCCGCCAATGAGCTGTGCAGATGGAGAAAGGTTCGCTCATGGCATCGCATGCGAAACTCGACGGCAAGACGCCGTTCAAATCCGCCGCAGATCTGATTTCGTCTGCTCCCGCCTGGCTGGATCTGCCCGAACCACGCGGCTTCCGGCCCAAGCGCCGCCTGCGCACGGTGTGGATTTCCGACGTTCACCTCGGCACGCGAGGGTGCAACGCTCCGATGCTGCTGGATTTCCTTGCATCCATCGAATGCGAGACGCTCTACCTTGTCGGCGACATTGTCGACGGCTGGCGGCTGAGCAAGGGCTGGTACTGGCCCGATGCCCACAATGAAGTGATCCGGCGCATCCTCAAGATGGCGCACCGCGGCACGCGCGTGATCCTGATAGCTGGCAATCACGACGAAATGCTGCGCCCCTATGCCGGCATGAGCTTTGGCGGGGTGGAACTGGCTCTCGAGACAATTCACGAGACCGCCGACGGACGTCGCCTGCTGGTCACCCATGGGGACGGGTTCGACGGCGTGGTGCTCTATGCACGCTGGCTGGCGTTCCTTGGCGACAAGGCCTATTCGTTGCTGCTGCGCGCCAACGTGCTGTTCAACATCGCGCGCCGGCACCTCAAGATGCCGTACTGGTCGCTATCGGCCTACCTCAAGAAGAAGGTCAAGAACGCGGTCCAGTTTGTCTGCGACTTCGAAGAAGCAGTGGCGCATGCGGCGCGGGACATGGGCGTCGATGGCGTCGTTTGCGGGCACATCCACTGCGCCGAGATCCGCCAGATCGGCGACGTGACCTACTACAACGATGGTGACTGGGTGGAGAGTTGCACGGCTCTCGCCGAAGAGTTCGACGGCAGCATGTCGATCATCGACTGGGCCGAGGACACGCGCCGCGCAGCTGCAGTCAAGGCCGCGCTTAAGCCAATTCCGCAGCTTGAGGAGGAACCGGCATGAGGATCGCGATCTGCACCGATGCCTGGCACCCGCAGGTAAACGGCGTCGTCAGGACTCTTGCGGCAACGGTCGATCGCCTCATCGCCCGAGGTCACGAAGTCGAACTGGTAACGCCAAGCCAGTTCCTGACGATGCCGCTGCCGGGCTACAGCGAGATCCGCCTTGCCATGCTTCCCCGGTTCGGCACGCGGCGCACCTTGGCAGACTTCGCTCCCGACGTGGTGCATATCGCCACGGAAGGTCCGATCGGATGGAGCGCAAGGGGCTGGTGCAAGGCCAACAACGTGCCGTTCACCAGCGCCTTCCACACCCGCTTTCCCGAATATGCAGCTGTCCGCACCGGCTTGAAACCCGAACGCTTCTGGCCGGTCATGCGGCGCTTTCACGGTGCCAGCCGCGCGGTGCTGGTATCAACGCCAACTTTGGCGGCAGAGCTGGCCGGCCACGGCGTGACCCAGACCCGGATCTGGACGCGCGGCATAGATCGGGATCGTTTCCGTCCCAATCTTGAACCTCTGCCCGAACTGGCGGATCTGCCCCGCCCGATCATGCTGAATGTCGGTCGCGTCGCGATCGAGAAGAACCTGACGGCATTTCTCGATGCGGATGTAGCAGGCACGAAAGTGATCGTCGGAGACGGCCCAGCGCTGGCAAAACTGAAGGCACAGTATCCTGCGGCGGTCTTTCTCGGCGCGCGCCATGGCGAGCAACTGGCGAGGGCCTATGCTTCGGCCGATGTCTTCGTGTTTCCGAGCAGGACCGATACCTTCGGCCTTGTCATGATCGAAGCTCTTGCCTGCGGATTGCCGGTCGCAGCCTATCCCGTGCCGGGGCCGCTTGATATCATCGGGCGTGATGGCCACGGCCCGTCCAGCGACCTGCCAATGCAGATCGGCGCTCTGGACGAAGACCTTGGCCTGGCGATCCGGAAGGCCTTGCGCTGTGATCGGATCGGCGCGGCCGTCCAAGGTGCACGATACAACTGGGACCGCGCGACCGATCAGTTCCTCGAGGCCGTGGGCGATGCCATACGCGAGCCCAGCGCATATGCGTTCGCCTGAAGCCATGTAATCAGACAAAAGGCGGTGGCATCTATCGAGGATGCCATGCTATGGGCGCGGTCACGGAGACCCACCCCAATGCTTGCAGATGCCCCGCCCCAACCTGTTGTAATTGCGTCGGAAACGCCCGAAGTCACAGCCTCGCGTGAATTGCCGGCAGGTGTGGCGGATCTGATTGACGCAACACTGGCGTCAGGCAATCGCGCCGATGCGGAAGCCGTCATTCGTGCTGCCAAGCTTGCATTCCCGAGTGCCGCAGAAGCGATTGACGAGAGAGTGGCCACGCGCAAATCGTCCAGCTTTGCGCTGGTTGCGGCACCAGCCAGCAGGCAGGGCGAACCCAAAAAGTCAGAGGCCGCGGCGACACCCGCAAAAGAACCGAAAATTGCCGGCGAAGGGGAAGCCGGCGCATTTGCCAACACCGGCAATGCTCCGGGCATCGGACTGGTTGGCGGCTTCAAGCTGCTGGCCGAGGGCGCCAACTGGCGCATCGCCACCACTGCCCGAGCAGACTACCAGGAAACGGCGGACGTGGTCACCCGCGAACAATATCGCTTCTCGGCAGAGCCAAACTACAAGTTCGACAGCCGAGGCTATCTCTACGGCCTCGGCCAATTCGAGCAGGACCGCTTTCAAGGCTTTGCCTCGCGCTACAGCATTTCGGGCGGGCTGGGCTACAGTCTGCTGAAAGCCGATGATGCCAAGCTGAGCATCAAGGCGGGACCGGCGTGGCGCGTGACGAACCCGGTGGAAGGCGAGCGTGAATCCGTCGTGGCGGGGCTGGCATCGCTGGAAGCAAAGATCAAGCTGACGCCGAGCCTCGAATACAGCCAGGATGCCAGTGCCTATTTCGATGCGCAGGGCAGCACGTTTTATACCTTGGCGGCTCTCGACTCACGGCTGATCGGCAAGCTCAAGGCGCGGCTATCGTACATGGTGCAGCACGAAACCGCACCGGAACTCGGCCGGCTTGGCACGGATACGACGAGTCGGCTGACGCTGGTCTACGGGTTCTGAAGCGCCGTCAGGCGGCGGTGGTGCCCGGGGCGTGCTTGTTCATCAGATCGAACGAGCGCTCATACCACTTGCTGCCCGGATAATTGGTGCCCAGCACCGCTGCAGCCTTCTGCGCCTCTTGCGGCAAGCCGAGCGAGAGGTAGCTCTCGACCAGCCGGTAAAGCGCTTCGGGCGTGTGGCTGGTGCTCTGGTATTTTTCAACCACAGTACGGAAACGGAGCGTCCCGGCCAGCCACTTGCCGCTGCGCTGGTACATGCGACCGATCTCCATTTCCTTGCCGGCAAGGTGATCGTTGATCAGGTCGATCTTGAGCCGTGCATCGGCAGCGTAATCGGTGTTGGGGTAGCGGCGCACCAGCTCGTTCATAGCGGTCAACGCCTGCTGCGTGATCTTCTGGTCGCGCGTGACGTCTGAGATCTGCTCGTAATAGCAGAGAGCGACGAGGTAGTAGGCGTAGGGCGCGTCCTTGTTGCCGGGGTGAATCGACAGGAAGCGCTGGGCCGACTGAACCGACTTCGAGTAGTCCCGGGCAACATAATAGCTGAACGCGCTCATCAACTGGGCGCGGCGTGCCCATGGCGAATAGGGATGCTGGCGCTCGACCTCGTCGAACAGGGCAGCTGCCTGCTTCGAATCACCACGGTCAAGCCGGTCCTTCGCAGCGGCGTAGAGCGTATCGACGTCGCGCGCGACGTAGGCCACGTCCTTCTTCTTGTTTCCCCCGCCCGCGCAGCCGGCAGTCACGCCCATGGCGACGGTAGCGGCGGCGAGGACGGCGAAGCGCAACGGGCGGCGCATATCGAGGACGGTCATGCCGACCCTATAGCCAGCCGGTTCCTGAACGCCAAGTGAAGTTGCGGTCTTTTACGCCTCGGTGAAAGGAGGCTCGACCGCAATCGGATCGGCCAGCGTCATGCGATCGAGAATAGCTGCCGTTTCATCGCGCAATTGCAGCATCAAACCGCGCAACCGGCACTCGGCCTCGGGCAGGCAATTGGTGCAGATTTCGTGAGCGTTCCGCGCCGCGCAAGGCACCAGCGCAAGGCTGCCGCGTGTCAGCCGGATGATGTCACCATAGCGGATATCGACCGGCGGAAGCGCCAGTTCGTATCCACCGTCCCTCCCCCGGTGAGAGATGACGATCCCTTCCCGCGCCATTTCGGAGAGGATGACGGTGAGGAATTTACGCGGGATGTTCTGCGCCTCGGCGATCGCATCGAGACGCACGGGCCCCTGTCCGAACGTGTCGGAGAGGTGCTGGAGCGCCCGGATAGTATATCGCGTCTTTTGCGAGAGCATGAGAAAGACATGAACACTCGAACGCGAATGTCAACGCGCTTGGTAGAATTACTGGTGGGGTCTTCTGCACTTTACCGTTAGTCCAGCCCGGTTCCTTCGAGGAACCGGGCCAGCGCATTCCTCGCCCGTCACAAAGGCAACGCGCGGTTCACTTTGCCTCGGCAGTGCTTTCCACGAAATCAAGCCGGGCGCGGTAGGGGTCTTCGACGTGCTTCGCGCCCCCTTCGGCGATAAGCATGACCTTGGTGTCGTCAGCGGTGGCGGCCGGCCACGCCGGTCCCGGCGTTCCGTGGGTCGCGAAATCGATCCACAGCTTGTGCGTGGCGGTTGCGACCGCTTGCTCGCCCGGGACCATCTTCCATTGCGTGCGGGCAGCGACAGTGTCGAAAACATAGGGCAGTTCGCTGGCGTGCGGCGCACCACCCATGGCCTTGCGGAAATCCGGATGCGCATAGGCGAACCGATACAGGAATGCCGCCTGCCCCCGCTTTGCCAGGGCCCTTGCCACGGCACGTGCCGGTTCGATGAACGTGCGATCAGCGCTGGTCATGACCGCGACCTGCAAAGGTGCGCCGTCGCCAGTCGGATCATAGAGCTTTCGCGCCTCTGCCTCCCGTTCGCCGTAGCTGGCAAAAATCTTGCCCTTATCGGTACCGAAGGGAAGCCCGTCTGCTGAGTTTGCGCCGACCATGATCGGAACCCTGGCATAGAGTCCGGCGGCGATTGCATCGACAGGACTGCCGAAAATGGTCCGGGCATCGACCATCGGTCCGGAATAGGAGGGCTGCGACATGGTCATCATTGAAAGATCACCTGTGACCTTCTCTGCCGGCAAGGCCCGCAGCGCTGCAGCGTCGAGACCGGCGGCAAAAGCCTCACCGGCCTTGGCTGCACCTGCAATGGTTGGCGTCGGCAAGGAGCGTTCGCGCCCGGCACCGCTCTCTATGATGACCTTCTGGAACAGCCCACGCGCCTCGGGAGCCTGCAGCAGCATATGCATCGACATGCCGCCTGCGCTTTCTCCGAAAACGGTGACGTTCGCCGGATCGCCGCCAAATCTATCGGCATTGGCCTTCACCCAGCGGAGCGCCGCGATCTGGTCGAGATAGCCGAAGTTGCCGCCGTACCCTTCAGCCGCCAAGGCCGGGTGCGCAAAAAAGCCGAAGCGACCAAGGCGATAGTTCAGGCTGATCAGCACCACGCCGTCGCGCGCGAAGTTCTCGCCGGAATAAACCGCAGGCGAGGAGCCGCCGTTGACGAACCCGCCACCGTGGACCCAGACCATCACTGGCAATTTGGCCCCCGGCTTCGCCGATGCGGGTTTCCAGACGTTGACGAAAAGGCAGTCTTCCGCAGGCGTGGTTCGAATCGGTGCCGCATCGGGCGGGAATGGCGCCTGGAGGCAATCTGCCCCGTATCTGGTGGCATCGCGCACCGAGGTCCAAGACGTCGGCGGCTGCGGCTCGCGCCAGCGGTTATCCCCTACGGGAGGTGCAGCATAAGGGATGCCAAGGAAGGCCGAGACGCCGTTTGCAGCCTCAGTGCCGCGAACTGGCCCTGACGCGGTTTCAACGACGACCTCCTTGGTCACAGTCGAAGACGGCTTGGCAGCATGGCCGACACCTGAAGACAGGGCCATCATTCCTGCACCCAACGCCAGCGTTGCAATGACACGCATCCTCAATCCTTCCAGGTCTTGGCTGGCAGCTTTACCTTGACCGGCGTGCCCAGCGTTTCGGCATCCTTGCCAAGGGCGAAGGTGTATTCACCTGCCGGCATTGTCCAGCCGCCGTCCTTCCAGTCAGCAAGGATGCGCGGGTCGATGGTCAGGCTGACGTTTTGCGAAGCGGCTGCGGCAAGGTTCACGCGCTGGAACCCGGCGAGGCGGCGCTTGGCCTGTCCTGCGCGGTCGACGAGGTAAAGCTGCGCAACTTCAGCGCCCTCGCGCTTGCCGGTGTTCTTCACGGTGAAGCTGGCAGTCATGCCCTTCAGCTTGAGGCCTGTGCTTTCGAACGTCGTGTACGACAGGCCGTGGCCGAACGCGAACAGCGGCTTGGCGCCCTTTCGCGCAAACCAGCGATAGCCCACGTCCGAGCCCTCGATGTCATAATCGGACACCAGCTTGTCGCTGCCCGATGAGGGATTGCCCGAGAAGTCCGGCTCGACCCAATCGCTGCCATCGAGCCTGGGGCGCGGCAATTGCGCTTCGCTGGCCGGGAAGGTCAGCGGCAGGCGGCCCGAAGGATTGGTGTCGCCGAACAGCACCGAGGCAATCGCGGGACCGCCGCGTGCACCCGGATACCAGGCCTCGATGACGCCTGCGACCTTGTCCAGCCACGGCATCTTCACAGGGCCGCCAGTTTCCAGCACGACGATGGTGTTGGGATTGGCGGCAGCAACAGCCGCAATCAGCTCGTCCTGACCATCTGGCAGCGACAGGTCGGGCACGTCGAGGCCTTCGGTGGTCCACTGCGTCGCAAAGATGATGGCGACTTCGGATTGCTTTGCCTTCTCCACCGCGTCGGCAATGTAGCGCCCGTCACGGAAGGTGACCTTGGCGTCCTTGGCCAGCGCCTGGATCGCGTCCATCGGGCTGGAGCGGTGGTACTGCTGGGCGATGAAGCCGGCCCACACGCCCTTGCCGCCGATCGGACGGGTCACGGCTGGGCCGCCCTCGCCATGCACCTGGCTGGATCCCGCGCCCGAAAGCACGCCGCCATCGGCATAGCCCCCGATGATGGCGATGGACTTCGCGCTCTTGGCCAGCGGCAGCGCGCCATTGTTCTTGAGTAGGACGATGCCTTGCCGCGCGACTTCTTCTGCAACCATGCCATTGGCGGCGAAATCGATCTTGCCGCCGGGCTTGGCCGGGTTCTTGTCGAGGCCCGAGGCATAGATCGCGGTCAGCACGCGACGGTTCATGTCATCGAGCCGCGCCTTCCACAGAGGATCTGCCGCGGCCTTGTCCTTGAGCTTGTCGCCGAAGAACACGGCCGGATCGAGCTGTTCGCCCGACTGCTGGTCGAGTCCCTTCAGTGCCGCCTCGAGGTTCGGCACCGCGCCCCAGTCCGACATCACGAAGCCCTTGTAGCCCCACGATTGTTTCAGCACCTTGTTTAGCAGCCAGTCGTTGGCGCAGGCCTGTTCGCCATGAACGCGGTTGTAGGCGCACATCACCGAGCCGGGCTGGCCCTGCTCGATGCCGATCTGGAAGGCGAGCAGGTCGCTCTCGCGCGCGGCGCCCTCGCTGATCTTGACGTCGACGTACTTTCGCCCGGTCTCCTGCCCGTTCAGCGCGAAGTGCTTGATCGTGGAGATGATATTGTTCGACTGGATGCCGCGGATCGCCGCGCCCACCAACATGCCCGAAAGCAGCGGGTCTTCGGCAAGGTATTCGAAGGTACGGCCATTGCGCGGATCGCGCATCAGGTTGACGCCGCCGGCCAGCAACACGTTGAAGCCCTTGGCCCGCGCTTCCGATCCGATCATCGCTCCCCCGCGATACATCAGGTCAGGATTCCACGATGCCGCCTGCGCCACGCCCGAAGGCAGCGCTGTCGCCCCGTCCTTGCGGATGCCCATCACGTAGGACACGCCAAGGCTGGCGTCGGTTTCCTTGAGCGCGGGCACGCCCAGGCGCTCGATCCCCGGAATGTAGCCGGCCCCTGCAATCGCATCGGCCGGAATCGGCGGGGTCGGCCCGCCCAGCGGCAGCGGCATGATGCCATGGGTCAGCACCACCTTCTCGTCCGCCGTCATCTGCCTGACCGTCGCAGCCGCACGCGCATCGGCCGCCTTCATGTCGACTGCAGGAGCTTGCTGGGCTTGAGCTTCCGTTGTGCCAGCTGCCACCATCGTGCTCGCCGCCACCAACAGGCGCCATACCTTTGACATCCATTATCTCCTGAACTTCACAGCGGATTGACCACTCGACGGCCGAGGACGTGCCAGACTATTGGCAGCGCTGTCAAGCAGGCGAACAGAAACCCCAATCCGTAAAATAGGGTTCTTGTGGAGCGCCCGTACAAAGACTAAGTTTCAAGTTGTGAATGTTCGCACAGCGGTTTCCATCCCTGTATTGCCTAAAAGAGACGCATGACCCCCCCGACTTTTCCGGCGAGCTCCGCCCGGGCCACCATGGACGATGTGGCACGTCTTTCAGGCGTGTCGCTCAAAAGCGTGTCTCGCGTCATAAATGGCGAACCTCACGTATCGGCAACCTTGCGAGCAAAGGTCGAGGCTGCGATTGCAGAGCTCAACTATGTGCCTGATGCAGCCGCCCGCTCGCTTGCCGGATCACGGACATTCATCATCGGCCTGCTGCTCGACAATCCCAGCCCGCACTACACCATGAAGATCCAGAAGGGCGTCTATGACGTCGTACGCTCCCAGCAATATCATCTGCGCATCGACAATATCGATTCCACCGTACCGAACGCGCAATTTTCTGCGCAATTGGAAGCTCTGATCCGTAACAATCGCTGCGACGGGTTCGTGCTGACCCCGCCGCTGTCGGACAATCTGCTCCTTCTCGACTTTCTCGAGGCGCGCAAGATTCGCTATGTCCGGATCGCCCCGGCGCTGGATAATGCGCGTGGTCCTGGAATTGCCATCGATGACGCTGCAGCAGCTGCTGCCATGGCCAGGCATCTGTGGGACCTTGGTCATCGCCGCTTCGCAGTCATGCGGGGGCCGGCGTCGCACCGGGCCGCAGCCCGCCGGCGAGACGGCTTCATCGCCGAACTGGAGCGGCTCGGCAACACCGCGCCGGTGATCGACGCCGATGGCGGGTTTTCTTTCGAAGGTGGAATTGCCGCCGGCGAAACCCTGATCGCCCAAAGTCCCAGGCCGACCGCCGTCTTCGCCTGCAACGACGACAGTGCTGCGGGCGTAATGGCAGCTTGCTCGAAGGCAGGCTTGAAAGTGCCGGACGACATCTCCGTCTGCGGCTTCGACGACAGCTGGATTGCGCGGTCAGTCTGGCCCTATCTGACGACCGTGTATCAGCCGATCGAGGAAATGGGCCAGGCGGCCGCAGCCCTCCTGCTCAGAAGAGACGAGCAGGAAGGCAAGATTTCCGAGCTTGGGTTTAAGCTTGTAATCAGGGATTCGACTGCCCCTCCCCCGCTGTCTCAAGCGTAACCGGGCCGATCAGCCCTGACGGGCGGAGCGCTGCATCGGCACTATACGTCGGGAACGACGTCCAGGTCACCTTTTTCGCACCGGGTTGTGCATCGCCAATCAGGCGATTGACCCATAGGTTCGCAACCTTGACCTCTACCGAGTTCACGCCATTCCGCACTGCACCGGACAGATCGACCCGGTAGGGCTTGTGCCAGGCATAGCCGACGTGCTTGCCATTGACGGATACTTCGGCAATCTCGCCCACCTCGCCGAGGTTGAGCCAAAGCGGCGCGCCAGATTTGACGCTCTTGGGCAATACGAAGCTGCTGGTGTAGGTCGCCATGCCCGAGAAGTACCTGACACCCGGATCGGCCTGGTCGCTCAGCGATGCCAGTTTCGGCAAGGTGATTCCTGCAGGTGCGCCACGTCCTGCCTGGAAGGCGACCTGCCATGGCCGGTCCAGCTTGGCCACCGCAGTGGGCACGACCTTCTTGATCATCAAAGCGTTCGCCTTGGCGGGTTTGCGGAATACGACGAAAACGGAACTCTCGGCACCTAGCGTCAGTGGGACGATCGTTTCGCCGTCTTCGATGCGGTAGGATACAGGCTCCGAACGCCCGCTATCAGCGTGCCACAGTTCCGGCTGCTTTCCGGTGATACGGAAGCGCGCCTCTACCCGCTCATCCACCGCCTTGCGGTTGTTCAGAAACCACAGATCGCCGTCACTCAAGGTGCGGTGGACGAACAGCACCTCGGCATCGGCACTGGCTCCCGACATCTGGAAGTCCGACGACACGCCCGCCTTCGCAAGTGCCGCATCGATATCGGCAGAGGCGATGACCTGCCCTGCCCCAATCCGCGTCACCGGTGAGCCAGACCACAGTTTCGCGACCAGTGCTGCGAAATCGGCATCGCCGTCTGTCAGCGCGGGCGAGCTTTCGGGCGCCTGACCGACGACGGTTGCACCCGCCTCGACCAACGCGGCGAGGCGCCGCAATGTCGCGACGGTCATGCGCCGCGTCGATCCGCCAAGCTGGATTGCCTTGTAGCGCGCCCCGCCTTTGGCGACGATCTCTCCATCCTTCACCTCGATCGCATCGAACAGCGCATCGCGGTTGATGAAATCATAGGCATGGGCCTTGGGTGCGTCGGCAATCGGCTTGCGCCCATAAAGGGCCGTGATCGGTCCTTCCTCGCCGTAGAAGTAGGCAACGTCGGCAACGTTGCGGCCTGCCTGCAGGAGCAGAGAGGACCGCGCCATGTAATCGACCCACGGCCGGGCAAGTTCGGCCCATGCTTCATGGCGGTTGAAAAACTGGCCGAAGATGGCCAGCGACATGCCTGGCACCTTGTCGTCAACCGGCTGGTGCACCGAAGTGTGCACGACCGGGCGGTTCACGCCGCTGGCGAACTCCAGATCAATGATGCGGCGCAATTCATTGGGAGCGTAGGCCCACGGCGCCAAGGCAGACGTCATCGATTCTGCCGCAACGATGTTCTGGCCATAGACATGCGCTACCGAGGCTGCGCCCTTCATGTCCGCGAGGTAGCTGGGGTTGGGTCCGGCCTTGCGGCTGAAGGTCCACAGGGCGGCCATCGGCACATCGGCATGACTGCGCATTGCCATGTCATCGCCAAGCGAGGGACGGTTGTCCTCGAGAGCCTCGCCATAGACCTTCAGGCCGTTCTCGTGCGCCACCTTGGCAACTGTCCCGTAGTGTTCGGATGCCATGAGATCGGCGAGAGTCTGGCGGTAATCGCGCAGGAACTTGTCCGACTGATCGCGCGTGCCGACGACCACGCCAGCCAGAGCGGGAAGGTAGGGCATCGGATCGTAACCGCGAAGTCGCTTGAACTGCTCGACCATGCGCGGCGTCCAATTGGCCGCGCCTACCTCGATGGAATCGGTCAGGAGAGCGCGAACGCCTCGCTTGCCGACGAGATCCTCACCCGCCGCATCCTTGTAGGTGCCGATGTAGTGTTCGAGATAGCGACGAACGGCATTGCCATCGAACTTGTCGACCTCAAGACCCGTCGCCTCAGGCGGGGCGGGATGATTGGTTGTGCCAAGCAGGCTCGACCCAAAGCGGATCACACGCCACCGCCCCTTTGGCGGCGTCCAATCGAGTGAGCCATCGGGGCGCATCTTGCCTGTCAGGTCGATGACCTTCGAAGGATCAACGCCGACGGCACCCCTGTCTGGTTCGCCGAGCGCATCGTAATCCCGTGCGATCGCAAAGCCCGCCTTGGCTTCGAACTGGTCAACGGCGATTTCGGAAGTCAGGCGAAATTGCTTGATCTCGAGCGGCGCCTTCGCGCTCGCCGCGATCATTTCGACAAAGCCGCCTGCAATGGCACCAGGCGCAGGATCGCCCATATTGGAGCCGTTGAACGGCAAGGGCATAAAAACCAGACGGAAATGACGCGCTGTCACCGGCTTGAAACTGACGGTCGACGGCGCGCCGGTGACCGGTAGGCTTGCGACAGGCTGCCATGCGGTGCCGTCGATGCTGGACTCGAGGCGAATGTCGAGCGTCGGCCCCGCGAACATGCTTTTCGCGCCGGGAATGGCAATCGTCGCAGAGCGTATCGTCTGCGGCTTGGCGTAGCTCGCCACCAAGGTTGTCGGCGCCTCTGCCGGACCACGGGGCAGGGTCACGCCAGTCTGCAGGCTGGCATCCGCCAGTTCCGCGGCAGAGATCGGCTTGCCCCCCGAACTGAAGGCGGGAAGCACGTCTGCCGCTGCCGTGTCCGGCAGCGCGAGCACCGCAATATCGCTATACAGCTCGGGAGCCTTGAAGCCATGCTCGCCGGTGATCGCAGCCAGCGGATCTGAATCCGGCATGTCCAGAAAAGGCCCAGTGGTGACCGGAGGCATCGGCAACTTGCCCGTGAACCGCTTTCCACCCTGAAGGCGCGTTTCTGCCCAAACGACCTTTTTCAGCCCATCTTCAGGCTTCACCCACGGGCCGCCGGTTTCCGACCATCCCGGTGAAGCCGCGATGGCGAGCTCAAGGCCGAGGCGGTCAGCCTCGCTGGCGGCGAAGCGAAAGGCGTCCTTCCATTCCGGCGTCATGTACACGAGACGCTTGTCCACGACCTGTGGGGTCTGGAGCCCGGCGTCGAAGTTTTGCAGGCCACCTATGCCGACGCGCTTCATCCAGTCGAGATCCTTGGCGATCCCATCCTTGGTGACATTGCCGTTCATCCAGTGCCACCAGACGCGCGGGCGCGCTTCCATTGGCGGGTCTTGGAATTGCTGGGCCAGTGGATCAGGGCTCGTCGCGCCCTGATCGGCAGCAGGAGCCTCGGCAAAGGCAACTGGCGAGAGCAGCGTGCTGCAAGCAAGGATCGTGGCGACCGAAAGGCCCCGGCGGATGTTCATCATGCTCTCTCCAGACGTGTTCTGTTTATGGAATTGCAAATCAGACGATGCCTGCGCCCAGTCCGACCGCCTTGCGCTCCTGCGCCTTGCGGCTGCGGTATTGGCTCATGCGGTACGCTTCGAGCACGTCTATGGCGCCTCCCGCTTCCATCCGGGCCTTTGCGAGGATCGGGGCGACGTCGACGTTGTAAGCTCGGCGCAGGGCCTGGAATGCCATCATCGTGTCGTTGGCTTCCTGTGCCGCGTGCAGCGCCTCGCGGTCGACCAGTTGCGCCTTGGCGAAGCACTGGGTGATCGTCTCCGCGCTCGACAGCATCGATTCGATCGGATCGGTCACGTTGTGTGACTGGTCGATCATGTAGCTTGGATTGAAGCCGTCACGCGGATTGAGTTCCGCCTCGACCAGTTCGTTGAACACCAGGAACAGCTGGTGCGGGTTGATCGACCCGCTGTCGAGGTCGTCATCGCCATATTTGCTGTCGTTGAAGTGGAAGCCGCCAAGCTTGCCGAAGCGGTGCAGGCGGGCAACGATCTGTTCGATGTTCACGTTCGGAGCGTGGTGGCCGAGATCGACGAGGCACTTGGCCTTCGGACCAAGTTCCTGCGCCGCAAGGATCGAGGAGCCCCAGTCGCTAATCACGGTCGAATAGAAGGCCGGTTCGAACATCTTGTGTTCCAGCAGCATGCGCCAGTCATCGGGCAGCGCCGCATAGATCTTCGAAGCCGCTTCGAGATAGCGGTCAAGGCTACGGCCAAGGTCCTGCTGCCCCGGGAAGTTGGTGCCATCACCCACCCACACCGTAAGGTCGGTGGAACCGAGCTGTCGGCCGATCTCGATGCACTCGATGTTGTGATCGACTGCCTGCTGGCGCGTGGCGGCGTCGTGCGCGGCAAGCGATCCGTTGGCGTAAGTATGCGCCTGGCCAACCTGATCCTGGAACGTGTTCGAATTTACCGCGTCCCAACCCAAGCCGAGCGCCGCAGCCTCTTCACGCAATGCCTTGAAGTCGCTGACCTTGTCCCACGGGAAGTGCGGGGACACGCGCGGGGTAACGCGGCTGAGTTGCTGGATGACCGCACAGTCTTCCAGCTTCTCGTGAATGTTGGTCGGCTCGCCGGCAATCGGGAACTTGGCAAACCGCGTGCCGCCACGGCCAGCCCCCCACGAAGGCACGGCGACGGAAAAGCCCGCGACGCGGTCCTTGACCGCATCGATATCGATACCGGTGCGGGCCAACTTGCGGCCAAGCGCGGCGTAGTCTTCGTCAAGCGCCTCGGCGTGAAGGGCGTTGCGTTCGGCGATCAGGTCGGCCGAGATCGGCAGTTCGGTCATGTCCTATTCCTCTCCGGAAGACTTAGCGCGTGAAGGCCTGCGCGTTGCCCGCGTCGACGTTGATCATGTTGCCGGTGGACTTTGCGCTCATGTCCGACGCCAGGAAATAGACGGCCTCAGCAATGTCCTCCGGCAGCACATCGCGCTTGAGCATCGAGCGCTGGCGGTAGTGCTCTTCCAGTTCCTTGCCGCTGTCGATGCCGTGGGCGCCTGCGCGCTCCTTGCGCCAGTCGCCGTCCCAGATCTTGCTGCCCTTGATCACGGCATCGGGGTTGACGGTGTTGACGCGGATGCCGTGGGGCGCGCCTTCCAGCGCCAGGCAGCGTGCGAGATGGTTTGCTGCCGCCTTCGCCGAGGCATAGGCGCTGGCGTTGGTCGCCGCAGCCACGCCGTTTTTCGAACCGATGAAAACCACCGACGAACCGCCCTGCTCCTTCATCCGCTTCATCAGCGGCCAGGCAGCGCGGGCGGTAAGGAAATAGCCCTGCGCCAGCACGTCGTAATTGCGATTCCACAGCTCGATCGTGGTCGCCTCGATCGGCGCGGACGAGGCAATGCCGGCATTGGCGACGAGGATGTCGAGCCCGCCAAACTCGCGCGCCGCCACATCGATAGCGGCCTTTACCTGAGCTTCGTCAGTGACGTCGCACACGGCAGCGCGCACGACATCCTTGCCGAATTGCTTGGCAAAGCCAGCGCGCACTTCCTCGACCGCATCGGCTGCGCGATCCGCCAGAACCACGCAGGCACCTTCGCGCAGCAGACGAGCGGCAGAGGCGGCACCGATGCCCCCTGCCCCGCCGGTGACGAGCGCGATCTTGCCGACCAGCGGCTTGGGCGCAGGCATACGCTGCAACTTGGCTTCCTCAAGCAGCCAGTACTCGATGTCGAAGGCTTCCTGCTCATCGAGCGCGATGTAATCACCGATCGCCTCGGCACCGCGCATCACGTTGATCGCATTGCCATAGAATTCACCAGCGAGGCGGGCGGTGGTCTTGTCGGTGGCGAAGGTGATGCGACCGACACCGGGCACGAGCACCACGACCGGGTTGGAATCGCGCATGGCAGGCGAGTTGGAGCGCTTGCAGCGTTCATAATAGGCCGCATACATCTCGCGATAATCGGCGATCTTCTGCGCCAGATAGGCATCGTCCTGCAGACGCGCCGGGTCAAGGGTCAGCGGTGCGATCTTGGTGCGCAGGAAGTGATCGGGGCATGACGTCCCCAGTGCAGCAAGGCGCTCGAAGTCGGCCGAGCCTGTGAACTCCAGCGCCTCGGCGTCGTCGGAGAAGTGGCCGAGCTTCTGGCGCGCGCCGGTCATGAAGCCGCGCAGACGGGGCATCAGGTCTGCGGCGATGGCAGCGCGATCCGGGTTCGGCGCAACCTTCTGGCCACCGAAGGCAGGTGCGCTGCCAAGCTTGGCGTTCAGATAGTTTGCAGCGTCAGCAATCAGTTGCACGGTGTGCTCGTAGCAGGCCTTGGCGCTGTCGGCCCAGCAGATGATCCCGTGGCCCGCCAGCATCACGCCTTCAACTTGCGGGTTCGCCTTCACGTAATCACGCAGCATCACGCCCAGCGTGTAGCCGGGGCGCTTCCACGGCAGCCACCCGATCTTGCCGCCCCAGATTTCCTGCGTCGCCGCTTCGCCGCCTGAGGACGCTGCCAGCGCGATGATCGCGTCGGGGTGGACGTGATCGACATGGGCAAACGGCAGCAACGAATGCAGCGGCGTGTCGATGCTGGCCGCGCGGCCGTTCAGATTGAAGGTGCAGTGCGGCAGGAAGCCGACCATCTTGTCGTCATCGTCAGGACCAGAATAGTGCGCCTCCAGCCCCAGCAGCTTGGCCTGATAGAGCGTGGCAAAACCATCGAGCTTCATCGACCCGATGTCGCCACCCGATCCCTTGACCCACAGCACTTCGACCTTCTCGCCGGTAAGCGGATCGACCTCCTCAAGCTTGGCTGAGGTATTGCCGCCGCCGAAGTTGGTCACCGTCAGATCGCTGCCGAGCAGGTTCGAGCGGTAGAGCAGCAGTTCGGCAGGGCTGAGCTGCGAAGCGACCGCATCGTCCCAACGGCTGGCCGGCACGGCGAACGGAAGGGCGGCAGTAATCGGGGTGTGGGCGTTCATGGCATCCTGCAGACTGTTGCGCGATCTCGCGGTCAGCGACTCAGTAGCACTTTGCGCAAAAACGATCAAGAATGATCGTTTGTGATTGTTTGAGCGCCGGGCACAAAAAAGCCCCGCACCGGCGAGTGCGAGGCTCGTTGCTATCCAGGCCGTCAATTAGCGTGCTGACTGCTCCAGGAATGCAATCAGATCGGCTCGGTCCTGCGGGTTGGTCAGCGGAGGAAAAGCCATGCGATTGCCGGGTGCAAACTTCGCCGGACCACCAAGAAAAGCGTCCAGCGTCTGCGCATTCCAGACAACCGCCTTGTCCTTGAGCGCTTCGGAATAATTGAAATTCGGCATTGTGCCAGACGTGCGGCCAACCACGCCCTTGAGCGACGGGCCAAGACGCGTCGCGCCAGTGTTCAGGTCGTGACAGGCGGCGCAACGGGCATACACGGACTTGCCCCTCACCGGGTCGCCCGATGACTGTTGGGCCATCGCACTGCCGGCGACGGCCAGCGTAGCGGCGGCGATAAGGGCGACTGGCTTCATGAAGCGGAATCCTTTGGTCATCATGGCATTATGCCTGACAAGGTATGTCCCGCTGCTGAACGGTCAATCCTTGGCTGGCGCCGAAAGATAAAGCTTCATGAGGATGCGGAACAGTTCGGACTTTTCCTTCCCCGTCAGGGCCGAAGTCAATTCCGTCTCGTGTTCGGCAATCGCCTGACGGGCGCGCGACAAGACCTCGCGCCCTTCGTCTGTAAGCCACAAGCCGCCGGCACGACGATCGAGCTTCGAGGGCTCATTCACCACAAAGTTGTTCTTGATCAGCTGACGGACGAACTGGTGGACTGTCGGCCGCTCGATCTGGAAGAACTTGGAAAGGTCGGTTTGCTTCACGCCCGGATTGGCGTTCACCAGCCAGAGAATGGCAACCTGCTTGGGGGTCACGCTCATGGGATCGAGACGCTTCTCGAGGCGAGTCACGAACAGTGTGTTGACCGTGCCGATATGCAGGCCGAGCACGGAATCCAGATCATCGAGATCAAGATCGGGTACGACCGATTGTCTGCTGATCTCTGCCGTTGCCACTGATTTCCCTTCTCACGCTTGCACGCACCCGCTTATGGTCTGCTTGAAATGCTGGCGGTATCGCGCGGCGGTCGGTTCCGTCCATTAGTAAAGCATACTAATTCTGCAAAGCCTTTTTGCAGCCACAATGCGTCCCGAGCACGTGGAGACGCCGCTGCGCCCTCGACATATCCTCCAGAATTGACCACTTGGGCCGCAACATTGGGAGAGCGTCTATGTCGGGCAAGGTCTATTTGGCAGTTATCGTAGCAGCGCTGTCGACCTCGGTGGCATTCGGGCAAAGTGGCCCTAGCGCACCTGCACCTTCACTGACTTATGCCTTTACCGTAACCGCAACACTCGCGCCTCCCGTGGAGCAGGGTGAGGTGGACACGGCCCGCAAGCGCTTCATTGCCATAACCGGCGGCACGGTCAGCGGCCCGGCGCTGAGCGGGGAAGTGCTCCCGGGCGGCGGCGATTGGCAGGCGATCCTGCCCGGCGGACTGACCTCGATCGAAGCACGCTACTTCCTGAAGGCTGCCGATGGGACCGTGATCGAAGTGACCAACCCCGGCGTTCGCACGGCCACGCCCGAGGTGATCGAGAAGCTCGCCAAAGGCGAAGCGGTAGACTCATCCGCCTACTATTTCCGCACGACGCCGCGCTTCTCGGTCAAGCCCGGAGCGTACGACTGGTTGCGGCGCAAGGTCTTCGTAGCGCGCGGCATCCGCAAGCCTGATGGCGTGGTGATCGACTTCTACACGGTGGAGTAAGGCAGTCTCAGGCCTCGACTGGTGCCGTGGTCTTGCCGAGCGCCGGGATGCCCACCGAGCGCCTGCCGCCATAGTCGGTTCGGACCACGATGAGGTTACCCTTCTCGAGATGCTCCAGCAGACGGCGGATGCGACCTGATGAGCGCGTGCCGTAGATTTCGGCGAGACGCTCGTCATCCGGGCATGGTGCACCTTCAACGGCCGCGCGGGCGAGTGTCAGGAACGGCGCGAGCAGATCGTCAGGCACGTCCTTGCCAATGCGCAGAAGATCCTGCCACTGCGCGGCCTTGTCGTCATGGATGCCGGCAACCGCCATGGCGAAACGGCGGCGGAACGCACCGAGGTCCATGCCAGGCAGAATGCGCAACATCCGGCAGCGGACGGTGAAGTCCTGATAAAGCTGCGACGCAGGCTGGAATGTGCAGTCGGGCTCCGCCGCCATCTCCGCCAGGATCGAGGCGATGCTCGCCGCGGTTTCCTCCGCCTCGAACAGGCTGGGCGCCTCAGGTGGCTCGACCTGCTCGGCGGCCGGCACGTACCCTTCGATCTGCTCGAGCAACTCGCCGCTTTCCGGCGGCGGCGCATCCGGTTCGGGAGCACGAGGCGGCGGTTCCATCGCCAGCGGCTCGGACAGCAGGATCGATTCCATCTCCGCGCCAGCTGCGTTGGGGAGCGGCATCAGTCCCTGCACCACGTTGCGCGCGCGGGTCTGGACATCGGCAATGCGCACGCTGACCGGACGCCGGGCAATCGCAGGGCCAAGGCCCAGAAAATGTCCTCGTTCGAGGTCGCGGATCTTTTCGGCCTCGCGCCGCTCCATGCCGAGGAGGTCGGCCGCACGCGCCATGTCGATATCGAGGAAAGTGCGCCCCATCAGGAAGTTTGATGCTTCGGCGGCAACGTTCTTGGCCAGCTTGGCGAGGCGCTGGGTGGCGATAACACCCGCCAGCCCGCGCTTGCGCCCCCGGCACATCAGGTTGGTCATTGCCGAGAGGCTGAGGCGGCGTACTTCGTCGGTAACATCACCCGCGGCGGCCGGCGCGAACATCTGCGCCTCGTCAACCACCACCAGCGCCGGGTACCACTCGTCGCGCGGGGCATCGAACAGGGTGTTCAGGAAAACGGCTGCACACCGCATCTGCGCTTCGAGTTCCAACCCGTCCAGCGCGAGAATCACCGAGGCGCGGTGCTTGCGAATGCGTGCGGCAAGCTTGGCGATTTC
This sequence comes from Novosphingobium sp. ERW19, assembly GCF_012641315.1. Lineage (NCBI taxonomy): Bacteria > Pseudomonadati > Pseudomonadota > Alphaproteobacteria > Sphingomonadales > Sphingomonadaceae > Novosphingobium > Novosphingobium sp. ERW19. The sequence continues at coordinate 128,079 of NZ_JABAIC010000006.1, forward strand.
CGGGCCATCATAGGCCGATCCATCAACGACGACGTGGCCGAAGGGTTCAGCCAGAGTAACGAAATCGCCCTCCGGGTCGATCACTACCTGCTGGACGATGCTCGCGCTCTCTTCCAGCAAACGGCGCAGCAGATGCGACTTGCCCGACCCGCTGTTGCCCTGCACGAGCAGGCGGGTGGCAAGAAGTTCCTCGACGTCGATCCTGACAGACGCGCCGGACCGGTCGGCGCCGATGACGATTGATGCGCTCACGCCTGTCGCTCTGGCGAAGGCAGGAAGAGTCGGCAAGGCCGTGACCTTGTGATTTCCCCCGCCTTCAGCGCCTTTTACGGCAGGACGATGCCATCGCCGCGCTTGTAAAGCGGCGCGACACTGTCGTCGGGCCGTCCCGGATGCTGCTCTTCGACCGCCTTTGCCGATGATGGCAGTTCGAACGGCAGGCGCCCCTGCGACTTCGCCTTGCCGGTCACGAGATCGACGAGCACGGCATCACTAGCTCCAAACAACCCGTAGATCGCCGCGGCCTTGTCCTTGAATGCAGTCAGTACGGCAGGGCGATCCAGGTCCACCGCCACGATCGTGGGCACTTTGGCGGACGCTTTCTCAACCAGTTTCGTTGCTTCATCGTCAGCACGGAAATCGAGCCTGCCCTCATGCTGGCGCGAGCCGAAGAAGTGGTTGGGGTGAAGCACCTCGAACGGCGTAGCGACACGGACCAGCGCGACGTCGGCCTGATCGAGCGTATCCACAACCGTCAGCCCGCCAGCGCGCGCCGCCTCGGCGTTAACGCCAGACAGCCAGACCTTGCGCCCCGGTGCCAGGGGAAGCAATGCATTCCTGTTTTCAAGCAGGACCTGCGCGGCACGCTGCGCCTTGTCAGCTTCGGCCTGTGTCGCCGGATCTCCGACAACCTTCCCGGCTTGCCCAACATCGACGTAAGGGTTGTCAAACAGGCCAAGTTCGAACTTGAGCTTTAGCACGCGCCGCGCTGCTTCGTCGACACGGGCAAGGCTGACCTTGCCGTGCTTCACTGCTGCAAGCAGCGGCGCTGGATTGTCGACGCCGCCGAACTGGTCGATCCCGGCATTGGCGCCCATCGCATAGCGGTCTTCCTCGGAAAGATCCTCAACGCCCCAGGGCATCGCGATATTGTAGCCTTGCGGCTTTTCCGCAGTTGGCGACTTGCAAGGTTCCATACAGGTGTTGGTGATCCCCCAGTCGGAAATCACGATGCCACCGAAGTTCTTTGTCTTGCGCAGAAGACCTTCGATCAGCGGTTTGCTGAAGCCAGCGCCGACCTGGGGCAAAGGCTTGCCGGCGATGCTGACACCGTTGGCGATCACGTAAGTCGGCATGACGCCCGCGGAGTTTGCGGCCAACGCACCGTCGAATGCTGCCACGTGCTGGGCAAAACTTTCGTTATCAAGGCGGGCGATGCGGCCATAGTAATTGTGCCCGTCGAAGCCTTCCGGCTCAGCGCCATAGCCGACCCAGTGCTTGACCACAGTGGCGACGCCAGAGCGGACAAGCCCCTTGGGGCTACCCTGAAAACCGCGCACATAGGCGCCGGCAAGGCGGGAAACCGTCGCAGCGTCAGAGCCAAAGGTTGCCACGCCGCGTGGCCAGCGCGGCTCAGTGTAGAGATCGGCCTGCGGACTCAAGGCCATGTGGATGCCGACTGCCCGGTACTCGGCGGCAACGAGCCGACCAAATCGCTCGACCAGTTTCTCGTCGCCGATTGCAGCCATCCCTAGCGTCTCTGGCCATTGCGAAAACCCACCGGACGCCGAACTGACGCCAACTGTCACCTGGAAGTGGTTGCGTGGATCGGTGCTGATCGTGACAGGGATGCCGAGCCGCGTTGCCTCGGCGAGGCGCTGGATGGCATTGTTCTCTTCAGCAAAGGATCTGGCATCGGGCGACAGGCGGGTGATCGCACTGTTCACGCCTCGAGCAAGCTGCGCTTGCGCTGCCGACTTGTCGTAGGCCGTCCCTACCCCGATCCCGGACCCCTTCTCGGCAGCCAGCGTGCCATGGAGCATGAGGGCAACCTTCTCTTCCAGGGTCATCTGCCGCAGCAGATCGTCAACGCGACGAGCCGTAGGGGCTGCCGGGTTCTCGTAGACGTCCTGTCGACCGTTGTGATTGAGATCGCGATAGGTCTCGCCCGCGCGGGCTGGCTGGTGGACCAGCATGGCCGCCACAAGGGCTGGCAAGATTGCTGAACCTACACGAAGTGACGTGAACGAACGCGACATCAAACTCTCCCACCCGCACATTGACAGCGCAAGACACATACACGTTAGGGAAGCGATGCACATCAGACAACGCCCCAAAGACAGAAAAAGCGGCGACGCAATCGCTTGCGCCGCCGCCTCTGCGACCCGTCGGGCAAAAAGGGGAAAGCCCTTCGGTAACCGAGGGTTATGCTTACCCCTGTCGGATCATGTAGTCGAAAGCAGAAAGCGCAGCTTTGGAACCTTCGCCCATGGCGATGATGATCTGCTTGTAGGGGACGGTGGTAGCGTCACCCGCTGCGAAAATCCCGGGCACGCTGGTTGCACCACGGGCATCGACTTCGATTTCTCCGCGCGCCGAAAGATCGATTGCGCCCTTGATCCATTCCGTATTGGGCACAAGGCCGATCTGCACGAAGATACCTTCGAGTTCGACCGTGTGCATTTCCTCGCTCGTACGGTCTTGGTAGACCAATCCGGTGACCTTTGCGCCGTCTCCCAGTACCTCGGTGGTCAGCGCTGATGTCACGATCGTCACGTTGGGCAGCGACCGCAGCTTGGACTGCAGTACGGCGTCGGCACGAAGCTGGCTGTCAAACTCGATCAGCGTGACGTGGGCAACGATGCCGGCAAGGTCGATCGCCGCTTCGACGCCCGAGTTGCCCCCCCCGATCACCGCCGTGCGCTTGCCCTTGAACAGCGGACCATCGCAGTGCGGGCAATAGGCCACGCCCTTGTTGCGATACTCGTCCTCGCCGGGAACGCCCATCTGCCGCCAGCGCGCGCCGGTGGAGAGGATCAACGTCTTGGCTTTGAGGCTGGCGCCGTTCTCCAGCTTGACTTCATGCAGCCCGCCCTCGGTGCCGGGAACCAGCGCCGTCGCCTTCTGCAGGTTCATCACGTCGACCTCGTATTCCTTGACGTGGCTTTCCAGCTGGGCGGCAAGCTTCGGCCCTTCGGTGTGCTGGACCGAGATGAAGTTCTCGATACCCATGGTGTCGAGCACCTGCCCACCGAAGCGCTCCGCGACGACGCCGGTCCGGATGCCCTTGCGTGCAGCATAGATCGCAGCAGCAGCGCCAGCCGGACCACCGCCGACGACGAGCACGTCGAACGGCTCCTTGGCGGCAATCTTCTCGGCGGCGCGGGCAGAAGCATTGGTATCGAGCTTGGCGACGATCTGTGCAAGGTCCATGCGGCCTGAACCGAACGGTTGGCCGTTCAGGAAAACGGTCGGCACGGCCATGATCTGGCGACGCTCGACTTCCTCCTTGAACAGCGCGCCGTCGATGGCGACGTGAGTCACGTTGGGATTGAGTGCCGCCATGATGTTGAGGGCCTGCACCACGTCAGGGCAGTTCTGGCAGGTCAGCGAGAAGAACGTCTCGAAGTGCAGCGGACCGTCAAGCTCGCGCACCTGGTCGAGAAGCTCGGCGTCTTCCTTCGGCGGGTGCCCGCCAACATGGAGCAGCGCGAGGATCAGCGAGGTGAATTCATGGCCCATCGGCAGGCCAGCGAAGACGGCTTCCGCCCTGCCCTCGTCTGCCCGGATGGCGAAGCTGGGCACCCGCTCGTCAGCCCCGTCGAAGCGTGCGGCGACCCTGTCCGACTGCGCGGCGATTTCCTCGACAAGGCTGCGCAGCTCGGCAGACTTGGCGCTGTCGTCAAGGGTGGCGACCAGCTCGATCGGACGGCGCAGGTTGCCGAGATAGGCCTTGAGCTGGGCAGTGGTGGCGGCGTCAAGAACGGGCATGGTCATTTCCTTTGGACAATACTGACCGCGCGTCACCGAATGGTCGGCGCACGGGAGATCAATTCGAATTTGATCGGGATCGTGGAACCGGCGGACCGCCCAGAAGCGGCACGGCCCGTCCGGTGGCTATGGCAGGACGTTCAACCCCACGCGGCGAACGCCCTGCCAGAACAATCAGATCTTGCCGACGAGGTCGATCGAGGGAGCCAGCGTTTCGGCGCCTTCTTCCCACTTGGCCGGGCAGACCTGGCCGGGGTTCTCACGCCAGTACTTGGCAGCCTTGATCTTGCGTAGCAGTTCCGCAGCGTTGCGGCCCACGCCCTCTGGGGTGATCTCGACCAGCTGGATGGTGCCGTCCGGATCGGTCACGAAGGTGCCGCGGTCAGCAAGACCGACGCCTTCGCGCAGGATGCCGAAGTTGTTCGAGATCGTGTGGTTCTGGTCGCCCAGCATGAAGTAGTTGATCTTGCCGACGGCCGGCGAGGTCTCGTGCCATGCCTTGTGGCTGAAGTGCGTGTCGGTCGAGACCGAGTAGACTTCGACGCCGAGGCCCTGGAGTTCGCCATAGATGTCGGCGAGGTCTTCCAGTTCGGTCGGGCAGACGAAGGTGAAGTCGGCCGGGTAGAAGAAGAACACGCCCCACTTGCCGAGCACGTCCGCGTCGCTGACGTCGACAAACTTGCCCTGGTGGAAAGCGGTTGCCTGGAACGGCTTCAGCTTGGTTCCGACGATCGACATAGACTCAAATCCTTCTCGTTGTGGATTGGTGAACCGGGATACGAATGGCGAGGTAGGGCATGGCTCAGGATTTTTCCAATGAGCAAATTCGCCCTGTTTGATTTATTGCGTCGATCAATGACCGGGCTTTGACGGTAGTTTCGAGATCTCTCGGCAATATCTGACCCAAAGTGCAAGGTCCGCCGAATGCCTAGGAACGCTTGAGTCTCGGCGGCGTTGCCGCAGCCGGATGCAGTTTTTGCACTATGTGCCGCAATTTCCGCACTTGAAATCCTTGCGCGACTGAACCAAGTGGCAATTCGCAACGGAACGATTTCGTTCAATTTCCTGGATGGATTTCTCAATGGCCGTCTCCACCGATACCAGCCCCACCGCTTCAACTTCGGAAAGCAGCTCTGGCCGCAAGAAATTCATTGGCCGAGTCGCGGTCGGCGCGCTGGTTGTCGGTGCGCTCTATGGGGCTTACGCGCTCTACGATTACGAGACTGTCGGCAAGTTCATGCAGGATACGGAAGACGCCTACGTGAAAGCCGACGGCGTCACGATCAGCTCCAAGCTCGGCGGTTACGTGCGCCGCGTTGCAGTGAGCGACAATCAGGCGGTCGAACAAGGCGCGTTGCTGGTCCAGATCGATCCGACCGATTACAACACCCGTCTTGCACAGAGCAGCGCGCAGGTAGACGTCGCCCGCGCTACCGAAACAGCCTCTGTCGCGGCCATCCAGGAAGCACAGTCCGCGGTAGGCCAGGCCCGCGCCGCGCTGCAGGCGTCCCAGCGCGAACTCGCTTACCTGAACGGCGAAGTTGCCCGGATGCGGCCGCTTGTTGCGAGCGGCGCAGAACCAAAGCAGGCGTTCGACCAGCTCATTGCCAACCGGGACAAGGCGGCGGCAGACGTTGCAGCAAAACAGGCCGGGCTTTCGGCCGCGAATGATCGCGTTACCAGCGCTCGTGCCCAGGCCGGGCAGAGCGCAGCGCAGATCAAGGCAGCGCAAGCCCAGCGCGAGGCTGCCAGCACTGATCTGGCGACGACCCGCATTGTCGCCCCGATCGGTGGCAAGATCGGCAACTCCACCGTGCGCATCGGCCAGTTCGTGCAACCTGGCCAGCGCCTGATGACGATCGTGCCGACCGAGGCGATCTACGTCGAAGCCAATTTCAAGGAAACGCAGATCGGCCTGATGCGTCCGGGACAGCCCGTCACGGTCCACGTCGATGCCCTCCCCGATGTCGATTTCCATGGCACGGTTGAGAGCATCACGCCCGGCACTGGCGCCAATTTCTCACTGATCCCGCCGCAGAACGCGACTGGCAACTTCACCAAGATCGTCCAGCGCGTGCCAGTGCGCATCCGCATCAACGCCGGTCCTGAATCACGCAAGGTGCTGGTCCCTGGCCTTTCGCTCTCGGTCGAAGTCGACACCCGTTCGGCAAAGTCGGCAATCGAGACGATCCGCAACGAACAGGATCGGGTCGCGTCGAAGTGAGCCAGTCGGCAACCATCGATGAGGCGGCAATGCCGCCGCCCGCCGGCAGCGGCGAAAAGGCCGACATCACGGCTTGGTTGGCGGTGGCCGCAGGCGCCATCGGCTCGCTGATGGCAACGCTCGACATCTCCATCGTCAACGCCTCCCTGCCCACGATCCAGGGTGAGATCGGCGCTTCGTCGAGCGAAGGCACCTGGATCGCCACCGCTTATCTCGTGGCAGAAATCATCATCATTCCACTTACGGGTTGGCTTGAGCGTGTATTCGGCCTGCGCCGCTTCCTGCTGATCGCGGCGATCCTGTTCACGGGCTTTTCAGTGATGTGCGGACTTTCGTCTTCGCTCACCATGATGATCCTTGGTCGTGTCGGACAAGGCTTCACTGCGGGTGCGATGATCCCGACCGCCCTGACCATCATTGCCACGCGCCTGCCACCCAACCAGCAACCGGTGGGCACGGCCCTGTTCGGCCTGACCGTCATCATGGGCCCGGTTCTCGGGCCCCTGGTGGGTGGCTGGCTGACCGAGACGTTCAGTTGGCACTATGCCTTCTTCGTCAACGTGCCGATCAGCCTGATCCTGATCACCCTGCTGCTGGTCGGTCTGCCAAAGGGCAAGATGCAATTGGGCGAACTCGTCAACGCCGACTGGTTCGGCGTGATCGGCCTGATCCTCGGTCTCGGCGGCGTCACGGTGGTGCTCGAGGAAGGCCATCGCGAGCAGTGGTTCGAATCCGCCCTGATCTGGAAACTGAGCGCAGTCACGCTGCTCGGCTTCATCTTCATCGCCATCGGCCAGTTCAAGGCAAAGCGCCCGGTCATCAAGCTGGCCCTCCTGCGCAAGCGATCCTTCGCCGCGGTATTCGTGCTGGCGTTCGTGCTCGGTGCGGTGATGTTCGGCACCGCCTACGTCATCCCGCAGTTCCTTGCCGCGATTGCCGATTACAACGCCATGCAGGCAGGACGCATCGTTTTCATATCCGGCATCCCGGCGATGCTGATGATGCCGCTGTTTCCGATCCTGATTTCCCGCGTCGATCTGCGAGTGATCGTCGGAACCGGGGTCGCTCTGCTGGCGATGTCCTGTTACCTCGACGTGACGCTAACCGCGCAATCGCGCGGCGGCGATTTCGTCGAGACGCAGCTGATGCGTGGCCTTGGCACCGTGTTCTGCATGATGTTCCTCAATCAGGCGGCGATCAGTTCCGTGGCGCGTGAAGACGCCGGTGACGCAGCGGGCCTGTTCAACGCAGCGCGCAACCTCGGTGGTTCGGTCGGGCTCGCCCTCCTCGCCACGTTGCAGGATCAGCGCTGGGAGTTCCATCGCTGGACGCTGCACAGCGCCCTCGGCGCGAACAACCTCAACGTCCAGGACTGGGTCAGCCAGCAGGCGATGAGCTATGGCGGCGGCCCCGACGGAATGGCGGCGGCGTTCCGGTCGCTCGACGGCATGATCCTGCGCGATGCACTGGTCATGGCTTTCAACGATGATTTCATGGCCCTGACGCTGGGCATCCTGCTCGTTTCCCCGCTCGTTCTTCTTCTGCGCCCGCTTCCCAAGGGCTACCACGCAAAGGCCGCACACTGATGACTGCCTCGCTTTCCTATCGCCGCATCGGCAGCGCCACGATCCTTGCGGCGTTGCTCGCTGGCTGTGCGACCGTAGGTCCCGACTACAAAGGTGCTCCAGAAGTCGCTCCGGCAGCGGCCTCGCGCGGCACGTTCGTCCGTGCCGGAGAGGCCATGCCGCAGGCCACGCCTTCGTCGCGGTGGTGGGAGAGCCTGGGCGACCCCGTTCTGAACCAGTTGGTCGCCTCGGCTCTTGAAGGCAGTCCCGGCATCGCCGCGGCGAATGCCCGCATCGCCCAATCGAGGGCAGCTCTTGCTGCCAACCGCACAGCTGCGCTGCCGACGGTGAACACGTCCTTTGCCGCTCCCTATCTCAACGTTCCGGGCAACATTGCCGGAAACGGCGGCGGGCGAGACGAGATCAACGCCTATAATCTCGGCTTTGACGCCTCGTGGGAAATAGACCTGTTCGGCGGCACCAGGCGCAAGGTGGAGGCTGCCTCGGCGCGTGCAGAAGCCGCTGAAGCAGGTGCTGCCGATGCCCGCGTAACCCTCTCGGCCGAAATTGCGCGTGCCTATGTCGGCCTGCGGGCGCGGCAGTCGATGCTGGCGCTGCAAGACCGGCAGGTGGGCATAGACCGGGAACTGGTCTCCTTGGCGCAACAGCGCTTTGCCGCCGGGACGATCCCGCAACAGCCCGTCAACGCTGCAGAAGCGCAAGCTTTCGCCAGCGAGGCCGACGTTGCCAAGTCCCGCGCCGAGATTGCCGTTCTGATGGACCAGATTGCAGTGCTTACGGGCAAGGAGCCCGGTGCGCTCGACACCCTGCTGGAAACTCCGGCCGCGGTGCCGCTGCCTCCTGCCAAAGTGGCCATTGGTGACCCCGCCAACCTGTTGCGCAGCCGCCCCGACATTCGCATGGCCGAGCGCCAGTTGGCGGCCGCCAATGCCGATGTTGGCGTGAAGATTGCCGACAAGTTCCCGAAGATCTCGTTCCTCGGGCTGCTGGGTCTTGGCGGCCAGAACATCGGCGACATCTTCGACCCCGCCAACATCGTCGGCATCGCCCTTCCCCAGATCAAGTGGAACCTCTTCGATGGCGGGCGCGCCAACCGCCAGGTTGAAGCAGCCAAAGGCGCCTATGCTGAAGCCGAAGCGAATTACCGCAGAACAGTGCTGACGGCGCTTCAGGATGCCGAAGGTTCGCTTGCGCGCTTTGGCGCACAGCGCGTCGCTTTCGGCAAGGCGCTTGATGCGGAAGGTCGGGCGCGCAAGAACGTTGAGCTGCAGCAGCAACGCTTGCAGGCCGGGACCATTGGCAGGCCCGACCGTCTTGATGCAGAGCGGCAGGCGTTGCAGTTGGCAATGTCCGCTGCCGCCGCTCGCGCCGAACTGACGACCGGATTTATCGCGGTAGAAAAGGCGCTTGGGCTTGGCTGGACCGCCGGTTCAGCAGGGTCAGGAGCGGATAAATGAAACGGATTCGCCCATTTTATAGTATATTGACTCCAGCCATGGCTGAGGCACTTTATCCAACAGATACGCCGCAAAGGCGAGAAAGTGGGAAAGATGCGCTGGATTACCGATGCGGGCCTCCGCTTCTGGCAGGCCTATCGCGAAGGACTGGAGATGTCCTGCCCGGTTCACAACCGGATCGCCGAAGCAATGGCCGAACGGCTGTGCGAGCGGGATCAACCGCATGACACTGCCGCCCTCGCCGCCTTCGCAGAACAGCAACTCACCGTCCACTGATCTTTCGGGTAGTAGGACCGCCACGAAGCGCGGTCGTCCGTCGCTGGAGGAAGCGCAACGTCTTCCTGCGCGAATCCTTGAAGCCGGTTGGGAGGTCCTGCGGGACCATGGCTTCGAAGCCTTCACCTTTGATCGCGTCGCGCGTCATGCGCATATTGGCAAGGCCACGATTTACACACGCTTTGCCGGCAAACGCGAGTTTCTCGAAGCGTTGCTGGCTCACAAGACCATCGAGCGTCGGCTCGAGATCATGAAGCTGGGCGCTGGGCTGCCCGTCGTCGACGCGTTCTGCATTCGCGCCGCCGCGATAATGCGCGTGCTCCATTCGGCGGAAGGCCGGATGATGGAGCGACTGGTCGACTGGTGCGACCAGGAATTCGGCAATGAAGAAGTGAACTACCGCCAGGCGATGTATGCCGATGCCCTTGTCAGCATCTCGGAAGAAATCCGCGAAGCTGCGCACGTGCAAAACCTCGAACTGGCCGATCCCGGACTGGCTGCTCGCTTCTGGTTGGAAGGTCTGCTGGGCCACGCCCGTTTCACGGGCTCAATCAAGGAAATCGACGACCGCGCCAACGAGGAGTGGGCGCGCGCCTATTCCGAGTTCTTCTTCGCCGGTCTGCGCCACACTGGTGCCATCACGGGGCCTGCCGCGTCGCCTTGATGTTGAAGCTGACACTTACCGCATCCTTCAACTGATCCGTCGCAGACCATTCGGATTCACCGACCCCAAAGGACAGACGCTGCAAGGTCGCGTTGCCGGTGGCGGTTGCCTTGTCGCCGCTGATCTTGAGGGCGAACCGCAGTGCCAGCGGCTTGCGTTGTCCATGCAGCGAAAGCGTTCCATTGGCGACATAGCGGCCTTCGCCCATCTCCCGAATGTTCGTGGAAACGAACTGCGCCGTGGGGTGTGCACCAACGCCTAAGAAGCTGTCACTGCGCAGCATATCGTCGCGCTGGCTATCGCCGCTATCGACCGAGGCGAGGTCGATCGTCGCCCGGATCGATGATCCCGGCAGGTCCTCGGGATCGAAGATGATCGTCGCATCCCAGCGCGAGAACGATCCGTTGATCGCCTCGCCGCTGTATTCTGCGGCAAAGCCAAGGCGCCCACCCTTCTCCAGTTTCCACGGATTGGCCTTGGCAGCTGTCGCTGCCGCGCTCTCGGCAACGGCGGGTTCTGAACTCGCCGGCGCCGATGGATCTTCGCCCGGAACCTCTGCAGCAGTCTCGGAAGCTATTTCGCTCGGCGAAGCAGCAGCCGGAGACTTGTTACCCGAAAACGACAGGAACAGGCCGCAGATCAGCGCTCCGGCACCAAGAGCGATTGCCGCAAATCCGGCGGCGCCTATCGCGCCGTGCGAGCGGATCGCCGCCGGCAGCATCCGGCCAATCACGTCCTCGCGCTTGAAGTGGTGGTACAACGCGCCGGCTACGTGCAGCACGATCAGCGCCATGCCGACCGTGCCCAAGGCACCGTGCAGCACTTCGGCAGGTTCATGCCAGGCCTGTCCGACGGGAAGGTCCGGCCAAGGCACCTTGCCGAACAGCATCGTCTGCAACCGCACCTTGGCCGTCGAAACGATGATCCACCCGGTCAGCGGCCCGACGATCATTACTGCATAAAGCAGGACGTGCACGACGGACGCGACCAACATCTGCGCCTTGCCATCCTGCACCGGCAAGGGTCGCACCTTGAACAGTCGCACCAGCAGCCGCAAAAGGCTCAACAACAGGATCGCGATGCCGACCGACTTGTGGAACTGGTATCCCGAAAACTGCACCGCGCCCTTGGGCAAGTCTTCCAAGGCCCAGCCAAGCCCGATCTGGAACAGCAGCAACAGGGCGATCGCCCAGTGCAGGATGATGGCAAGCGCAGAATACCGTTCGGGCCGCAGCGTCGTCATAGTGAAAATACCCCTCGATCCGACAAGCGTCATAACAGCGCCGACGAAGACATGATATGCCCCCTCGTATCGGCGCAGTGGATTGCTACATCTGCGCGCATCAATCCTTGGGAGACCTCAATGTCCAATAGTCCGTGGGCCCATCACCGCAGCGCAAGCATTGCCGACGACATCGATTTCGAAATCAAGGGGCAGGAATTGCAGTTCCTCGAGATCGAACTCGATCCCGGCGAAAGCGCTGTCGCCGAAGCTGGTGCCCTCGTCTGGAAGGACGGCTCAGTCGGAATGACCACCGTGTTCGGCGATGGCAGCGCCGATCAGCAGGGCGGCTTCATGGGCAAGCTGCTCGGTGCGGGCAAGCGACTGGTCACAGGAGAGAGCCTGTTCACGACAGTGTTCACCCACAACGGCCACGGCAAGGCCCGCGTTGCTTTCGCCTCGCCCACGCCGGGCGCCATCCTGCCGATCAAGCTGTCGGACGTGGGCGGCACGCTGATTTGCCAGAAGGACAGCTTCCTCGCCGCCGCGCGCGGTGTTTCGATCGGCGTTGCCTTCCAACGCCGCGTGATGACCGGCCTGTTCGGCGGCGAAGGCTTCATCATGCAGAAGCTTGATGGCGACGGCTGGGTCTTCGTCCAGATGGGCGGTACGCTGGTGGAAAAGGAACTGCGCCCTGGCGAAGAACTCCACGTCGATACCGGCTGCCTTGCCGCTTACACGCCGGGCATTGACTTCGACCTGGTAACTGCAGGCGGCGTGAAGTCCGTCCTGTTCGGCGGCGAAGGGCTGTTCTTCGCGCGCCTGCGCGGTCCCGGCAAGGTCTGGATCCAGTCCCTGCCCTTCTCCCGGCTTGCCGGACGGATGCTTGCCGCCGCCGGCTCCCGCGGCGGCCAGAACCGCGGCGAAGGCTCGATCCTGGGCGAACTGGGTGATTTCATCGGCGGCAACAACTGAGGATACGAAAAGAGGCCGGTGGATCGCTCCACCGGCCTTTGAGTACCGCATGCGCTGCGGGGTGGTTCAGCCTCAGAAGCTCTTGCGCAAGGTGACGCCCCAAGTGCGCGGATCGCCCGGAAGGCCCGCGATCAAGCCGGTATTGCCGGGGCCGACGAAGAGCTGGTCGATGTAGTTCTGATCGAACGCATTGCGTACCCAGCCATAAAGGTCGAAGCCGCTGTCGGTGCGGAAACCGGCGCGGAAGTTCGACAGCGAATAGCCATCGACCCAGGTGTAGATCGAAGGCGTCGGGTTCGACGAGAAGTTCGACCGGTAGCTCCCGTCATAGCCGAAGTAGACTTGCCCATCCTCCTCGAGGAAGGTGACCGGTGCATTGGCTTCGAGCCCGAACGACAGCGACCACTTCGACACGCCGGGCAGGCGCTGACCGGAGATGTCGCAATTGGCCGGGCTGGTGGCGCCGCCCGAGAGCTCCGGCGGGCACGGCGCATCGACGAACTTGCGGTACGTGGCGTCGGTGTAGGCCCCATTGACGTAGGCATTGAAGCGCTCGCTCGGCCGGACTGAGAAGTCGGCCTCGATACCCTGCGAGCGCACCGCACCGGCATTGGCGAGATAGCCGCGCAGAACCCCGAACTGGCCATTGTTAACGTTGGCCTGATAGTCCTTGATGTCCGTGCGGTAGGCCGAGAGGTTGAGGATCGCACGACGGTCCCAGAACTCGGTCTTGAGACCCGCTTCGTAGTGCTGCACCGATTCCGGCTTGACCGTGGCCGCGCCCAGAATCGGGTTGTTTGCCGCATCCGTCGGCACGCCGTTCTGGTTGATGCCGCCCGATTTGAAGGTTTTGGCATAAGTCGCGTAGAACAGGATGCCCGGCGCAACCTTGTAGCTGGCGGTGAAGTCGTAACTGAAGTTCCAGTCGCTGAACTTGGGCGAGATCGTCTGGGGGGTGAAGATGCCCAGCTGCGCCGTCTTCACCGGAGTGGTCGTGCCGTCGATCAGGATTTCGCTGCCCGAGGCCGTGAACACCCGCCGCTGGTAGAAGCCGTCCTTTTTGTCGTAATTCACGCGCACGCCCGGCTGCAGCGTCAGCTCGGGCGTCACCTTCCAGCTCGCCTGCCCGTAAACCGCCACGCTGGTATTCTTGAGATACTGCGTGTTGAGCGCGGTCAGCCCGTTCAGCACGTCCGAGTTGTAAAGGGCGTTGCTCGGCGCAAGGTTCCATTTCGTCGATGCGCTGCCATGCTGCTCTGTGCCCTGCGTGTCGATACGCTGGTAGAACCCGAAGGCACCAAGCACGAAATCGAGGCGGTCGGAGCTGTAGTTGTAGCGCAATTCCTGCGTGTACTGGTCCTGCTGGGAAGGGTTCTGCGACTTGGTGACAATCGGCAGGCCGGTAAAATCACGGTCGTTCTGTGGCTTCCAGTCCCAGAAGCGCCACGCCGTGACCGAAGTCAGCGTGCCCGGCCCGATGTCCCACTTGGCCTTGAGCGACACGCCGCCGATCTTGTTGCCAGCCTGCAGTGTGGCGTCCAGATCGGTCAACCGGTCATAGGGATTGGCGCTTGGCACGGTGTAGCCCTGTGCCGCCGCAAGCGCTGTAAACTGGCGGTTGGCAGCACGCTGCGTCGTCCCTGTCCGGACATAGACCGAACCGCAGCAGGCGGCGTCCTGTTCGCTGTAATCACCAGCCAGCGTGATGCTCAGCGCTTCGGTAGGCTTGAACAGCAACTGGCCCCGAAGACCAAGGTTGTCCTGCCCCTGTATCCACTGCTTGGAGGTCACATTATAGATCGTGCCGCGGCGGTTGGTCGATGACACCGCCAGGCGCGCCGCCAGCGTATCCGTGACTGGCCCAGAGACGGCAGCCTTCGCCTGCACGAAGTTCAGGTTGCCGATGCTGACTTCAGCCTTGCCTTCGAAGTCGAAGGTCGGCTGGTTGGTGGTGATGTTGATCGCACCGGCCGTCGTGTTCTTGCCATAAAGCGTGCCCTGCGGCCCGCGCAGGACCTCGATCTGCTTCACGTCGAGAAAATCGAACGTCGCCGAGGCAACGCGCGCGTTATAGACGTCGTCGATGTAGATGCCGACGCCCTGCTCGATGCCATCGTTGGTCAGGCCGAACGGCGCGCCAAGGCCGCGAATGTTCACCGCGGTGTTGCGCGGGTTCGAGGAGTAGAACTGCAGCGTTGGCGTCAACTGCTGCAAACGGCCGACGTTAAAGGCGCCGGTATTGTCGATATGCTCGCCGCCGACGACGGAGATCGCCAACGGGACGTCCTGCGCCGTTTCTTGGCGCCGACGCGCTGTGACGACGATCTCGCCGCTGTCTCTGGCCCCCGTGCCGACGGAAGTCGTCTGGGCGTCCTCGGGCGCGGGCACTGCAGCGGTGGTGGTGGCAGGCGCTTCGGCAGCGTAGACGCCGTGCGAAGCCAGGGCGAGCGGCGCAACGCCACCCGCGAGAAGGACGCGGAAATTCATCGTAGGACCTCATGTGTTCCCGAACGATGCTTCCGGTTGTCCGGTCAGCGGTGCGGTAGTTCTGTGTGTTTTTGGTATTGGATGCGTGGGACGATCAGTTCGGCTTGAGCCGTCGCTTCTCGGTCACGTCGATCTGGACGACACGTCCTTCGTGGACGGTCAGTTGCACGGCCCCATAACGCAGCCCGGTCAGGGCTTCGCGCACGCTGGCAATGCTTTCCTCGAGATGGCTTTCGGATTCACCCTGATTGCCAGCCCCTGATTTGGTCGGTTCGGTCATTCCCCGTTCGATCCTGTTAGCGCGAAGGGTGCCCGTCGATTGTGCTCGCATGATTGCAATACCCCTTTCTTGCGCAGTGTCCGGCGACTCGCCGCCGTTGCCCAGCTTCTATACTCAAGTTTTTTAGTAGACATTAAACCTCGTCTGTTGCGGCGCAAAGCTTTCCTTTTGTCGATGCAGGAGGCTGTTGCGCAATTGGCGCCGTCAGGACCGATTATCTCTATCGCAAAGATAGACAATGCAGTTGCGACGAATTGGCGCGAGCGCGCGACAGTTCGCGGCGAGGTTCAACCGTTGTTCGACAACGCGCCCTTGGTGGCTCAGTCGTTCTTGATGAGGCGAAGAACAGGTCGGGGCTTCAGCGGAGCCTGCGGAACGTCGTCCTCCAGCCTGTGGGCGAGGCATTCCACTGCCATGGCGAGATGGAGCGCGGCCATGGCTTCACCGTGCGTGTCGAGTTCGTCGAGCGCAGTCGACAAGGCTTCGAAGACTTCGACTAGTGGCTTGGCTGCTACTTGCATGGCGTAGACTGTTCCTGTTGCCCCGCACAACCTGACGGACCCTGTTGTCAGGCAACTCCTAACCGCGAATTCGCCCGCAGAAAGGGAAGATTGCACCGGAAATGAACAACCGGAAACCAGGGTGGAGACAGATGCAGACGCTTGCCGCGGAGATTTACTTACCTCTCTGACAGTTAGTCAGGCCACGCCTTCGCGCTGCAGCATGCCGACGCACTAGCGCCGACAGAATCAATCGCATCCACTTTGGCAGTATCGCCAAGTCCAGTGCCTGCGCACTTTTGAGCCTGCCTCGCGGTATCCTACCGTCGCCGAATCGGCGGCAAGTTCCCTCGCCAAAACGACGAAACGCAACGCGCGTTCGGCAGACACAAAAATCGTCGCGGCTGGCAAATCACCAAGAACTGTTAAGGTTCGGATTCGAACCAATCACTTACTGGCAGCGCGCCATGGCCTCCCTCGCCAGCCGCGCAAGAACGGGAAATGCCTCTGCGCGGTCCCTGGCATGCGCCGATGCGGCAGTGCCCCGAAGGTAGCGCCCCTTGATGCCATGGAAGATCGCGGCGAGCCGGAAATAGTTGAAGGCCACGTAGAAATCCCACGAGGCAATCGAGTCTCGCCCTGTCCGACGGCAATAGGCAGCGACGTATTCGGCCTCGCTGGGGATATTCAACGCAGTCAGATCCGCCCCTTCCAGCCCGGCCACGATGTTCGGCGGCATGTGGTACATCATCGCGTGATAGGCAAAGTCGGCCAGCGGATGCCCCAACGTCGAAAGCTCCCAGTCGAGCACGGCAATCACGCGGGGCTCTGTGGGGTGAAAGATCATGTTGTCGCAGCGAAAGTCGCCGTGAACGACACTTGTCTCGTCGCCTTCGGGAATGGCGGTCGGCAACCACTCGACCAGCGCATCCATGTTCGGATCGCGGCCGGCAAGTTCGTCCTCGAGGTACTGCTTCGACCAGCGGCCGACCTGCCGCGCGAAGTAGTTGCCGGGTTTGCCATAGTCACCCAGCCCCACCGCTTCGTGATCGATCGAGTGCAACTGCGCGATCGTTGCGTTCATAGCGTCGAAATAGGCCGGACGCTCCTCGCGGGAAACATCAGGAAAAGTCGCATCCCAGAAGATGCGGCCCTCGACCATCTCCATCACGTAGAACCAGCTGCCGATGACGCTTTCATCGGTGCACAACCCATGGACATGCGCCACCGGAAAGCCAACAGACCCGAGCGCCGAGAGCACCTTCGCCTCCCGCTCGACCGCGTGCGCCCCTTTCAACACTGGTCCAGGTGGCTTGCGGCGCAGCACATAGGCACGGGCAGGCGTGATCAGCTTGTAGGTCGGGTTCGATTGCCCGCCCTTGAACTGCTCCACCTCAAGAGGCCCCGAGAACCCCTCGACATTGGCTTCCATCCACTTCGCAAGCGCCGCCTCGTCGAAGCGATAGCCCTCACGTACCGGGGTGGTGCCCGCGTTTGCCTCCTGCGCCGTGCCGCTCATCAGTGCGCCGCTCCTGCCTGCGCATGACGCCAATCGCGGCGGATCTTCTTGGCAAGGCTCCACTTGTGAACCTCTGTCGGGCCGTCATAGATGCGGAACGCTCGCACTTCGCGGAACATCTGCTCGACGATCGTATCAGTCGTCACGCCCGTTCCACCCATCACCTGCACGCACTTGTCCGCCACGCGCATCAACGCCTCGGACACTGCAACCTTGGCCATCGAGCTTTCGACAGTACCGAGCGAGCCGGTATCGAGCACGCCTGCGCACCAGTCGATCATCAGTTCAGCCTGCTTCAGGTCGATCATGTTCTCGGCCAGCATGAAGCCGACGCCTTCGTGATCGATCAGTTGCTTGCCGAACGCCATGCGACGGTTGGCGTAGTCCGAGGCGATCTCCTGAGCGCGGATGCACCCACCCAGCCAACGCATGCAGTGCGAAAGCCGAGCCGGGCTCAGGCGCACCTGCGCATACTTGAAGCCCTCGCCCGGCTCGCCCAGCATCTGGTCCGCCGACACGCGAAGGTCCTTGATGTCGATCACCGCATGGCCGCCCGGCATGTTGCTGTCGATGGTATTGGGCACGCGCACGATCTCGATCGTCGGGTCCGGCAGGTCGACGAGGAACATGCATGCCCCGCCCTCCTCGTCCTTGGCCATGACGATGCCGACCTTGGCGCCCTTGGCGCCGGTGATGAACGCCTTGCGGCCGTTGATTACCCAGTGATTGCCATCGCGGCGGCAGGTCGTCTGCATCATCGAAGGGTCGGAGCCCGCCCCGCCGGTCTCTGCCGGCTCGGTCATGAAGAACGCCGAACGCGCCTCGCCCGATACCAGCGGCTTGAGGAAGCGCTCCTTCAATTCAGGACTACCGACCTTGCCGAGCAGGTACATGTTGCCTTCGTCCGGCGCCTGCGTGTTCACGGCCAGCATGCCCAGCGGCGAAAGCCCTGAGCGGATCAGCACGACCGCCGTCTCGCGCTGGCTGAGGTGGCGCCCATCGGCCAGGATATGCGGCGTCAACACGCCCGCCGCGCGCGCCTTCTCGCGCATTTCCATGACCATCTCGTCAAGCGGCGCGCCGTGATCGTCACGGCGCGGATCGCTTTCGTAAGGGATCACTTCCTCGCGAACGAACCGCTCTACCCGATCCGCGATTTCCAATGCGGCGTCCATGCCGATGCCAATTGCCATTCTGCTTTACTCCTCAATCGCGGGATCGGTTGACAGTTTTCAGCGCGGCGCCATGCGGATCGCGCCGTCCAGGCGGATAACTTCGGCGTTGAGCATCGGGTTGGTCACGATGCTCTCGACCATGCGCGCGTATTCTTCAGGCTTGCCGAGACGGCTCGGGAACGGGACTTGGCTCCCAAGCGAGTCCTGCGCTTCCTGCGGCAGCGATTGCAGCAGCGGCGTCAGGAACAGGCCCGGCGCGATGGTGTTCACGCGGATGCCATAGCGGGCAAATTCGCGCGCAATCGGCAGCGCCATGCCGACGACACCACCCTTGGATGCCGCATAGGCCGCCTGCCCGATCTGTCCTTCGAACGCAGCAACGCTGGCGGTGTTGACGATCACGCCGCGCTCTTCGCCAACCTGCTCGGCATCGAAAATGCGGGCCGCAAACTTCGACAACACGTTGAAGGTGCCGATCAGGTTGATCTGGATGATCTTCGAGAAGTCCTTGAGCGGTATCGCCTTGCCATCGCGCCCGATGACCTTCGCGGGCGGCCCGATCCCGGCGCAATTCACCAGGATCCGAGCCTTGCCGTTCATCGCCTCGGCCTCGAGGATGGCGTTGTCCACTGCATCCTCATCGGTGACGTCGACCTTGAAGAACGTGCCGCCGATGGCCTCTGCATGGGCGCGGCCCAGATCCACGTTCAGATCGAAGATCGCAACCTTGGCACCCAGTTCAGCGAGTCGAGCCGCTGTTGCCCCACCCAGACCAGAGGCGCCACCCGTCACGATTGCTGCCAGCCCCTTGATTTCCATAGCCTATGCATCCCTTCCTTCAATCAGTTCTGTCACAAGTCAGAACCGACCAGAACAATATCTACTCGTGAGTAAGTATTGTTCCAAAGGGTATGGAGTCAATCGCCGCATTGCCCTACCCTGCGCGCGACAGAAGCGCCGACTTGGCGCAATTTCCAACTGGCAGAACACGCAGGGTACCGCTCTTGGCCGCACGATCTCCCTTCAAGACCGCCGCCGAACGCAGCGAGGAGCGCGAAGCCAAGCGCATGGCCGTGCTCGAGGCCGCGGTGCGGATGTTCAACGCCCGAGGCTACCACCAGACCTCGCTCGACGACGTCGCAGCGAGCCTCGGCATCTCCAAGCCGACGATCTATCACTACCTTGGCAACAAGGAGCAGGTTCTGGTCGAATGCCTGACGATCGGCATGAACCAGTTGCTTGCTGCAGCAGACGAGGCGCGCGTTCATCACGGACGCGGCCTCGACCGCCTCCGCGCCTTCCTGACCGACTACGCCGAAATCAACATGAACGACTTCGGGCGGTGCAACATCCTGACCGCCAACGAGGCACTGTCACCAGACGCCCGGGAGTCCATCCGACTGCGCAAGCGTCGGATCGATGCGACTTTGCGTGAACTGGTGGCCGAAGGGATCGCCGATGGTTCGGTTTCGCCGTGCGAGCCGAAACTGGCTGCACTCACATTGGCCAGCGCATTGAACGGCCCCTCGCGCTGGCATCGTCCTGATGGCCAACAGTCAGAGCGTGATATCGCGAAGAAGCTGGTCGATTTCCTGACCGCAGGCCTCGCCCCGCGCTGATCAGCTGCCGCCGTAGAAGCTGCGGAACGAAGCGGGCGCACCACACTTGGCGATTGCCGTCTCGACGTGCCGCTTTCGCTCGCGCACCAGCGAGGCCGAGGTCAAGGCAAACCGGCGCTCGTAGCCGACTTCCGCGGCAGTGAACGGCTTTGTCCCCGGCAGCACGCTTGTCCCGCCAAGGCCGAACACCATGAAGTTGAGCATGTCGGCCAGCTGTTGGTTGTCGCTGATTCGGCTCTTGGCGATGTTGGGCAGGCGCAGCAGGTAGGCCCGCGTGTCTGCCGTGCACATCATGTAACCGACGCGTCCGCGCAGCTCGGGCAGCTTGGCCGGTGCCGAAAGCCCCTGGACGCCGTGGCACCCGGCACAATGCTCGACATAGTCGGCCTTGGCCAGTTCCGCATCGCCAATTGCCGCCAGCCCTTTCGCCACGGTCTCCGCCCGAGGATCACCCGCCGAGACAGCCGGCACCGCAAGCGCCAGCGTCGCAGCGAGTCCGGCTAGAGCAACGAGGCGCATCGCCCGATCCTCAGGCCGCGCCGATCATCATCGCGGTAGAGCAGTGATACTCCATGCTGCTCGTACCGAAGCACCAGATGATATTGTTGTTGAGCTGCGGCAGATACAGCTGCGTCTCGCGATCGATATTGTCACAATTGCACTGACCGCAGGCGGGCTTCCCGCAACAGTCGCGATAGGCGATCATGTAGGCCTTGCCGTCATCGGGATTGATGCAAGATCCCACCCATGAAACCGGCGAAGGCTCTGCGCCTGCCGGGCAAGTGTGGATGCCGCCACCGCAGCAGGTGCACAACGCGCCATCGATCGCACAGTAGCGCCAGTAGTTGCACTTGGTCTGGTCGGTCGTCTGCGCGCTGCGGGCAAAGGCCGTCTTGGCCTCGGGCGACCGGTCAGGCTTGGCCGCTTCGGCACGGCTCACCGGCAGCAGCGGGAAGACCGGCGCCGCCACCAGCGCCGCCCCCATCCGCGCAAGGATGCCACGACGCGAGGTTCCACCGGCAAAGCGCCGCAACAGCTTCTCGCCCATCGCATCGGGATTGAAACGCTTCATCGAATGCCCCCTATGATCCTTGATGCGCCCGCGCCGTCAAGCTGCGGCAACAGTCTTCAGCTTGCCGATGTAATCCTGCACTGTGGCAATCCCCATTTCGTGCGCCACCACCAGGCTCTCGAGATGTTCGCGACTGTTGACCAGCCCCTTGGAAAGGATCGTCCCTTCCGCATCCAAAAGCACCGCGTACGGCAGCTTGCCCACTTCGAACGCCTGCCCCACCTCGGGACCGTTGATGAAACGGTAGTTTTCCAGCCCCTGCGCCGCGATCAGTCCGCGCTGCACCTGCGCGTCATCGTCGCCGACGAAGGTCAGTTCCACCCGCTCGTCCTTGGCAAAGGAGCGTGCCGCCGGGATCAGGCCCTTGCACAGCGGGCACGTTGCTGAAACGAACATCAGCAGTCGCAACGGCACATCCTTGGCAGGCCCGCCGACGATCACGTCCTTGCCTTCAAGCGTATGAGCCGGAACCGCCGGAGCCTTGCCCCCGACTGCCGGCCCGCCACTCGTCTGCAAGGCGCCCGCCGGAGCCACCCGCATGTGCAGCACACCCACTTGCCGCGCCAGCGCCAGCAGTGCCACCACCAAGGCGATGATCACCAGCCATGACAGGACCTGTCCAACGATCAGTGCCGTCATCATCGCGAATTCCTTTCCATGGCGAGAGGCCCTTGCGCCAGCGCCGCCAGTGCGTTGGCCAGAAGGGTCAGAAGATAAAGCGCTGCACCGGCCGCAAGTCCGATCAGCCATTGCGCCGAAGCGAACGGCGGCTGCGGCAGCAGTGCAGGCACCAGCAGCCCAGCCAGCACGATGTTCCGCATCACGAGCGCACGGCTAAGGGGCTGGCGCAGTTCCGACCGGCCGCAACCGCAATCAATTTTGGAACGACCCCTGCCAATGTTGATCGCCATGGCCGCCGCAAAGACCAGCAGCAAAAGACCGGCGGGCACAGCGGCAAAGCGAACGCCGCCGATCAGCGCAAGCCCAACCGCCACTTCGGCAACCGGCAGCGTCGCCGCGACCGCGGGGACCAATGCCTCAGGCAGCAAACGATAGTTGGCGACGACACCGGGAAAGACCCGCCGGCTCCGCAACTTCGCAATCCCCGCTCCGACGAACACCGCGCCAACGCCGATCGCGCCGGCCATGCCCGCGATCCCCATTGCCGCAGTCATGCTCAAGGCTTCACCTGTGATCACATCGGCTCCACGACGGTGATCAAGCCGCCACCGGCGTTCTCGATCTCGTGCTTCACCTCTCCAGTCTTGGAATCGATGACAAGCGCCTTGCCCTTGTAGCTGTTGACCATGATCATCGCCGCATCGTCCTGTGTGATCTGGATATTGCCCGGCTCCCCTTCCACCGGGATGCGCTTGACCAGCTTCTTCGTCGCCAGATCGACGCCCCAGATTTCCTCGGCGCCTTCCTTGTGACTCCAGTATTCGCCCTTGTGCATCAGCACCCACAGCGTACCGCTCGGCCTGTGCAGCGCAACCGGCTGCATCCCGCCGGGATACCAGGCAATGTCGAGCGGCTTGACGTCAGCTGGCTTCATCCCGCCCGCTTCCTGGATAGAAAACGGCGCGCTTACCTCAACCTTGCCACCGATCGAAGCCGTGCGGATCAGGCCGGTGTAGCTGACCATCACCACCTGCTTCTTCTTGCGATCATAGACGGTGTTCGAAAAGATCGGGTCTGCCGCAGCGTCGAAGAACGGCTCGGTCCGCGTGATGTCCTGCGTTGCGCCCTTGATTGCCACTGTCGCGATCGTGCCGTCGGCGCAGAGCGAAGAGAACCCCACGCCCGGATTGGGGATCATCCCTGCGCATCCCGGCAGTTCCACCGCACGCACGAACTTGCGCTTCACCATGTCGATGATGTTCACCGACGAGGCCGGATCGAAGTTGTAGTCGTAGGCGGTCTTGCCGTCGTCGGTCAGCACGAAGTTGGTCGTGAACCCGCCGACGATCAGGCGCCCCGGCGTCGGGATCTCGCTGATCAGCTTCAGCGTCTTGCTGTCGTAGACCGAAACCAGATCCTGGCGCGTGCCACGGTTGACCTTCGACCAGATCGTCTCGGCGACGTAATAGAACTTGCCCGCTGGATCGATCGCCATATCGGAATCGCGGCTGGTGTTGACCATGCCGACCATCTTGCCGGTCCCGGCATCGAAGATGCTCGAACCTGCCGATCCCCAGCCCCCGCGGACATAGAACCAGCTCGCCTTGGGCGGCTCCAGGGTCATCACACCGGGCTCTTCGGCCTCCGGCACCACGGTTTCGGCGAATGCCGGCTTGGCATGAACGCTTGCCAGCGTTCCGGCCAGCAATGAACCCAGAACAACTCGCGCCACTTTGCGTTCAAGCGTCATCTCGGCCCCCTTTGCCAGTCCGCAGGGCAGAGACTTGACGCATGTCCAGATTCGGTCAACGCTTTTTTTGCGTGTGCGAAAGGATGCGCTACCTGCGGTCGGCCAGACCGGCAATTTCCGCCGAAGTTATCGACTTGGCAAGCGATACCAGCGCGTGTGTCGCAATTGCGGTATAAGTGCTCATCCGAGAGGCCCACGGCTTGCCATAACCGAGGAACGGCGTCGCCCCTTCCATCGAAGCGCTGATGTAAAGCGCCACGTCCCGCACTTCCTGCTGGCTTAGCGCGGGGTTCAACTCGGCAACGTATTCTGAAATGAACTCATGCACCCGCTGGTAGAACAGGCGCACGCGATCGGCCACGAACTCGTTGTGGTTGGCCAGCGCCCACAGTTCGGTGAACAGGCGCGTGGTGCGCTTGCCGGCAATGTCATCAAGGCACATCACCACGATCAGGCGCAACCGCTCCTCGGCATCGAGCCCTGGCTGGCGCACTGTGCGCTCCAGCAGCTTGTCGTAATTGCCGATGATGTCATCCAGCAGCGTCTGGATCAGCAGTTCCTTCTTCGGGAAATGATAGCTGACGTTCCCCACCTTCATCCCGCACTGCGCGGCGATGCGGCGGATCGTGAAGGCTCCGGCGCCCTCTTCGATCAGGACGCTGAGCGCCGCCTTGATGATCGCGTCGACCGTTTCCGTCCCACGCACGTATGTTCCCGGCCGCCGTGCGGAAGGCAAATCAGTATCAAACGTCTCGGGAAGCGCGGCCATCTTGCCTCGCGCATATCACCACCCGCGCCCAACACCAAGGATGCCGTTGTCACCCCGCCGTATAACCTGGACCTGATTAACAAGGCGCTTGACGATCTCCGGATGCCTGTCCAGATTCGATGAGGTACGAGCCGATGGCCTTGTCTTTCGCGCTTTGTCTTTCCGGAATTTCCAAGGATTTCAGGCGATGAGCATTTCCCTCACCGTAAACGGCCGCAAACGCGTGGTGGAGGCGGAGGCCGACAAACCCCTGCTCTGGGTCCTGCGCGAAGACCTTGCCATGCCCGGTACCAAGTTCGGCTGCGGCGCGGGGCTGTGCGGCGCCTGCACCGTCCACCTCGATGGCGATGCCGTCCGCTCCTGCCAGACGCCGATCGCCGATGCCGCCGGCAAGTCGATCACCACGATCGAGGGCGTCGGCCTCAACGAACTGGGCAAGCGGGTGCAGGATGCATGGGTCGCGCTCGACGTGCCGCAGTGCGGCTATTGCCAGGCCGGGCAGATCATGTCTGCCACCGCACTGCTCAAACAGAATCCCAAGCCCACGTCCGAGGACATTAACGGCTGGATGAGCGGCAATATCTGCCGCTGTGCCACCTACATGCGCATCCGCGCCGCCATCCGCACCGCCGCAGGCCTCCCTGCCGAGGAGACCGCAGCATGAGCGACCAGATCGCCCTCTCCCGCCGCTCCTTCATCGCCGCCTCGCTGGCAGGCGGCACGGCGCTGACGCTTGACGCTTCGGTCGTTCTCGCCGCTGCAACGGCCACTGCACCCGCCGACGTCCTCAACGCCTTCGTGCGCATCAATGCCGATAACACCGTGACAATCGGCGCAAAGAACCCGGAAATCGGCCAGGGCGTGAAGGTCATGCTGCCGATGCTCATCGCCGAGGAAATGGACCTCGCGTGGGAGCAGGTGCGCATCGAGCAGACCGACGCGAACGAAAAGATCTACGGCGTACAGA
This sequence comes from Novosphingobium sp. ERW19, assembly GCF_012641315.1. Lineage (NCBI taxonomy): Bacteria > Pseudomonadati > Pseudomonadota > Alphaproteobacteria > Sphingomonadales > Sphingomonadaceae > Novosphingobium > Novosphingobium sp. ERW19. Next base: position 153,232 of record NZ_JABAIC010000006.1, read on the forward strand.
CCGCTGGCGGCAGCACCGCCACGCCGCGCAATTGGCTGCCTATGCGCCAGGTCGGCGCCGCCGCCCGCGCCATGCTCGTATCTGCCGCAGCAAAGAAGTGGGGCGTCGATCCGGCCGCCCTCACCACGGCCAAGGGCGCCGTGATCCAGGCCTCCTCCGGCAAGAGCCTGACTTACGCCTCGCTCGCCAAGGCAGCCGCCACCGAAACTCCGCCCGATCTCGCCAAGGTCCAGTTGAAGGATGAGAAGACCTTCACGATCATCGGCAAGTCCAAGCCTGGCGTCGACGTTCCGAAGATCGTCAAGGGTGAGCCGCTTTACGGCATAGACACCAGCCTCCCGGGCATGGTTCACGCCGCCATCGTCAAATGCCCCGCCCACGGCGGTACGGTCGCCTCGTTCGATGACGCGGCGGTCAAGGCCATTCCCGGCGTGCTCGGCGTCGTTGCCGTCAACAGCGGCTTCGTTCCGCAGGGCAAGTCCGACACGGTGGTCGTGATCGCTGACAGCTGGTGGAAAGCCAGCAAGGCGCGCGAAAAGCTTGCCGTGAAGTGGGACGATGCCGCCGTCACCGGCTTCTCTACCGGAAAATACGAAGCCGACGCTGCCAGGATCGTGGCCGCTGCGCCGCAAGCCAGCCTGTTCAAGGCCGGCGATGCTGACGCCACGCTCGCCAAGGCGGCAAAGGTCGTCAAGGCGGACTACGAATACCCGTTCCTCGCCCACGCATCGCTCGAACCGCAGAACTGCACCGCGATGTTCCAGAACGGCAAGCTCGAGATCTGGGCACCCAGCCAGGCCCCCGCAGGTGGAGCTGAGGAAACCGCCAAGCTCTGCGGCCTGACCACAGACGATCTGACTATCCACATGACCCGGATCGGCGGTGGCTTCGGTCGTCGCCTGATGAACGATTACATGGTCATAGCCGGTCAGGTCGCAAAGGCCATGCCCGGAAAGCCGGTGAAGGTCCTTTACGACCGCACCGACGATTTCCGCCACGACTTCTACCGGCCCGCCGGCTGGCACCGCTTCACCGCCGGGCTCGATGCCAATGGCGCTCTGATCGCGCTCAAGGACCACTTCGTCACCTTCGGCAAGGACGGCAAGCCTATCCGCGCCGCACAGATGGCGCCGAGCGAGTTTCCCGCTCCGGTCGTGCCCAACGTCGACCTCGGCGTCAGTTACATGGCTACCAACCTCGCCACCGGCTGGCTGCGCGCCCCCACCTCGAACGCCATGTCGTTCGTGTGGCAGTCGTTCATGGATGAGGTTGCCGAAGCCGCCGGGCTCGATCTCCCCGAATTCATGCGCCGCACCCTCGGCGCGCCGCGCGAGATCCCGGGCGAACGCGTCAAGTTCCACACCGGCCGCGCGCGCGGCGTGATCGACGCCGTGTGCAAGTCCGCCGGATGGCAAGGCCGCAAGAAGGGCCGCGGCTTCGGCTTCTACTTCAGCCACCTTGGCTATTTCGCCGAGATCGTCGATCTTTCCATGAAGGACGGCGCTATCCAGATCGACAAGGTCTGGGTGGCCGGCGATATCGGCGCACACGTCATCAATCCGATCAACGCGCTGAACCAGGCGCAAGGCTGCGTGATCGACGGGATCGGCCAGGCGCTCGTCGGCCAGAAGATCGTGCAGGAGAACGGTGCGATCACTGCCGAGAATTTCGGTGATTTCCCGCTCATGCGGATTGATGCTGCGCCACGTGAAATCGCGGTCGAGTTCGTAAAGACCGACTTCGCGCCGACGGGTCTTGGCGAACCAGCGCTTCCCCCGGTCATCCCGGCACTGGCGAACGCGATCTACTCGCTCACCGGAAAACGGCATCGCCGCCTACCTCTGGAGCTGATATAGCCCGCGACGCATGGTCGCGACGACTCCCTCAGACATTCTTCGCTTTCTGTCCGCTTGTGCGGATGAAGGCGTGGAAACAGTGCTCGTCACTCTGGTCGCTGTGATCGGCGGTTCGTCGCGCGGCATCGGCACGCAAATGGCCGTCGCGGCAGACGGTCGGCGGCTGGGCTCGTTCTCGGGTGGGTGTATCGAAGACGCCGTGGTGGCGGAGGCATTGGAAACGCTGTCCGACGGCTGGGGGCATGTCGTCCGCTACGGAATCGGTTCACCCTATATCGATCTGCGCCTGCCTTGTGGCGGCGGCATAGATCTTCTGTTCACGCCGCGCCCAGCCACCGCGTCGATCCGCACGGCTCTCGATCTGCTGGAAGCGCGCCAGCCAGCTGCGCTCCGATTGGAATGCGATCGCGTCACCGTCGCAGGCGACGTGGAGGAAGTGCTATGGAATGGCGAGAGCCTGACCCATTGCTACCAGCCAGCCTTGCGGATTCATGCGTTGGGCCAAGGTGAGGATCTCACGGCTTTTTCCAGACTGGCCAATGCGTTCGGCGCACAAGTTCACGCACTATGCCCAGACATCGGCACTTGCATGGACCTTGCTGCTCTCGGTATCGCGACCACCCACATCCCGGTGCGAACGACCCTCCCGTTGACCGCGTCCGATCGCTGGTCCGCCATCGTCTTCCTGTTTCACGGGCGCGATTGGGAAGAACATCTGCTGCCGCAGGCGCTTGCACTACCGGCCTTCTACCACGGCGCGATCGGCAGTCGGCGCACGCACAGCGCAAGGCTTGAGGCCTTGCAGGCGAGCGGCGTGCCCAAGGAGCACATCGCGCGTTTGCGAGGCCATGTCGGGCTGATCCCGGCCACCCGCGATCCGGCAACCCTCGCCATATCGCTGCTCGCCGAACTGGTGGCCGAATACAACACTCTCGCACATTGGACTTACTGGACAGGAGAATCCCTGGCCCAAGCAGACCAATGACAGCCGCTGACATCGTCGTCATTTTCCTCGCTGCCGGGCGCGGGAGTCGCTTCGGCGGTGGCAAGCTTGCTGCGACGCTGGCAGGCAGGCCATTGGCACGGCATCTCGGTGACCGTCTCGCCGCCTTGCCGTTCAGGCGAAAGCTGATGATCTGCTGCGAGGCCACGCCCGAAGTCGAAGGCTTTGAAAGGCTTGCGCTCGCTCCCCCCGGCGCCCCCCTTTCCCGCTCGATCGCCACCGGCATCGGCGAAATTCCTCAAGCATGCGCCGCGTTGATCGCCTTGGCAGACATGCCGCTCGTACCGACCAGCCATATCGAAAATCTCGTTCGTGCGTTCGATGGCGATCGCATAGCCACCTGCGTTGCCGAGCGGGCGATGGTGCCTGCCATATTCGGCTCGCGGCATTTCCCGGCCTTGCTCTCGCTGCAAGGTGATCGCGGAGCCGCAGGGTTGCTTCTCGGTGCGCCCGCCATCCCGCTGGAGCAACAGCTTGCCCTTGATGTCGACACGCCCGAAGACCTTGCACAAGCCGAAGCGATCATTCAGGGGCGATAGGTCTTCTCGATATGCCCCTTGATGTCTTCGGGGTAGAAGTAGACCGCCCGCATCTGTCCTGACACATAAAGTTCGGCCTGATCGTTGAAATGGGGTGCCCCTTCGCGTCCGCTTGCGCCGCCCGATGAGACCGCCAGCGCCTTGACCCTCGGGCCGAACTCGACCACGGCGACAAAGCTGTTGCCGCTGGTACCGTACCACCGCCTTGTTCCCGGATATTGCTTCGTCCCGAACGATGCCAGCGAACCCCAGCGCGCGGAGGAGAACACCACCGGCAGGCTCGGCTTGTTGTCGGCAAAAGGCTGGATGATGTCGGACGTGGTACGCTGATAGCGGTTGACCTCGCTCCAGGGTACTTGCCACCCGCCAAAGTCGTCCTCCAAGCGCGCAACAGCACGTGCCAGCGCCGCCGTGCGCAGCTGCTCGGTCGTCGCGCGCATCGCGGCGAAGACGTTGCCTGTGCGGGGCAGCGTGCGGCGCACCCCAGCCTCCAGTTCGTCGCCCCAATAGTGCGCAAGGCTCATGGCCTGCGAACCTGCCGACCACCGCCGGTCCCAGCCCTTGAGCAGCGCAACCGGTCGGCTCAGCGGATCTGTGGCAGCAACCTGCGGCAACCCTGCAATCAGGTCGTCGAACAGCGGCATGTGCGGATCGTAAGCAAGCGCGCGCAGGCTTTCGAGATCGAGCCCCTGCGCCTTGCCCAGCAGTTCTAGCGCATGGTCGCCGCGCGGATTGGCCCCGACCTGGTCGAACGTCGCCGGCCAGCGCGCCGGGTCGAACGTCCCCTCGCCTGCCGCACGCCACGGCGCATCGTTGGAATTGTAGACCCAGCCTGACTGCGGATTGACCACGTCGGGCCGCTCTTTGGGACCATAAAGACCCTTCCAGTCGGCGCGGAAGTCGCTCCCGTCCACCGGCGCGCGATAGTCGAACCGCGCATCACGGCGTGGCGCAAACTGTGGCATGAGCAGCGCGATATTGCCCTTGCCATCGGCATAGAGCGTGTTGTTCGAGGAATTGGCGCGAAACTCCCCAATCTTGAGGAACTCTGCCTGGTCACGCGCCTCGGTGCGCAACCACGACTGGCTGAGCGCGGCCACCGGCCTGTGCATGAGGGACAGCGCGATCCAGTCCGGGCTGTCGCCGGATTCGGCTCGCACGATCGGCCCATGTTCGCTGGCATAAGTCGTGAAAGTCCGCTCCCCGAAGCTGCCATCACCCTTGCGAAACCGCAGGGTGACGGGCCGTTTGACGAACGGCTTCAGGGCATTGCCACGCCTGTAGAACCACGTGTCGCCCTTGCGCGAGACCTGTTCGACAAACTCGTCGACATTGTCCGCCCCGCTGGTCGTGTGCATCCAGCCGAGTTTCTCGTTGAAGCCCTGATAGATGAAGAATTGCCCCCACGTGGAGGCGCCATAGGCGTGCAATCCTTCCCCGCTCTTCATTTCAAGCTCGGACCGGAAGAACAGCGAGGTATGCGGGTTGATCAGCAGCAATGCGTTGCCGTTGGCCGTGCGTTTGGGCGCTATCGCGATCCCGTTCGAACCGCGCGGCTCGTCATCCCGGACCATTTCCCTGGCCAGCGCCAAGGGGCTTGCTTCACCGCCGTAAAACGCAGCCAGGGGTTTGAGTGCTGCCTTCTCGATGTCCCCGCCGATCGATCCTTCGGTAAAGGAAAGCGCCATCCACGGCTCGAACCGGGTCAGGACTTTCGGCCTGTCTTCCGGGTGGGTCGCGATGTAGTGGTTGAGCCCAGCCGCCCAGGCATCCATCAGCTTGCGCAGCCAGTCCGGTGAAGAGGCATAGTCGCGTTTGAGCGCGTCCGGATCGATCCACAACCGCTGTCGCAGGTCCTGCCACAGGAAGTCTTCGCCCTCTGCCTCGGCCCGCCGCCCCAGCGCGGTCAGCAGGTTCGCTTCGATGCGCGGGAAATCGTCCTCGGCCTGCGCGTAGATTGCACCGAATACCGCGTCGGCATCGGTCCTGCCCTCGACATGGGCGATACCCCAATCGTCGCGGGTTATCGTGACGTCATGGCTGCTTGCAAGTGCAGGCCGAGCGACCGCAAGCAAAGCCAGCAAGGCGCTGCGGGAAAGGGCTCCAAAGGTCATCTGCCTAGCCTAGCGCCTTTCCCGCAGCATGGCGAAGGAAGAGAGCGGGACCCTTCGCCAATTCGCTATCACCCAATATCTCAGGCAATCGTCCGCACCGCGAAAGCCGCCGCCGCCGCGCGTGTCTCGACGCCCAACTTCTCGAAAACCTGCTCAAGATGCTTGTTCACCGTGCGCGGGCTGATCCCCAGGATCTCGCTGATCACGCGGTTGGGCTTGCCATAACTGATCCACAGCAGCACCTCGGCCTCGCGCTGGGTCAGGCCATAACGGTCGCGCAGGCGCTCCAGGTCGGCCCCTTCGCGGATCAGGTTCAACCGCACCAGCACTTCGCGCCCCTCGCCGTCGTCGCGACGCACTGGTCCGACAAGAACCAGTTCGATGACTTGCGCCCCCGCCTCGAAACGCAGGGTTGCATCCGGATTGTCGCGCTGCGAAATCAGGCGGGCAACCGGCCCGGCAAAGTCCGGCGGCAGGCGGTCTCCGCCGCCCATGCTGGACATCAGGTGCTCCACCTGCGGCGTTGCCCAGAGCAGTTGCCCTGCACGGTCCACGGCAAACAGGTGCCGCCCCGTGGCATCGAGCGCGGACCGCCCCGCCTGCGAAACCCGCGCACCCGCAAGATGCACCCGCATCCGTGCCAGCAGCTCCTCGATCGCGATGGGTTTGCGGACATAGTCCACGCCGCCTGCGTCCAGCGCCCGAACCGCATGCTCAGTCTCGGTAAGGCCGGTCATGAAGATCACCGGGATGTCGGCCAGGCGCGGCTGCTTCTTGATCGCGCGCGTCGTGTCGAACCCATCCAACCCCGGCATGATCGCGTCGATGAGGATCAGGTCCGGCGCGACATGTTCCAGCAGTTCCAGCGCATTCTCGCCATTCGTGGCGATCAGCACGGTCATTCCGGCACGCTCGATCGTGTCGATCAGGAAATGCAGGGACTCAGGATTGTCATCGACGACCAGCACCGTGTCGCGCCCTGCCTGCCCGGCAATCGCATCATTGAACATGGACGACGCCTCGTCGGAGGGCTTCGCGCAGGCCCTTGAAATCGAAGCATTCGAGACTGGAACGAAGGTGTGCGACGAAGCGGGCTGCATCGGGGACGGCATCCTCAAGTTCGGAAAGACGGGTCTGGATCGCACGGACATTGCCAATCCGCGCGAGGCTCTCGATTTCAGGTACGAAGGGCAGCGCGGCAGCTGGCAGGTGCAGCTCGACCGTCGAGGCGGGGGCCGATTTTCGCGGGCTGCCGTCCTGCACGGTCCAGGTAAGGTCCAGCTGCCATGACAGGGCATCGAGCAGACTGTCGAGCTCGATCGGCTTGGTCAGGAACATGTCGTGCGGATCGTGTCCATCGCCACCCCGCCTGAACTGGTGCGCGTCGGCCGAAACCATGACGATCCGCAAGGAGCCGCCATGCGCCGCCCGCAGCACGGCGGCGGTCTCCCAGCCAGTCTTGCCGGGCATCGAAATGTCCATGAACACGATGTCCGGCCGCGTCGCCGCCGCCAGCGCTATCGCCGTGTCCCCGTCGCGCGCACCGGTCACCACGAAGCCCAGCGGGCGCAGCAGGTTCTCGATGACCGAGGCCTGCGCTGCATCGTCGTCCACCACCAGCACCCGGCGCCGCTCGCCTTCATACCCGGTGATCACGTCCGCGCGATGGCTCTGCACCGGTTGCGTCACCGGCCGCGAGAGCATCAGCCGCAGCGCAAACCGCGTGCCCTTGCCGAGCGTGCTGTCGACCGTCAGGTCCCCACCCATCACATGGACCAGCGTCGAGGTGATCGCGAGGCCAAGACCGATCCCCGGCTGCCCTGCCACGGAATTGCTGTTTCCCCGCTCGAACGCGCCGAAGATGCGGTCCATGTCCTCGGGCGCAATGCCGATGCCGGTGTCGATCACCTCGAACGTCGCGATCTCGCCGCGCCAGCCGATGCGGAAGGTCACCGCGCCTGCCGGCGTGAACTTGATCGCATTCGAGATCAGGTTGATCAGCACCTGCCGCAACCGCTTCTGGTCGCCCCGCACGAACTCGGGCAACTGCTTGGGCGTCTCCAGCCGGAACTTCAGCCCCTTGGCCTGCGCCTGCGGGCGGAACATGTTGGCGATCTGCTCGACGAACGCCGGCAGCCGGATCGTATCGCGCGACAGCCGCAGCACGCCCGCCTCGACCTGCGCAATATCGAGCAGCCCGTCGACCAGGTTCGAGAGGTGCTCGCTCGACCGGCAAATGACCTTGCCCACCTCGCCCGGGTTGAGGTCGCTCCCCCGCTCCAGCAATTGCGCATAGCCATAGATCGAATTGAGCGGCGAGCGTATTTCATGGCTCACCGAAACGAGATAGCGGCTCTTGGCGGCATTGGCGTTCTCGGCCACCTCGCGCGCCTTCTGCAGCGCAGCGTCGGTCGCTTCATGCGCGACGATTTCCTGCTCCAGTTCCGCCAGATGCCGCCGCGTCTCGTCCAGCGCGGCACGCCGGCTTTCATGCGCCAGCACGATGAACCACGAGCCCACGCCCGACATGAAGAAGAACACCAGGAACACCGCAAACAGGATCGACCAGACATGGGTCGAAAGCGCCGGATAGTATCGCGCATACTCGCGCCCGATCAGCCCCAGCACTAGCATGTTGGCCAGCGTGAAGGCGCCTGCCACCCCCACGAAATGCCCGGTCGTGGTATGGACATGGCGCGCCAGGACGCGGGGTAGCAGGCGCTCGGCGATGTTGGTGAACTGTTCCGTGGCGCGGGAACCCTGCTTGCAAGCGTCGTGGCAGCGCGTCTCCAGAGTGCAGCAAAGCGAACAGATCGCGCCTGAATAGAACGGACAATGCGCGGTATCGGCTCGCTCGAAAGTATTCTCGCAAATCACGCAGACGACCCGCGCCGGAGCCCCGGCCACTCTCTTGCGAGCAAGGTAATAGCGCCCATGCGTAAGCGCAGCGAGCAGCGGCGCGGCAAGGCAAGCCACGACCAGCCCGATCACCGGCGAAAAGGCCTGCGCCACCTCCCCCGCAAACCCCAGCTGGCACACCGCCGATGCGATCAGCGAAAGCAGCATGGCGCCGATGCCGACCGGGTTCACGTCATAAAGATAGGCCCGCTGAAACTCCGGTTGGTCCGGCTTGAGCCGCAAAGCCCATGATACCACCAGGTCCGCGCCAAGTGGCCCGATCCAGCTCGCCGCAAGGCTTGCGTAAAGGATCATCACCACGTCGAACGAACGGGTAATGCCGAAGAACAGCAGCATGGCTGCAAGTCCGACATTGAACAGCAGCCAGACGTGCCGCGAGGAGTACCCTTGCGTCAGCCGCGCAAACAGGTTTGACCATGCCACCGAACCGGCAAAGGCGTTGGTCAGGTTGGCGCGCGTCTGACAGACTACTGCGAACAGCAACACCAGCAGCACTCCCAGCTCGCGGCTTCCTGCGATCGCGGCGAAGGCCTGCACATGGATGCGGCTGACTGATTCCGCAGCATCGGGCGCAATCCCCCGGCCAACCGCCCAAGCCGCCAGCACTCCGCCGATCGCCATTTTCAGGCCGCCAATGACAACCCAGCCCGAACCGCCAAGCAGGACCGCGCTCCACCACCGCTTCGCCCCGATCTGCTCCGGCGGGGGCAGGAAGCGAAGATGCCCGGCCTGCTCGCCGATCCGCGGCAGCAGCGACAGCATGACCGAAAGCGCAAAGCCGAATGAAACAAGGTCAGAGCGTGGCGCGTAGACCCCGTTGAACCCGCTCCACACCTCGCCCACGTCGCCGATGTTCCAGGCAATGTAGGCAACCGGCACAAGTTGCAGCGCAATCCACAGGGGCTGCGTCCACGCCTGGAAGCGGGCGATGAAACGCATGCCCTGGATGGCCAGCGGCACCACGACAAAGGTCGAAACGAAGTACCCGAGTTCGAGCGGCAAGCCCGTCGCCTGCCGCAGCGCATTAGCCAGAATGCTCGCCTCAAGCGCGAGCAACAGGAAAGTGAAAGTGGCGTAGATCAGCGTGCTGATGGTCGAACCGAGATAGCCAAAGCCGTTCCCGCGCGAGATCAGATCGACGTCGATCCCTCGCCGCGCAGCATTCAGGGTTATCGGAAGCCCAATCAGGAACAGGATCAGGCAACCGGTGACAATCGCCGCAATGCCGACCTTGAGCCCGTAGAGCAGGGTGATCGCGGCCCCGATTGCCTCGTAGACCAGCGACGAACTCGTCCCCAGCGCCGCAGCCACCACGCGTGAGGCCGGCCCCTGTCGTGCTTCCGCGCCGGTATGGCGATGCGCGAAGTCATCAAGCGTCTGGACTGCCGCCCACTGGTTGTAAGATCGGCGCTCGGGAACGATCGTGGTGGAGCGCGACATGCCCGATGCAGCCGCTCGCCCCGCAGAATCCAGCCTGGCTCGTTCCATATGAGCGATAGTGGCCAAGACCGCGACGTCCGAGGATGGGCCGATCTACGTACAAAGGTGCGAACTCCCATAGGTGGCCGCGGCAGTACGTCAAATGACCCATAGTCGCGCCGCATGCAGCGGTTAGCTTCGCCCCATTCCGGATCGACCACCGGGGAGAAATGCATCGGCGCTGTGAACAGAGCTCAAGTCAGAGCCACCGCTCCACCGATGATGAGGGTGACTGAAGCCACAAGATACAAAACAACAAAGTGAGGGTTTCATGACGTTTTCCCTGAAGCGCGCAGCGCTCCTCTCGGCCAGCGCACTGGCCAGCATCGCGGCTCTTCCTGCTGTCGCACAGGAAGCACCGGCCCCCGACAGCGCGGAAGCCGCAGAGGCCGGTGGTGCCGGCAACGAAATCATCGTCACCGCTACGCGCCGTGCGGTCTCGCTTCAGAATGCGCCAATCAACATCTCCGCCGTCACCGCGGAAAGCCTCAAGGACCAGCGCGTCGACGACGTCCGATCGCTCGCGGCCTTCACGCCAGGCGTCACGATCCAGGATACCGGCCCGCGTTCGACCGGCAGCATCGTCATGCGCGGTCTTTCGGCCAGCGACAGCAGCACTTTCGGCGCCAATGGTGACAACACCCTCGCCACCTACCTTGGTGAAATCCCGCTCTACCAAGACTTTAAGTTCATCGACATGAACCGCGTCGAAGTCCAGCTCGGGCCGCAAGGCACGCTCTACGGCCTCGGCACTCTCGCAGGCGCCATCCGCTACATTCCCAACCGTCCTGACCCGGACCGCTGGGAAGGATTGTTCCACGCCCGCGTCTATGACGTCGCCCATGCCAAGGATCCCGGCTTCGTCGTCGATGGCGTGGTCAACGTTCCGATCATTCCGGGCAAGGTCGCCTTCCGCTCCGCCACCGGCTACTACAACGATCCGGGCTTCATGGACTACATCTACCTGCTCAAGCAGCCGGGCGTGTCCAATCCCCAGCCTGCGCGGCCCGGCACTTTCTTTGGCCCCATCGGCACGCCGCAGCAGATCGCTGACAACTTCTACACTTACGCCGACGCCAACTTCGAGCACACCTTCACCAGCCGCAATCAGCTGGGTCTCTATCCTTTCGATGGCCTGAAAGTGACGCTCAGCTACGTCCGCCAGCAGACCGACACCAATGGTCGGCAAGCGAACGGCGGCGGGGTATTCGGCACCGGCAAGTACGAAGCTCCATGGCGCTATCTCGAACCGGCCAAGCGCACGACTGACCTCTATGCCGCTGAAATAGAAGCGGAACTGGGTGACATCGCCCAGCTCGTTTCCGCCACCGCCTTCACTCGTCAGAAATTCAAGAGCTCGGTCGACGTTACCGACCTGCTTCTCGATCTCGATTACGACTACGAACTGTTCCCCTCCTTCTCGGGCTATACCCGCTCGAACGGCGAGAATGAGCAGTTCAACCAGGAAGTCCGCCTGGTCTCCACCCACGGCGGTCCGTTCAGCTGGGTGCTCGGCGGCTTCTACAATCGCTTGAAGACCAACTCAGACTACCGCGAAATCGTCCCCGGCTATCCCGCCTGGGCCGGGATAAACCGTCCTGACGAAGTCGAATACGCATCCTTCGTCCGCACCGACACCAAGGAAAAGGCTGTATTTGGTGAACTCACTTTCCAGCCGATCGACGCCCTCACGCTGACTGCAGGCGGTCGCTACTTCAACTACGACGCCTACGTGATCGGTGGCCAGGCACTCCCGCTGTTCCAGCCTTTCCCCAATATCAACTTCCGCTCACGCGAAGGCGATACCGGCAAGAGCGGCAGCGTCTGGAAGTTCAACGGTTCGTACAAGTTCTCGCCTGATCTCATGGTCTACGCGACCTACAGCAAGGGCTATCGCATCGGTGGCGTCAACCGCGTCGCTCCTTGCGTCCTGCCCCTGCCACCGGGCCAGAACCTCTGCGCTCTTCCGAACGAGCTGTCCTACCAGCCAGATACCACCAAGAACAAGGAAATCGGCATCCGCGCCAGCCTGTTCGATGGCAAGCTGCGCACCACGCTTGCGCTGTTCCACATTGATTGGGACGGTATCCAGCTGGATGGCCTGACCGAGAACGGCGCCATTGGCATCACCGTCAACGGCGGCAAGGCCGTATCGAAGGGCGTCGAGTTCTCGTTCAATGCCCGCCCCTTCGAAGGGTTCAGCGTTCAGGGCAACTGGTCCTACACCGATGCTTACCTGACGGAAGCAGTACCTGCCTTGCTCAAGACCCGGGGTGGCGAATTCGATGCCCTGCCCGGAGATCGCCTGCCCGGCTCGACCAAGGTTTCCGGCTCTCTCGGCCTCAATTACGAGTTCCCGGTCGGCGAAGACCAGATGACGCTGAGCTGGACCTCCAGCTTCACCGGCAACATCTTCACCCGCGTCGGAGCGCGTGCCGGCGGCGAGATCCTGCCCTCCTACACCACGCACCGCGCCTCGATCGCCTACCGTCTCGACGAGACGCTCGAGTTCCGCGTCTACGCCGACAACATCTTCGACAAGTACGCCGTGGTCTCGGTCTCGAACGACCTGTCGCGCCGCATCGTCAATGATGGCGTCGTCTCGCGCTATTACGCCAACTCGGTGCTCAGCCCGCGCAAGGTCGGCATCGAAATGACCAAGAACTTCTGACGTTTACGCCGGCCTGCTGCGGCAGGCCGGCACCAGTTCCTGCGAAGACTGGGCCGCCGCTCGAAAGACCGGCGGCCCTTTTTTCGTGCACTTCAGGAAAATCAGTCGAGTGGAATGCCGTTGACGAGGAAGTAGTCCTTCACCTCGCCAAGGTGCTTCTCGTAATCGCGCCAGCGACCGACGGAGCGTGCATTCATCGGCTGGCGCACCTGCTGCGCGCTCGGCGTGGCAACCGCAGCGCGATTCCGGTGAAATTCCAGGCAGTTGGCATCCCACTCCAGCCCGCAATGGCTCAGGAGCTTGCGGGTTTCCGTCTCCTGGTCCGCCACCAGCCATTCATAGGTAACTTCATGAATTCGGCCCGGAAAACGCTGACGCCAGAACCCCATCATGCGCTGGAACAGCAGCACATAGCGCGCCGTGTCCATCAGGTCGTAGGACCAGCGATAGTAGGGCGAGCCGAGCGCGAACAAGTGCTTGTAGTTGCTCCAAACACTGTCCATCGCCCCACGTCGCAGGCAGACGATGCTCGCGCGCGGCAGCGCCTGCAGGATGTATCCGATATACAGGAAATTCAGCGGAAACTTGTCGGTGAACCGCGGACCGGCGGCCCCGGCGTTCTGGCGTGCCCGGGCGAGATAAAGCTCCCCCAGCTTCTGTGCCGAAACGCCTCGGCTCGCCTCCACCGTCGCCGGATCGAGCACCAGCCGCGATGATGTCCCGGACAACTGCTTCACCGCCAGCGGCATGGCCTGAAGCTCCCCGGCCGAAGTCACCTCCGCATGTGACGAGAGGATCCTGTCAACCAGCGTCGTCCCGGTGCGAGGCAGGCCGACGACGAAGATCGGTGCTTCGTCGAGGCGACTGTCGGACATCAAGGGCAGGTCGCGAACGAAGGTGCGGCGGATGATCTCGAACAGTGCCTGATCAGTCTCGAACTGGTAGCCGAGGTTGGCCCTGTGCCTCGCGTTGCCCAGGGAGAGTTGCGCGTTTGCCTCGTCGAGTTGCCCTTCTGCCTCGTGGAGTTGGAAAGCAGCGTAGCGCAGCCTGACTTCCTCTTCGGAGTCGGGATTCTGCGACAGGGCCGCGGCAATCCGGGTGAGGCCTGTCTCCGGGGAAGTACGGCGCAGTCCCGCCAATGCAAGATGCGCCCGGCCATGTCCCGGCTCGCGCGCGAGTATGGCTTCATAGGCCCGCGCCGCCTCGTCAACCCGGCCGAAGAATCCCAAGGTGCTGCCAAGATTGAACTGGAATTCAATGACATCCGGCGCAGATCTTACGGCTGTTTCGAATAGGGGCAACGCCTCGTCATGCGCCCCGAGCCGCGCAAACACGCAGCCGATGGTATCCAGCACCAGCGGATCTGAACTTCCTGCGGCCACAGCCCCCCGCGCCGCGGCAAGGGCATCGGCCTCTCGCCGTGCCAGCAGAAAAAACCGTGCCTGTTGAGCAAGATACTCGGCATTTTCGGGTTCGGCCTTGAGCACTGCACTAATGGCCTTGAGCGCGTCGGCCATCCGCCCGCTCTCTGCCAGAGCGACGGCGGCGACAAAGCCCGCCTCCACATCACGGGGATCAACCTGGAGCGCTTCTCCCGCCTTGGCCAAGGCCTCAGAAATTCGCCCTGCCCCCAGAAGCTCGCGCAAAGATGTGCCCACCGCCATTGCCGAAGAGTAGCTTCACGCGCGACGGCGAGCGCTACGCAAATTGGCGCAGTTACCGGCCAAGCATCCGGAACGGTGGACCTGCCCGAACGTTCACGTCGGGAACCATTCGGAGAATGACGATGCCAGCCAAATCAGCAGCCCAGCAGAAGGCCGCCGGCGCCGCACTATCGGCCAAGCGAGGGGAGACGGACAAGAATGACCTCAAAGGGGCGTCACGATCAATGGAAAAATCTATGACCGAGAAGGAGTTGGAGGAGCTTGCCGCGACACGTCGCAAGGGCAAGCCAGAGCACGTGCGCAAGGACTGATCCGGTGGACCAGGCTTTCACCGCCATCGCCAACCGGGTTTCCGGATGGGCCGGACGCCCCGCAACCTTCGTCATCGCGCTCGCCATCATCATCGGCTGGGGATTGAGCGGCCCGTTGTTCCAGTGGAGCGACACTTGGCAACTCGTCGTCAACACCGGCACCACGATCATCACATTCCTCATGGTTTTCCTGATCCAGAACAGCCAGAACCGCGACGCTGCCGCGATGCAGGCAAAGCTGGACGAGCTTATCCGCGCTGTCGACAAGGCTCGCGAAGGCTTTGTCGGCATCGAACATCTGACGGATGATGAAATCTGCCGACTGCGATCCGCGCTTGAACGCGAAGTTGGTGCATCAGCCGACAAGCAGGGTACAGCAAACGAGACAGTGGAGCGACTGCTCGACCGCACCTGACCGGAGAAGCGTATGCAGCGTATCGAGAGCGACAGTCTGGGCGAAGTCCGGGTCCCGGCCGACGCCTACTGGGGTGCGCAAACACAACGCAGCATCGACAATTTTCCGTTCGGTTCCATGGAGCGGATGCCCTTGGGCATTGTGCATGCGCTGGGTATCATCAAGCAGGCAGCCGCCAGGGTAAATCGTCGGCATGGACTGGATGTCAGGCTCGCCAACGCCATAGAGCAGGCTGCTACCGAAGTGGCCTCAGGAAAACTTGATGAGCACTTCCCACTGGTGATCTGGCAGACCGGAAGCGGCACGCAAACGAACATGAACGCGAACGAGGTCATCGCCGGGCGCGCCAACGAGATGCTTTGCGGTGAACGCGGCGGCAAAAGTCCGGTGCACCCCAACGATCACGTGAATATGGGGCAGTCCTCGAACGACACCTTTCCCACCGCACTGCATGTGGCGGCGGTGGAAGCGCTGAATAGTGAGCTGATCCCGGCGCTGGACAAGCTTTCCGGTGCGCTTGCCGGTTGTGCGATTGCCTGGAAGGACCTGGTCAAGATCGGGCGCACCCACCTGCAGGATGCCACGCCTTTGACGCTTGGCCAGGAGTTTTCAGGCTACGCGCAGCAATTGCGCAATGCGCACGATCATCTACGGCACGCCGAACTTCACCTGCTTCGCCTGGCGCAGGGCGGCACCGCTGTTGGCACAGGCCTCAATGCACCGGAAGGATTTGCTGAGGACATTGCTGCGGAGATTGCGGTTCTGACGGGAAAACCGTTCAGCACGGCGCCGAACAAGTTCGAGGCGCTCGCCTCGAACGACGCGCTGGTGCAACTGTCGGCCACGCTTGCCACACTGGCCGTCGCGCTGACGAAGATCGCCAACGACATCCGCCTGCTAGGCTCCGGTCCCCGATCCGGCATCGGGGAACTGGAGTTGCCAGCCAACGAGCCTGGTAGCTCAATCATGCCCGGAAAGGTCAACCCGACACAGGCCGAGATGCTGACGATGGTTTGCGCGCAGGTGATCGGGAACCACCAAGCCGTGACCGTTGGAGGAATGCAGGGGCATCTTGAACTCAATGTTTTCAAGCCGATGATCGGGGCAGCAGTGCTGCGCTCCATGCACCTGCTGACGGTCGGGATGGAAAGCTTTGCAAAGCGCTGTGTCGAGGGGATCGAACCCGATCGGCGGCGCATCGCAGAGCTTGTCGAACGCTCGCTCATGCTTGTGACCGCTCTCGCCCCCGAGATCGGCTACGACAACGCCGCCAAGATCGCCAAGCACGCCCATGAGCATGATCTGAGCTTGAGACAGGCGGCGCTGGCGCTCAATCTTGTAGACGAAGCGACGTTTGATCGCCTGATCCGTCCGCAAGAAATGGTGTGACCCAACGGTTTTTCGACGATCCGGTTGGGCCTAGACGTCGGGCAGGGACTGCTCTGCCACACCCCATCCCCGCAGCAGTTTGCCCTCGCTGCGCTTCAACAGGGCGGCTGCATCGGAAATGGTGAAAGCGCTGGCCTTCTCGAAATCATCAAGTTCGTTCCAATCGATCGGCGCTGCAACCGGGGCGTTGGCGCGTGCGCGGGCGGAATAGGGCATGACTGCGGTGCTGCCGCGCTGATTGCGCAACCAGTCGATAAAGATGCGCCCCTTGCGCTTGGCCTTGCTCATGTTGGCAACGTAGCGCTCCGGCTCTGCCATCCCCAGGGCCTTGGCAAAACGCTCGGCGAAGCTGGCGTGTGCTTGCCAGGAATGATCTCGGCGCAGGGGGATGACGACATGCACGCCCTTCCCACCCGAAAGCATCGCAAAGCTTACCAGACCGAGATCGGACAGGCGCGACCGGATATCCTTTGCTGCGCGTTTCACGTCCGCAAAATCAAGCCCCTCGTCAGGGTCCAGATCGATGACCATGCGGTCTGGCGCTTCGACATCGTCAGTCCGGGCGCACCAACCGTGGAATTCAATCGTCCCCATCTGGACACACGTGAGAATACCCGCAGCATCGCCGACATAGAGATAGTCTTCGCTATCGCCGTCCTTCTCGCGGATCGGGACATGATGGACATGTTCGCCGAACGAGCCGCTATCATGCTTCTGGAAAAAGCACTGCTTCGCCCTGCCCTGCGGACACCGCACGAGGCTTAGCGGGCGATTGGCAAGAAACGGGAGCATCGCTGGAGCAAGCTGTGCGTAGTAGTCTGCCAGATCACCCTTGGTCTGACCGCTTTCGGGAAAGATCACGCGCGAACGGTTGCTGATGCTGATGATTTCCTTCGGGTTCTCGATCCGCACAGGTTTCTCGGGCGTCACGTCCTCGGCCTTCTTGTCTTCACGCAAACCGACGAAGCTGGCGTGGCGGACCCTTCCTTCACCGGTGAACTCGGCAAAAGCGATCTCGGCGACGACCACGGGCTCGAGCCATGACGCGCCACGGGCTTCAGTCTTGGGCACTTCGAGTGCGCGGTCTTCCCGCCGCAGCGGTTCAAACCGGGCGGCCAGTTCGTCAAGCAGCCCTTCATTGAACCCCGTGCCGACCTTGCCCTTGTATACCAGCGCATCACCTTCCCTCTGTGCCAGCAGAAGCGAGGCGAAGGGGCGGCGGCGGGCACTCGATTTTGTCATGCCGACAATGATGAATTCCTGGCGCAGGATGCATTTGACCTTCAGCCAGTTCTGCGTCCGCTTTGGCAGATAAGGCGCATCGGCCCGCTTGGCGATGATGCCCTCCTGCCCGGCACGGCACATTGCCTCCAGCAGCTTCTCACCCCCACCAATGATGTGATCGGCGACATGGATTGGCGGAGAAGCTTCGGCCAACAGGCCGGACAGCCGCTGCTTGCGCTCCACATTGGATAGTGGTTTCAGGTCCTCGCCATCGAGTTCAAGGAGATCGAACGCATGGAAGGAAAGAGCATCGCCTTCGCCCTGTTCGCCATGGCCTCGCTTCAGCACGGCTTGCAGGCGCGAGAAATCCGGGTTGCCCTCGGCGTCCGATGCCGTGATCTCGCCATCAATCAGGCATGACGGCAGATCGAGGCTAGCGAAGTGGCGGATCAGGGGAGAGAACTTCTCGGACCAATCGAGGCCACTGCGGGTAAACACCCTGACGTCCTTGCCCTTTGCAGCGATCAGCGCCCGATACCCGTCGAACTTGATCTCATGAAGCCATTGGCGCCCTTCGGGAACACTGTCGACCAGAGTTGCAAGCTGGACGGGTTGAAACGCTGGCAGTGGTGCTGCACCGCGTTTCTTGCCTGGTGCCTGCGCCTTCGTCATCCGCGCATTGTGCTTGGCTGCCGCTTGCATCTCGGCGGCAAAGTCTTTTCCCCGCTTCCCCTTCAACGAATGGCTGGAGCGCTTGTCGGCGGCAATCTCGGCCATGGTCCGGCCGGTAAGCACGCTGGTGAGAGCACGTTCGACGAGAAGATCTCCCTGCGCGGCAAATGCGTCATCAATCTTGCGCAGCAACCAGTTTTCGCGCTTCTCGTTGCCCCGCTTCTTCAAGCGGATGAGCAGCCATTCGCCCTTCATTCTCTGCCCGACGAGACGAAAGTGCAGATGCCCGTCTAAAAGGTCCTTGGCGCTTTTGCCCTTAATCGGCTCCCAGGTTCCGCGATCCCACAGCATCACGGTCCCACCACCATACTCGCCCTCGGGAATGGTACCTTCGAACTCGGCGTAGCTTAGCGGGTGATCCTCGGTCTGCACCGCAAGGCGCTTGTCTTCCGGATCAGGGCTGGGTCCGCGCGTCACCGCCCAGCTTTTCAGCACACCGTCAACCTCGATGCGGAAGTCCCAATGAAGCCGCGTGGCGTCGTGCTTCTGGACGATGAAGAGGTTGCCCGTCGTGCTCGATGCCTTCTTGCCCGAAGGTTCTCCGGTGCGGGTGAAATCGCGCTTGGCGTTGTAAGCTGCGAGGGGATCGCGGACGGCCATCGCTCAAGCCCGTTTCCGGCGTGACGGCGATGCGCGCTTTCGCGGCCTGCCCTCATCGGCATCTTCGTCGTGGCCGAGCGATTGCTTGAGCGCGGCCATCAGATCAATCACGTTGCCACCGCGCGGAGCCTCGTCAGCGTCGGGGTCCTCGATGATGCGCTCACCCTTTGCCTTGACCTTCTTGTCGATCAGCGCGTGGAGCGCGTCGACATAGCGATCATGGAACTTGTCGGGTGCAAACTTCGCGGTCTTCTTCTCGATCAAGCTGGCGGCCAGATCGAGTAGTTCGGGGTCTGCATCGCGCGCGGGAATGTCGCGGAACCAGTTATGGGCGCGCTGGACCTCATCGGCATAGCGCAGAACCTCGAGGATAAGGCCCCGGCCGCATGGTTTCAGTGAAACAAACTGTTCGCGTCCGCGGACCGAGAGCTGTCCCAACCCGACGGTTTTCGTCTGTCTGAGCGCCTCACGCAGGACGATGTAGGCATCCTCGGCAAGGTCATCGGCCGGCACGACGAAATAGGGCTTTTCGTAATAGAGAGCATCGATTTCATCTGCCCCCACGAACTGGACAAGCTCCAGTGTCTTGCGGCTTTCGATGCGAACGGACTCGATCTCCTCGTCATCAAGCAGGACGTAGTTGCCGCGGGACACCTCGTAGCCCTTGACGATCTCCTCGCGATCAACGGGACCTACGCCGGGCGCCACTTTCTCATAGCGAATGCGCTTGCCGCTGGGCTCGTGGATCTGATGAAAGGAAATGGCCGCACCGCTGCGCGTGGCCGGATAGATTTCGACCGGGATCGAAACCAGGGCAAGGCGCAATTGCCCTTGCCAGTATGCGCGAGCGGCCATGGCGGGCTTCCTTCCGGGTCATGACTGACGCGCGAAATCGCGCCAGCTTCGTCTGGCTCTATGCGCGAATGGCCGCTGCGGTTCCCGCAGGCGAGGAAGGGACGTTCAGACTTTTCGAACGGCTTAGGTAATCAGACTTAGGGACGTTGCGGAGAAAAAACGCCGAAATCCCGCCATTCCTAAAGCTTTCCCGGAAATTGTTAACCAGAAACCGGAACCGGACGTTGGCGGCCACCAATGCATGATGCCTGAGTGTTAATGGAGATTGCATCATGATTTCTGGCAGGATGGTAGCTCTGGCGCTCGCCACGTTGGGTACGGTGGCCGCAGGTGGTGCGGTGCAAGCATCGCAAGGATCAGCTTCGATCACGATCACCGGGCAAGTGCCGCTGGTGTGCCGCGTTTCGGTGGACAACAGCGCCAGCGCAATGCTCAACGCCAATGGCAACAAGAGCGAACTCCGCGAGTTCTGCAATAACGGTGCGGGATATCGCGTCGTTGCGACCTATTCCAAGCAGCTTGCTGCGGGCCGGCTGATCGTGGACGGCCGCGCGATTGCCCTCGACGGTTCGGGCGAAGTCCTCATCAGTGACGTGGCTCACGCCGCCGCAAAAACGCGCTCAATAGCGATTGAAGCCAACGGCAAGGCAGCAGGCTCGATCCGCTTCCGTATCGAGCCACGCTGACTTTCACAGCGGGATGCTGCCGCAGTCCGTGGGCGCAACTGATCCAGCAACGAGCGGAGTGATCGTGACGACCAGGTTCTCCGAGTAGATCGGAGAGATCGCCTTGGTCGCTCCGCCGTCGATCAGAGTGCTCTGCACCGGCAAACGGTCTTCGATCGCATCGCCAATTCCGGCTCGGGCGCAGGTTTGGGTGATTGCCGACGTACTCGTGGGAGACCGGGTCTGCCCGAGGAAGCGGACCGAATAGCGGATCTGCTGACTCGTGTCCGTCGTCGAGGCGCCACCTGGGGTCAAGACAAACGGCTGGGCATCTCCCGGCATGACGCCGAGCGAGACCGTGTAAGGTCCGGAGCTTTGCACGCGAACGTGGTTTGACGGCGAAGTCTTTACAGTTGACGCCTGGGCATCCGAGACTTGGGCAAGCTCGCCGAAATCGAGCGCAGTCCCAACGAAGCTTGCGCGAAGTGCGCTCAGGACATTCACGTTGATCGAGATGGCGGCCGCACTGTCGATTGGCGTCAGGACATCGTTCAAGCCGCCAGTGCCCTTGCAGACGTAGCGAATCCCGAACTGAATCAGGCCACCGGCGATCAGATCGACGTTGGCAGGCACGGTAACCCGCAGGTTGATCTGAAGCGTGTCCGGCTGGGCAGCCCCGCCGAACTGCACGGCAATCTGGCCCGTCTGAATATTGGAAATGGCCGGGAGATTGCTTGGCACCGCGTTGGAATCATACAGTACGTCAAAGTAGGTGCCACCGCCCGGCACAGTAGCCTGCACCTGATAGGCGGGGCTTCCTGCGGGCTTCGTCAATACGAAGTATGCTTCCTGCGTCTTCTTTCCGCCGCCTGCCGTAACGCGCGTAAGGGTCAGCGGAATATCGACCGATTGCAGCCCGGATGACGCAAACGGATCGTACTGGATGGATGTGCTTCCGCCGCTTCCGGTAACGCCGCAGTTCGACTGGGCGTAGGCGCCATTGGCACCAGCAATCATCAGGACAACTGCGGCCATAGCCAGGAACTTGCGCAGGCATGACATGACGGTCCGAGTGATCATTTCTTTTCTACCGCCTTTATCTCCCCGAGCTGGACAACTCCCGTTGCCTTCTGGGGGATTTCGATTTCGAATGTGGAGCGTGCAGCGTCGAGCATTTCGACACGCCATTTTCCGGGTGCAAGGCCGGTCGCACCAAAACGGCCCTGGCGATTGGTGAACACGGTTTGCGCCGGCCGCTCCGGATGGGCGACTTCCGTGGCCGTGCCGCTGACCAGCGACACCGGCTGGCCGTCAAGATCGAGCATGACGCCGAGCGCTGTGACGTTGTAGTCGGAGCCAACGGTAACGACGTATCCGCTGCGGTATGACGGGAACACGCGGAAAGAACCTTGGCCGATATCAGTGCCCGGAGGCGCATCCCGAACATCGAGAGGCACAGTGCGCTCGGAATAGGAAGGCAAGCTCGGCATCGTGGCCGAGCGCAAGCTCCCGCTATTGGCAGCGTTGCCGAAGGTTGACGCATCCACCACGATGTCGGCCTTGCCTAGGCTTCGGTGCGGCCGCACGATGGCGAAGCTGTCAAAGATGGGACGGCCAAGCGAAACCGCACCATCGGCAAGCGCCAGCGAGGTGCCCAAGCGGAAAGTGCTGCGCTGGTTCTGACTGTCACCGAAGCCGCGCGAATAGGTGCCGAAATGGCTGAAGCCAAGCTCTGCGCGATTGGCGAAATAATTGGCGTTGACCGAGACGCCTGCCCCATTGTCGGAGCGTTCAACATCGGCGGTGACGTTATAGCTGCCAACGCCGCTACCGCTGAGTGTCTGGTACGATGCGCGGAAGCGATTGTCGCGCGTATCAAAGTCGGAGCGGACAGTGGAATAGCGCCCCAGACGGACGATGAGCGAGACAAAGCCGCTGAACTCCCGGCCCAGCGTGTCTTCCTGATAACGCGCCTCTGCGTTAAGCGTTGCGCGGTCTGAAAACCGCCAACCCGCGCTCAGACGGTAGTTCTGAACATTGGGCCTGCCGGTCCGGCCTTTCGAAAACCGAACATCGGCGCCACCGAAGAAGCTTGTGGTAAAGGCATGGGTGTAACCACCACCCAGCTCGTACTTGTAGGGATTGTCTGGCAGAAAGAACGAGACGGGAGCGAAGCGGCGGCTCCGCCGTTCAACGAACAGGTTAAAGGTATCGCCGAGGCCGCTCGGTCGCTGGATCAGGCGCTGGAACGTGGCGTTGAAAGCATGTCCCGACCCGATGCCATCAACCTTGCTGAACGAGATATTCGTCCCAAGCGTGCCGAACGGCGTGCCGACAACGGCTTCGACCCCGCCCATGCGGCTATCAGCGTCGGCCTGAAAGTTGACTCCAACGGTCAAGGCATCGGTCAGCCCTCGGCGGTAATAGCCCGATGCGATCCAGTCATCGCTGTACCGCGGGCCGCGCGAACCGAGTGGAGCCTTCACGCCAGCGTAGAGGCCAAATTCGCTCAGACCCTTGGCGAGCTGCGTTTGATCGACAAACAGGTTGAACTGGACGACTTCCGTACGACCGGTGTCGTCAAGAATATTCAGGCGAATATCGTTGCCCCCCTGCGTGAAGGGGAAGTCTCGCAGATTGTAGTTGCCTGGAGCCAGTTGCAGACGACGGACCTGCTGACCATTGACGACGACCTCAACCGTGGATGCACGGTCGAGGCGAAAGGCGCGGTCACCACGCGGACGGACGACCTGTTGTGGATTGAGGACACTATAGGAACGAAAGATCGAAATCCCGGCGATGTCCGGCGCAGACTGAAAACCACGCGCCTGCGATTCAAGGTCGCCCGCAGAAATGCGCACCAGATGCCGGGTGTCATCAAACACGAAGCGACTGCCGAGCCTCTGGAAATCGCCGCCCAATGCTCCTGGCTGCCAGATCGCATCGCTTTCCGCGACGATCGGGCCAAGACGCAACGCGCCATCAACAAGCATGACCGGTTCGCGCAGTCCCTGATCAAACCCATCTTCGACCAGGTCCATCGAGCTGCGGAGATTGAGATAGGCACTGAAGTTTGCAGGCTTCAGCAGTTCGCCAACCCGCGACCGATCGAGCGCCGAGACCGACACGGCCCGCGACGCACGCCGCTCTGTGGGAATGCTGAAACGCAGTTCCAGCGTGCGCGGATCGTAATCTACGCCAATGCCAACAGGGGCCAGATCTTCTGCACTGACTTGCGTCTTGCCGCCAAAGCTCGTCCGCAGGCCTTCCAGCACGTCAGGCGCAAGCAGTTCGGACAGGATCTGTACGACGCGAGCGGCCGGAAAAGACAGGCGGTCGTCGACGTCGATCTGCACCGGGACGTCGCCGAGATAGCTACCACCGTCCTTGGCAGGCACCGTCAGAACCACCGCGCGTCCCGTCGGATTAAGCTTCTGCGAACGAAATGCCGGAGCAGGCAATTGCTCTGCCAGATTGGCCGCCGCAAGCTTTGTCGCTGGTGCAAGAGGAACGCGCATTCCGGCGCCATCGCGACCCGGTTCGAGCGTGTCCGCCCATACGGCAGGAGCCCTGCCCGCAACAAGCAAGCTGGCTCCTATGGCGAAGATCTGCCGCGACCGGCCCTGCATGAGCTCAGCCCTCCGGTGTGATCGTCGCTTCAACCGTGCCAACGGCAAGCGGCAGTTCGACAGGAATAGTCACCTTGCGGGTCTGGTTACCGCCCACGAGGCCGAAGCCGATTGTCTGCTGGATTTCAGGACCAGAAAGTGTGCGCCGGAATTGCTCCTTCCCCGCCGCATCCTTTTCGACAATGCGCAACTTGCTGCCGCTAAGGTAACCGTGAACCGCAGAAGCATTCCCAACAGTCACGACAGCCACTGGCTTGCCGGCCCCGTCCTTGCCGACTTCGGCGCTTGTGACCTCCAGCTTCGGCTTTACGCCTGCAGGCGCAACGCTGGCGAGGACCTGGAAATTGTAGAGGATCTGAATCGCAGATTGGCCTTCGGGCAACTTTACCGGCAACTGTGCGACTGTCACATAGTAGTGCCTGCTGCCGGCGAGAGCCGGGTCGCCAACGTATTGGACGCGGAAAGTCTGGGTCTGGCCGGGATCGATAAGCGCTTGCGGCGGGAATACGAGAAGGTCTCCGGGATCCTTGCCGGTCGGTGAAACGCCGGTGTCGGTCAGGCGGAGTTCCTGCACGGTGAGCTCGACCGGCAGCGGACTGGCGAACGTGTTCTCGACCGTGATGACTTGCGACATGTCACGCCCGGAGGTCTTGAGATCGATCACGACCGGCTGCACCGTCATCGCCATGGTCGAGGCAGCCGGCAGCACCAGCGAAACGGCAGCAGCAGACAGAAACGAGACAATGGATTTCACGTGAAGTTCCCCCTGCCCGCAGGCAATAGATTCAATCGGTTGGCTGCAGCTGGATGACGATCGTGTCGTCATAATCACCGGCAATCAGCGGCGTGCCGCCATCGGGTGTGTTGACCAGCAGGGCGAGATTGCCCGTTGCGCCATTCGCCACCGCCAGCACCAGCATGCCAGCATTGCTGCTTCGCTCCTGACTGGCTCCGGCCCAGTCAAGGCGCAGAGTGTAGGGCAGCAAATCGGCAAAGCCCTGCGCCTGAGGGCCGGCGGCCCCAACCCTGCCCAATCCGCCCTTGCCCGACGCGGCAGTTACCCGGTGCGAGGCATTGCAAGTGGCTGGGATCTCCAGCTCGAAGCTGGCGCCCCGCGGCAGCGCCGTGTTGGGATCAACCAGGCGCGTCAACCCGACCGTGGCGTTGCCGTCGCCCGTCGCCTGAAAGTTGGCATTGGTCACTGCTCTGGCTCTCGGTGTGCTGATTACGCAGGCCGAACCAGCAGTCGCACTGAGTTCGAGCACTTGAGCCGCGCGATCAATCTCTTGGGCATTGGCCGAAGCGCCAAACGCGAGTGCCGTGATTGTGAGCATGTAGCGCATCATTTTGGCTCCAGCGTAATACGCAGCGTATCGCCATAAACGCCGGCAAGCACGGGCGCATTCACCCCGCCATTCGATGCCCCGGCGAGAATGGCGAGGCGCAAGGTGACAGTTCCCGCTGTCGCCTGGTCAACGTCGATGCGCTGCTCGCGATTGCTGCGGATGCGGGCATCCATTTGGAGTTGACCGGAGGAACTGCCCCAAGTGAGGTTGGCGTCGTAAGGCAAAGCCGTTGCAAATCCCGGTGCATCAGTGGCTTGCCGCCCATCGGTGGGCCACAAACCATTGTTTTCGGACTGGATGCGGATCTGATGCGGGTAGTTGCAGACGGCGGCGAATGACACAGTAGCGCTCGCCGGGCGGGCGGCGAGCGTCTGCTGGTCCAGCAATTGTGTAACCTGCAGAGTGTCACCGGAAATGCCATTGAAGTTCACGAGCTGCCCTGCCTGCAGTTCGCCACCTGCAAGGGTGCAGACCTGTGGCGCAGAACCGGTTACGGGAAGCCCAGTCGCACTTGCGGCCTCCTGCGCGGCAGCTGGCATCGCGCACACCGGCAAAAACGCCAGAGCGAACATGGGAGAAGAGCGCGCCATGCTTCAGCTTTCCGGAGTCAGCGTCACGGTAACCGTGCCACGATAGGAAGTGTCGGCAACGAGGCGCAGGCCGGTGCCTCCGGTGGTTGCAAAGTCGCCAATGTTGACGGTGATCGGTCCGCTGAATGCAGTCGTGCGTTGCTGGATCGCCGCAGGATTGCTTGCCGACGCGGTGCTGAAGCTGGCGGGAGTGGTTGTCCAACCCGCCGCCGTCGCCGTGAAATCAACGCTACGTGAAAAACCCGTTGGCGCAGTGGCCGTGAATGTCTGTGCGACTACGGGCGTGGCAGCAACCGCAATCGAACTGCGGGACGAGCAGAAGCTCCCCGCCAGCACCTGGGAGGGTGCGCTGAGATCGGAGCGGAGGAAACCAGTGGTCGTATCGACGAGAATGCCCAGGTCGAAAATGCCACCGGCTTCCGAAACCGAGCCGCCGACGCAAATTGCCGGAACATTACCGACAACCGCGAAGTCGGCCGAGTCACTGGCGCTCTGGGCCTGCACCGGAGCCGAAATTACGACGCCGGCGATAGCTGCGAAAAATCTAAGCCTGTTCATGGCCGCTTACTCCGTGACCGGTACGGGACCGAGGGTTACAGTGACCAGACCGCTATAGTTTCCAGCAACAAGCAGAGCGTTCTGAGGCGCCGAGAACGAGGACAGCGCGACTTCGATGTCACCCAGCTTCGGGCTAGGCTGCGTGCTTCCCGTGGCGGCCGAATCTGGAGACGTTCCATCTACCGCTGCATTGGTCGTCGCAGCGGTACCGCTACTACCCCAGCCGGTTGCCGTGGCTGTGTAGTTCACGGCGCGTGAAAATCCGGCTGGTGGCGCAATTGTTGAATCGCCAAGCAATGCAGTTGCACTTACTCCGAGCACCGAGCCGGCAAAGTTGCAGAAGCTTGCGGGCAGCGAGACAGATTGCGTGGCCAGCGCGGCAATCCGTCCGACGGATGCACCAGAGGTCTGCACCATCTGGCCGAGATCGACCACCGCACGCGAAGGTTCACCCAAGATGCACAACCGTGCGACGGAACCCGTCACCGCGACCTGACCCGAAGCTGTTTCGGAAGCCGTTTCTTGCGCCGACGCAGGCGCGGCCATCCCGCAGAGGGGCAGCATAAGCAGGCTGGACTTGAACAGTGCGGATTTCATCGTCGTGCTCCTGGATGAACTCTTCATGCGCAATGCAGATCAGACGGTGGGCGAGAGGAAGACCTCGACCTTGCCGGTGTAAGCACCCGCGACGAGCTTCTTGCTGGCTGCCGTCGATGAACCCAACGTAACGGCGATGTTACCGGAGAACATGTCGACGTTGGCGGCAGTGCTGGCGACAGCATCCGTGCTGATGTCAGAAAAGCTCTTGCCGTTGGCCGAGACCGAAGCAGTGTAATTGACCGTATCGGTGAACGCCGCCTCGGCGCCCGACGTGACTGGCTGGTCTCCGGTCAACGCGGTCGCCTTGACAGAGAGTGTGGCTGCCGAATTGTTGCACCATCCGGTGAGCGTGCGGGTTTGACCATCAACCTTCGTGGTATCGAGGCCACCGTCTGCGTCAGCCAGTTCGCCCAGCGGCAGGTCCTGCGATGACGTCACGAACTTGCACTTGGCAGCGACGGAGCCGGTGATGTTGACGGTGCCGGTAACGCTTTGAGCAGAAGCGGGCACTGCCGACAGGGCAGCTGCGGCGGTCGCCGCGAGAAGAAGCTTACGCATTTCATTTCTCCTGGAAAAAGGCTCGATCAAATCAGGCCACGGGTTGGATGTTTACGGTGATGGTGGAGGTGTAATTGCCGGCGACGAGCAGGTTCGAAGCGCCCCCCCTGGTCGAGAAGCCATAGGCCTTCACGGCTATGTTGTTGCCCGAAGCCGCGAGACGGCCGACAGTCGCCGAATTGGCTGCGGTGGCGCCAGCGGCGGTGCTGTACGTCACGGTGCCATTCCCGCCGGCCGCAAGCGCGACCTGCATTTCGGCGGTATAGTCGATCTCGTTGGAGTAGCCTGAAACGGCGGCGGCAGCCGTGCTCAAACGGTCAGCCACGATCGCAAGAGAGACGCTGGCCGAAGTGCAAACCACGCGCGTGGCGACCGGGGTTCCGCCCGAGGCCGCGCTGGTGGTGTTGGTGAAGCCGGTTGCCAAAGTGCCGTCCGCTGCGTCCAGCGCGCCAAGGGCGATAGTGCCGGTAAATGCCTGGGTCGCCGAGCCGCCCGGTGCAACCACGGAGCACCTTCCCAGGACGCTGCCCGTGACATTGACTGTCCCGGTCGTCACCGTCTGCGCCTGTGCAGGGGCTGTTGTCATTGCAACTGCGGTAGTTGCGGCCAGCAGGGATAGCATGGTCTTCATGGCAATCGGCCTTTCAGTTACCGCCACAAGCGGCGTGATGGGTTGCCGGGAACGGGCCGGCTGGAAGCGTCAGGTTACAAGGCTGCGGAAACGGTCACGGTCAGGGTGTCGGAATATGTGCCCTGAACCAGAATGGCTGGGCCGGTGTATGCCGGGGCACTTACCTGGAGATAGGCGCCAGCCAGGTTTTGCGAACTGGGCGCAACCCGCAGCCCTTGGCTTTGCGTCGCAGGCCCGATGAACGAGCAAGGCGCACTCGCAGTGACGGCAAGAGTGGCCGCCTCACACTGATCGGTCACGCTCCCCCCGCCGGCACCGACCAGGTTGAGCTTGACCTGATAAGGGGCAATGCCGGCATAACCTGCGTCAGAGGGCTGCGTGGCGCTGCGCAATCCGCCATTCGCCGAGGTAACCGCCACACGCGCTGCGCCGTTGCAGTTCAGGGTGAATGGAAACTGGTTGGACCAACCCGACTGGTCAATTTGCCCTGCATCGAAGCTGCCGGACGGTGCGCCGCCAATGGCGAAGCCACACCGGCCACCAACAGATGCCGTAACTGGCAGGGTGAGCGAAACGGGGGTACCACCGGCGTATGCCGTCGGCCCCGCGATGGTAGACTGGGCCAGAACAGCAGACGGGCAAGCAGCCGCAACCGCCGTCAAGCCGATCCTGATCTTGTGCATCAACATGCGCACTGCTCCCTGCTGCCTTGCGGCAACCTCGGCGCGCTTGCCTTGCGATGAAAACACCTGCCCTTGTGCGGGCGCAGTTCTTCGGCCTCGGAAATGCCGGGCGGCATGTCCGAGCGGATGAATTGGCTTCAGTGTTCGTCTTCGCTGGCAATTCGCCTGAATTGGTTAACTTGTGGGTAACCTTTTACGCTCGACACAACGCCTGCCGTGACTCACGATGCATCCATATCCGAGAAAGTTTGCCCCAGATGCGTCGCATCTGGAGATTTAACAAATAAAGTTAACAAGACTGGCCTCCGGCTAACTCCAAGAGCAGGGAAGACCTGAAATATCGAAAAATCTCTTGAAATTTCGTCACTTGGAAGTCTACCCCAAGGACATCCAAAAAGTCTTTTTACCTTCAAAACAATGAAGCCGTCTGAAATTATTACTGGATATAGTTAATCGCTTTCAGAACTACAGCGATGAGATTTGACAAGAATCACTCAATATTTTCGAGATAACGGTCCTTCCGAGACTCCGAGTCGCACCGCTTATGAGCGATACGACTGAAGCTCTGCCTCCATCATCTTGCGCATCTCGAACTTCTGGGCCTTGCCCGTTACGGTCATGGCGAAACTTTCGACTATGCGGACGTGTCGGGGAACCTTGTAATGCGCGATGCGGCCTTTGCAGTGCGCAAGCACATCATCTGGACCGAGCTCTTCCCCAGCCCGAGCGATAACCCATGCGCAGACTTCCTCACCGAATTTCTCGTCGGCGACACCAAAGACCTGCGCGTCCTGCACGGCGGGATGTGTCAGCAGAAATTCCTCGATCTCGCGCGGGTAGATATTTTCTCCGCCGCGGATGATCATGTCCTTTATGCGACCGGTAATCCTCACGTACCCGTTCTCGTCCATGGTTGCGAGATCGCCGGAATGCATCCATCCGTCGGGATCGATGGCTTCAGCAGTCTTGGCAGGTTCATCCCAGTAACCAAGCATTACGGCATAGCCGCGCGAACAGTATTCGCCCTGCTCGCCAATCGGCAGCACTTCGCCGTCAAGGCCCACGATCTTGGCCTCCGCGTGTGGATGGACGCGCCCCACAGTCCCAACACGTTCCTCAATCGGATCGTCGGTTGCCGTTTGGGTGGTCAGCGGACTGGTTTCGGTCATGCCGTAGCCAATGGTGACCTCGGTCATGTTGAGGCGATCCATCACCTGGCGCATCGTGGTAACCGGACAGGGAGAACCCGCCATGATTCCGGTGCGCAATGTGCTGACGTCGTATGCGTCAAGGTCGGGCTGCGCCAGAATCGAGATGAACATCGTGGGGACGCCATAAAGCGCCGTGCAACCTTCGGCCTGCACCGCCTCAAGCGCCAGGCGGGGATCGTATGCCTCACCAGGATAGACCATGGCTGCACCACTCGTCAGCGCAGCGAGGTTGCCCAGAACCATACCGAAGCAGTGATACAGCGGGACCGGAATGCAGATGCGATCGCTGGCCGCGAGGTTGATTGTCCGGGCGGTAAAATGTCCATTGTTCAGGATATTGCGATGGGTAAGCGTTGCGCCCTTGGGAAAGCCGGTCGTACCGCTGGTGAACTGGATATTGATCGGATCATTCTGGTTTAACGTCCTGTCTACAACCAAGAGCCGGTTCAGATCAGGTTCGGCTCGCAGGGCGTCCCACGGCTCGAAGCCTTCATGGACCGCATCGCCAAGAGCAACCATCCCGCGCAGCATCGGCAACTTGGCGCGCCCCAGTTCGCGCAGCATCGCGATGTAATCGCTGGTCTTGAAGCTGGCGGCGGTGACGAGAAAGGTGCAGCCGACCTTGTTCAGCGCATATTCCACTTCACTGGTGCGGTAGGCAGGATTGATGGTGACCAGGATCGCGCCGATCCGGGCCGTGGCAAACTGGAGCACGGTCCATTCGGCGCAGTTGGGCGCCCAGATGCCGACGCGATCGCCTTTTGCCACTCCTCGATCGAGCAAGCCGGTTGCAATCCGATCGACTTCAGCGTCCAGTTGCGCCCAGCTCCACCGGATCCCCTGATGACGGGAAACCAGCGCCAGCTCCCCTCCCCAGGCTTGCGCGGCATCGCGCAAGGCTTGTCCTATGGTTTTTTCCAGCAGCGGCTCATCGGTTGCGCCCTTGGCGTAGGAAAGCTGCGTCATCGCTTGATATTCACCACCTGGGTCTGGGTATACTCGGCTAGGCCTTCGACGGATTGTTCCACACCCAGTCCACTGGACTTGAAACCGGCCATCGGAATGTGCGGACCGATCGCGATGTGCTGATTGACCCAGACCTGTCCGCTTTCGATCCGCGATGCAATGTCTGCGGCGCGTGCCACATCCTTTGACCAGACCGAACCGCCAAGGCCATAGTCCGATGCATTGGCGCGTGCGATGACATCTTCGACATCATCGAATACGATCAAGGGAAGGATCGGGCCAAACTGCTCCTCGTCGACGATCCTGTCGCCGTCGGTCACGTCGCGGACGATGGTCGGGCGGATGAAGTACCCGGCACGCTCCATCACTTCACCGCCCGCAACGATCGTGCCATCTGCGCGCGCGGTCGCGAGGAAGTCCTTGACCTTTTCGAACTGCATCGCGTTCTGGATCGGCCCGATCTGTGTCCCTTGTTGCAGACCATCGTCCACCACGGCTGCCTCGGCAAGACGGGCGAGCTCTCCACACATCGCGTCATATATGTCGGCGTGGACATAGGCGCGCTTCACGGCAAGGCAGACCTGGCCGTTGTTGAAAAAGGCATTGCCGAAGATCGCCTGGGCAGTTTCGCGAACGTCAACATCTTCCAGCACGATGGCAGGGTCGTTGCCTCCAAGCTCGAGAGTGACGCGCTTCAGCGTATCGGCCCCACTGGCAGCGATACGCTTGCCAGTGGCCGTGGAGCCGGTGAAGCCGACCTTGGCGACGTCCGGATGGGCCGTCAGATGCGGCCCAAGGTCATTGGCATCAGTGATGATGTTGACCACGCCTGCAGGGAACACGTCCCGGCAGATCTCGCCAAGGATCAGCGCACAGACCGGCGTTGTCGGCGCGGGCTTGAGCACGATGGCATTGCCCGCCAGAACCGCAGGTCCAATCTTCCAGCAAGCAACGAGCAGCGGGAAATTCCAGGCGATGATTCCAACCACCACTCCCAACGGACGGTGCTTGACTGCGACGTATCCCGCCTCATCGTCCTGAATAACACGATCGGGAAGCTCCAGCGTGGCATAATGGCGCAAGTAGCCATCGGTCATGGCCAGCTCGCCCATGGCCTCGGCCAGCGGCTTGCCTTGTTCCATGGTCAAGGTCCGAGCCAGTTCGTCCTTGCGAGCGGCAATTGCGTCAGCAAGTTCAAGCAGCTTTGCCTGCCGGTCTGCCCAAGGCAGAGCTGACCACGCAGGGACGGCCATTTTGGCCGCTGCGATGGCAGCATCTGCCTGATCGACGGAGGCCCGGGGAACCGTGCAGAACGGCTCCCCGGTTGCGGGATTGATCACGTCCATCGACATGTCGCCATCGACGAGATTGCCGCCGATCAGCAGCTTGTAGTCAGCCATGGTCCTCTCCTGACGGCTTTGCCGCCTTATATTGCGAGAATGTCAGAATTTTGCGCCAACCGTCACCCCGTACATGCGAGGGTTGCCGATGTGGTTGTAGTCGAAGCCGAAGCCTGCCAGCAGATCAACGCGGGAGGTGAAGTAGAACTTGTCGGTCAGGTTCTTCCCCCAGATCGAGGCGTTGAATCGTCCGTCCGCGCTTTCCCAGTCGATATGCCCTCCCACGAGGGCGTAGGAGGACTGGCGCAAGCGGGGAACATTGAGCACTTCGAAGAACTGGCTTGACTGATAGGCGATGTCGGGGTGCAGCGAGAACTTGCCCATTTCGCCGTCGAAGACAGTCAGGTCGATGGTGGCGTTGAAGGTAAAGGTCGGCGCATTGGACAGGCGGTTGCCTGCCACGTTCACGCCGCTTACGCTGCCACGCTGGATCTTTGTCGCCAGCACGCCCATGCCGCTATGAAGCGTCAGCCGGTCGCTCGCGCGGATCGTCAGTTCAGCCTCACCGCCATAGATCCGCGACTTCGGAATGTTGAGTAGCGTTTGCGCCGCCGATACCGGGTCGACGTTGATGAACTGCTGGTTGCGATAGTCGTAATAGAAGCCGGCGACATTGAGCGTGACCTTGCGGTCGAGGAATTGGGTCTTGGCCCCCACCTCGTAGGACGTCACCTGCTCGGGCTTGGCGATCGACAACTCCGACGGATCGAAGAAGGCCTGAGCGTTGAAACTGGGCGCACGATAGCCCCGGCTGACGCTTGCATAGAGCAGGTTGCCGCCGGCAAGCTTGTAATCGAAACCGATCTTGCCCGAGAGATTGTCCTGCGAATAGCGCAGCGAAGAAAGCGGGATCAGATTGGCAATCAATGTGCCGTCCACGCCAAGTGCGTCAGATCGGAAGCCGCTCTGGACGCCGGTATCGTGCGTGTAGCGCAGGCCACCCCGCATCGTGACGGAATCCGTCAGTTCGTATTTCACGTCCGAATAGATCGCATAGCTCTTCTTCAACTGGTCGAAGCGGTTGCGGAAGAGGCACGCGAGAGGAAGGCCGACCGCACAATCATCGGCGGTGATTCCCGGGACGCCATCAGAGTCAATGTCCTTGCCGATCTCGAATGTCGTTTCGTTGAACACCTTCTCACGGTGGAAGTAGCCACCGAGGATGAAATCGAACGGGCCGCCGAAGTCGCTGGTCAGCCGCAAGTCCTGGGCGAACTGGGTCGCACGGTCGTTGTAGGGAATTTCCAGCAGTTCACCGGCCGTGCCATCGGTATCTTCGTAGAAGAACAGGCTGCCCTTGTCCCAAGCGGTGATGCTCGTGACGGTCAGCGTGTCGGATACGTCGAATGTGCTGGTCAAGGCTACCGAATAGGTACGCGCCCGACGCTTGGCATCGATGTTCGAAGCGATTTCGCGCTTACCAAGGCCAGGACGGTTAGCTGCTTCGGGCTGAGCATAGATCCCGTAATTGTACGGATTCTGCAGACTGGTCGATGCGCGCAGGACGAACCGGACCGTCTCGCTCGCCTCGACATTCAAGGTGGCCCTGATCGCGTACTCGTCAGTCGAGGCAAGGTCCGGCTTTCCCGGCACCACGTTCTTGAACCAGCCATCGGCCTTGGCATAGGTCCCGGCCACGCGCAGCGCCGCCTTTTCCCCCAACGGCACGTTGACTGCACCGTTCAGGTCTACGCGGTTGTAATTGCCATAGCCGGCATTGAAGTAACCGCTGGTTTCGCCAAGCTTGGCGCTATTGGCAATGATGTTGACCGCCCCGCCCGTGGTGTTCTTGCCATAAAGCGTGCCTTGGGGGCCACGCAGGACTTCGACGCGCTCAAGATCATACATGGCCACGCCAAGGAACGCGAAGTTACCCTTGTAGACTTCGTCATAATAGGTTGCGACGGGGCTGGCCTGGTTGAGGCTGTAGTCCGACATAGAAACGCCACGCAGCGAGAAAATGGGCGTGTTGTCGCCCACGATCGACGTCAGCTGGAGATTGGCAACCTTCGTGACGAGACTGTCAACATTGACAACCCGTGATTTGGAGAGCGTATCACCGCCGATTGCCGACACGGAAATCGGAACGGACTGCAGGCTTTCGGCGCGCTTTGTCGCCGTAACGACGATCTCCCCTTCTGGTACAGCTGCTTCGTTCCTGGCATCCTGTGCAAGAGCCGGTGTTGCGACGAGAACGCATGTTGCGGCTACCCCAGCCAGCGCGATCCCACGAAAAAGACGTTCCCTCATTGTCTTTGCTCCCAAGTTCAGGGTGATTGCGTTTGTGTTCTTTCCTGCTCGAACCCCGCGACAAGCCGCGCCCTCATCGGCGCTCTTTCCAGCCTCAGGGGGTGGCGCCGCAGCCTGCCGATTTCCTGAGCCGTGTAGGGCCTGAAATCGGCAGGCATGTGCGCCGGGTCGTAAGTGTAGAGCGTCCAGTTCAAGAGATTTGCCAGGCGCACGTCGTCGAGATCGACGGTCGAGACACCCGGCACCCTACCGAGAAATTCTCGGCCGCCGGGCACCTTCAGAAATCGGGCGACAACATTCTTCATTGGCGGATTGGAGCGATCATCGCCGCCACCATCGGGGCGATGGCACCCTTGGCACTTCAACATGTAATCGATCCGCGCCTGCTGCGGATTGCTGACGCCACGCATTCCCGGCTCACCCGCCTCGACGCCGACACCCGCTGCAAGCACAACGAGGACGGCGGCCAGAGCGAGTGCGAGGCGCTTCATTTGCCACCGGCTCCTGCATGAAGCTTCGCGACATCAGCTGCCGAGAGCGAAGCGCCGGATTGGCGATGCGCAGCGACCTCCTTGTCGGTGAACAGCGCGAACTTCGGCCCGGTCTTTGCCACCTGCGTACCGATATGGTTGAGCACCGCCGCGACCGCAGCATCGTCCAGCACTTGAGCAGGCATGACACCGCGATAGGGTTTCCCCTCGACCGTGATCGGGCCTGAGAGACCGCGCAGCACTGCAAGCGCAAGATAGCGCCGCCCTGCCGGCTTGACCGCCAAGGCCCGGAAATCGGCGCCGAGCGGGGGGTAAGCACCAGGCACGCCCGCACCAGTCTTGGTGTGGCACGCCGCGCAACGCTGAAACACTGCCGCGCCGTCGGTGGCAGCCGTGGCGGGCAGCGCCAGCGCCGCCATCGCCATGACCGGGATCAGTCCGACAAGCAGTCTCATTTCGGTGCGTCCAACGCCACGCCGACGATCACTGCGGTCGAGCAGTTGTAGATGCTGCTTTCCGTGCCCAGGCACCAATTGTAGTCGTTGTTCGATTGCGGTCGGACTTGTGGGCGGTCCCCTTCGTTACGGTTGCACAAGCACTGTCCGCACGAGGAAATGCCGCAGCAATCGTTGTAGCTGATCACGTAGGCGCGGTTGTCGGCCGGATTGGTGCACGTGCCGATCCACGTAATCGGCGACATCTCGGTGCCGGGAGGGCAGGAACTGACAGTCCCGCCGCAGCACGAACACAAGAACCCGTCGATCGCGCAGTAGCGCCAGTAATCGCACGAAGACTGATCACCCGGGTCCTGCGGATTGCCCGATGAAATGGGTGCGTGCTTGCCGCCACCGCCATGTGATGATCCGCTTGCCGCGCGAGCGACCGGCAGGACCGGAAACACTGCCGCACCGGTAATCGTCGCCCCCAGCCAGGCGAGAGTGCTGCGTCGCGATGTTCCGCGCGCAATTGTGCGGGTCAGGCGCTCAGTCCACTTGTCGAAGCCAGCCATTGATCAGGCCTCCTTCCGGCGTGCGAGAAATTCCTGGATCGAGGCAACGCCGCGCTCCTTCGCCTCGAACAGGCTTTCCAGATGCTCGCGGCTGTTGACGAGACCGAGCGAGGCAACGCGGCCATTTTCATCCAGAAGGACTGCATAAGGCAGCTTGGAGACACCAAATGCCCTGCCAAGCGCTTCGGAAAGGACCATCGGCACGCGATCGAGACCATGATTGTCACGCAGTCGCTGGTATTCGGCTTTGGTTCCATCCCCAGCGACGACAATGTCAAGCCAATCGGCTTCGGCATTCGCCGCGGATCGGACTACAGGTAGCAGGGTCTTACACACGGGGCAGTCAGGCGAGGCGAAGAACAGCAATTGGCTGCGCCCTTCCCGCTTGCCGCCGATCTCGATGGGCGCACCCTCGATCGTGGTGACGGTCATCGGACTGGCGACTTCTCCGACCTCTACCTTCTGGTGCAGCGTCAACGCACCAGCTGGGGCAATGCGTTCGTGGAGGATACCAACCTGACGAGCGAGGGCTGCGATCAACAAGGCCTGCACGACCACAGCGGTCCACAAGAGAATCTGGGACGTCAGCATCACGATTTCCTCCAGCGTGGATGGGGAACGGCAAGTAGTTCAGAAGCTGCGAGATAAAGCGCCAAAAGGCCGGCGGCAGCGAAGGGAGCGTCAAGTCCGATCGGCGCCGCCGGCAGGGTGGAAGCAATAACGGCAAGCAGGGCGAGCACCGCGGGACGAGCAATTGCGGGCCAGTCGATCGGCTTTTCACGGGCCACAAGATCGCAACCGCAATCGAAGCTCTGTCCACGACGCAGCAAGAGCGTGGCTGCATAAGCCAGCCATATGACCGAGCCCAGCAATGCCCCAGTCCTCTGAAGTGGCGCCGCAAGCAGGCACAGGGCAGCAGTAGCCTCGAGCGTACCCGCGATGATCAAGAACAGCTGCCCATGCGAGGGCATGCCGACCAATCGTGCCGCTGCGATGGCCATTCGCCGGTGAGAGACTGCCTTGTGCACGGCGGACCCGGCAAGCAGCATCGCGAGAAAGATAATGACCGGAGCCATATCAGGGCGCCGTGATCAGGATGGGGTTGGCACCACCTGCAGTGCCAAGCGAGCGCACAAATGCGCCGGTTGCGGCATCGTGAATATCGATCACTCCGTCACCGCGAGCGACGACAAGTTGCGGTTTGCTTTCCTTTGTCAGCGTAATCGCCGAGGCCATTGCGCGCAGGGGAATGCGGGCAACACGCGCCTTGGACGCGGTATCGACGGCCCAGACTTCGGTCCCGCCATCCTTGTGGCTACCCTCGCGGCCATTGGGGCTCATCAGGACAAACAGCTTGCCTGCGCCATCGGTGGCGATCACTTGCCAGCCGCCCGGCCGCCATTCCGGCGCGCCACCTTCGGCGGTCCCGATGTTGAAGGAGCCGCCCAGCGGGCGCGCAACATCTCCTGAAAAATCGAACGCCTTGATCTGCCCCCGATAGCTGACAAACCAGGCCGTGCGCCCGGCCCATGCCGGAGTGCTGAACAGCGGC
Source organism: Novosphingobium sp. ERW19 (assembly GCF_012641315.1). Classification (NCBI taxonomy): domain Bacteria; kingdom Pseudomonadati; phylum Pseudomonadota; class Alphaproteobacteria; order Sphingomonadales; family Sphingomonadaceae; genus Novosphingobium; species Novosphingobium sp. ERW19. Next base: position 191,142 of record NZ_JABAIC010000006.1, read on the forward strand.
TGGTTGTCGATATCCTGGACTTTCTCGACGGTCTTGGAGGACACCGCCTGCCCATCGGCCCCAAGGGCCACGCTCAGGATAGAGCCATCAGCGCAGAAACTTGAAAACCCACGCTCACCGGTGGGGTAGATCTGCGCGCAGCCGGGCAGATCGACCTCCGCCAGTACTTTCCGCGAGTCGAGGTCGACAACGCTAACCGACTGAGCAGGCGTGAAATTTGCGACAAGTGCCCACTTGTCCGCATTGGTGAACTGGAACAGCTGTGGGTAGGTGACTGACTGCTGGCGCTTACCGCCCGGCAACACAATTTCACCTTTCGGCTGAAGCGTGGCCATGTCCCAAATGGTAATCGCATCTGTCCGATCACCACGCGTCAAGCGCGAGTAAAAGGTCTCTGCCGTCAAGACCTCTCCGCGCCGAGGAGAGACGAGCATGTTGGCGAACTGCGCAGCGCGCACGATTCCCTTCAGAGGCTGGTCTTCGGACGTAGTGTCCACGAGCATCACCCGACCATCGACGATCGAGCTGAAATGGAAGTCGTGGATCAGCACCCATGCTGCGGGCCAGGCTGCTGGCAAACTCTGGATTGAAGGAATGGGCTCTTCCGGCAGCGCCTTGGGAAACGGAGATGTCTCTTTGCCGGGGTTAGCTGCAGCAGCCCCGGCGACCGCACTGATCGCCAGAGTGAAAGCCATGGTCAACCCAACAATTCTCATGCCGGCACTCCCTTGTCCGCCGAACTTGCTCATCGGCTGGGGACCATAGTCTCAGAGGAGCAACAAATCTGTCAAGTGACCTAAATTTAGCTTATGACAGGTTTTCGAAGCGGCGATATGATGTGAATAGGATGAAGGGTTATTGTGATGAATCAGGCTGATGATGCGCCGAAGTACGTGACGGACATGGTCATGCCGAAGCGTGAAGGTGGCTACGTCAAGGGTCATGAAACGCGCGAACACATTCTTCGCACGGCGCTATCGATCCTGATCGAAGAGGGATACCGGGCCATGTCGATGCGCCGAGTCGCGGCTGCTAGCGGCATGAAGTTCGGCAACCTGACATACCACTACAGAAGCCGCGAAGACCTGGTTCGGGAGCTGCTCGAAGCCGTGATCCGCAGCTACGAAGTCGAGTTCGTCGAGATCGTGCACATGCCGGGCGTACCGGCAGAGGAACGGCTGCGCCGGGTTTGCAATCTTATCCTGGACGACATCCGATCGAAGAAGACGACCAATTTCTTTCCGGAGCTTTGGGCGCTGTCGAACCACGACACGTTCGTCCTTGAACGCATCCAGGAGCTCTACGTCCGTGCGCGCGCGCCGCTTCTCGAGATCATCGCCGAAATGCGTCCAGATCTGGATGAGGCCAGCCGGGAAACGGTGGCGCTTTTCATTTCCGGATCCATGGAGGGAATGACCATCTTCGCTGGGCACGACAAGCCGTTCGAACCCCGGATGCCGCAGATCGAACGCATTGCAGCGCATTCGTTCGTGCTGTTGGTCAAGACCATCAGCGAACGCGATATCAAGGGGCTGCGCCACTCCTGAGTCCGCCAATCCTGACAGGATATCCCCGCATCTGCTTTATCCGGCGCAGGGAAAAGCTGGATCTCATCGCAGAGACACCGGGCAGGCGAGCAAGGCACTCGCGGTGCACCCAATCGTATTGCTCCAGATCTTTTGCCGCCACGCGCAAGATATAGTCCGCCGAACCGGACATCAGGTGGCATTCAAGAATTTCGTCGAAATCGCAGACCGAGCGTTCGAAGCGGTCCATTGCCTCGCGGCTCTGGCTGGTCAGTGTAATCTCCACGAACACTTCAACCGACAGGCCAAGAGCGCGGGGATCCAAAACCGCGCCGTAACGCGCAATTACGCCGCTCTGCTCCAGCGCCTTGATGCGACGATGGCAGGCGGATGGGGACAGCGCCACCTTCTCGGCAAGGTCCGACACGGACAAGGACGAGTCGTTCTGTAGAGCTTCAAGCAGGGCGAGATCTGCACGGTCCAAAGGCAAATTTCCCAATAATTCTGTACTTCGCCGAAAATATCACCATCTGAAGCGTGTTCAACGTGAAAAATAGGCAAGAACTGCCGCCTGCGCCGCGATACTCTTCCAGCATTGAATAGACCTGTTTCAGGGGAACGATCCAATGCGCGTCGGCACCGTCAAGGAAATCAAGAACCACGAATATCGCGTCGGTCTGACGCCTGAGAGCGTTCGGGAATTGGCTGCTCATGGGCACGAGGTGTGGGTGGAAACCGGCGCAGGCAACGGCATTGGGGCCAACGATGCGGACTATGAAGCTGCGGGCGCACTGATCAAGGCCGACGCCAGGACCGTGTTCGACGGCTGCGAGATGATCGTGAAGGTCAAGGAACCGCAGGCGGTTGAACGGGCAATGCTGCGCAAGGGCCAGATTCTCTACACCTATCTCCACCTCGCTCCCGATCCCGAGCAGACTGCAGACCTTGTGAAGTCCGGCGTGACGGCCATTGCCTATGAGACGGTGACGGGCTTGGGCAACACCCTCCCCCTTCTCAAGCCGATGAGCCAGGTTGCTGGCCGCATGGCCATTCAGGCAGGCGCGACAGCTCTGGAAAAAGCCAATGGCGGGCGCGGCGTACTGCTCGGCGGCGTCCCCGGGGTGCTGCCTGGAAAGGTCGTGGTGATTGGCGGCGGCGTTGTCGGCTTCAACGCGGCGCAAATGGCCGTAGGCCTTGGCGCCGACGTCACCATCCTTGATCGCGATCCTGACGTGCTTGAGCGCCTCGACAACCACTTCGAAGGCCGCGCCCGCACGCTCTATTCAGGCAAGGCTGCACTTGCCTCTCTCATTGCCGATGCCGATCTGGTCATCGGCGCCGTGCTGATCCCCGGGGCCGCCGCGCCGAAGCTCGTCACGCGCGACATGCTGTCTACCATGAAGCCGGGCGCCGTGCTGGTGGACGTCGCAATCGATCAGGGCGGCTGCTTCGAAACCTCAAAGGCCACCACCCATGCCGAGCCGACCTACATCGTCGACGGGGTCGTTCACTATTGCGTCGCGAACATGCCGGGCGCTGTCGCACGCACCAGCACCTACGCGTTAAACAACGTCACCCTGCCCCACGCGCTGCGTATTGCCAACATGGGCTGGAAGGCAGCGTTGAAGGCCGACCCCAACCTTGCCGAGGGCCTCAATGTTCACGAAGGCAAAGTGACCTATGAAGCGGTCGCCCGCGAACTCGGGTATGATTACCTTCCGGTTGCGGAAGTCCTCGCCTGATCAAACGGCGTTGATATCGACCACGGTGGGGATCGTGTCGTTGAGAAGGAAGATCTTCTTGCGCGCGATCCGCCACGGTCCGTCGGAATTGACCAGCCGGTATTCGTAACGTCCGAAGAAGCAGTCCGAACGGTTCATCCGCACGTCATGGCGGTGGCAGGTAAAGGCTGCGGACACCTCGGCCCATCCCTCGCCCGCGCCTGACAACAGGACGTTCGTGACCTGGTGAACCACGCGCGGCAAGGGTGAGGAAGCAGTCGACAAACCGGACGTAAGCCGCATGACCCGATCCTCAAGGTTGCGGCGCCCCTTGTAGTAGATCAGCGATAACTCGCGATCCGGGTCAGAGGTTGGGGTTGTCTCATCACGCCACGCGGGCATCCAGAATTCCACGTCTGCAGTAAACAGGTCCAGCCACTCGTCGAAGCGCCCTGTATCGATCAGCAAGGCCTCCAGATACAGAAGTTCCTCGGCCTCCTTGCGCGTCATTGCCGGCGTCACTCTGCAAACTCCGCGCTCATGCGCTTTGCCCACGTACGATAGTAGCTGTGATACAGCGTCTCGTCGCACAGCTGAGAATCCGCCAGCACACTGCGTTCGGGATAGAGATCAATTCTGTCCGAGAAGCGATTTCCCCCTGCGGCAGACGCGGTCATCCCTCGTGCATAACCCTGGAGCCATGGCTCGATTTCGGCAGCAAAGCCGATCTGGCAGTTCTCGTACGATACCGTGTCGTCCGGCGTGGCCATGCCAGTGGGATTGAAGAAGTCCTCGTACTGACGAATGCGTTGACGCCTGGCTGCATCACTCTCCCCTTTCGGTGCGATGCACCAGGTTCGCATTTCCGTAAGCCCCGGCCCGAGCGGACGTATCACGCGCAGCTGACTAGAAGCATTCTCTGCGATCTGCAGGTTCGGAAAGATCGTGAGGTTGCGCATGTTGAACATCCAGTCGCGCCTTGCCTCGCCATGCTGCGCAGCAAGCGCTTCCGCCCGTTCATACAAGGGTATGGCCGGCGTCACGCCAAACACACCCCAGTTCAGCACGTGACCATTGGCAAAGCTGAAACTGCCACCGCCGATGCCCTGCGTATCCTCTTTCCAGTAATCGCTGTTTTCCCAGACGGAAGCGACCACGTCGGCACTCAATTCCTTCTGCCGTCGCTCCAGAACCCGGATGTAGGACGGATGAGCAGACGTGAAATGATAAGCGTCTGAACAATTCTCCAGTTGCAGCTTCCAGTTGGCCTCGAAGGTAAAGGTAACCTGACCGGGTACGAGTTCCACGCCATCCGCGCTCTGGTCCGCAACGAGGTCGAGCAACTTGGCCGCTTCGCCAAGGTAGTCCGCGAGAGGCGGGACGTCAGCCGCCAGACTGCCAAACAGGAAACCACGGTAGTTGGCAAACTGCGGCAAATGCGCAAGCCCGTGATCGTCTTGATCGAAAGCCTGCGCGTAACACCCGGCCCCCTTCCATTTCACCGCTCTGTTCCTGCCCGCGCTGTCGAAGGACCAGCTATGGTAGGGGCAGACATGCAGGCGCGCGTTGCCCTGTCGGACCTGCGCAAGGCGTGCTCCCTTGTGGGGACAGGAGTTGATGAAGCCTCGCAGGATGCCTTCGCCATCCCGTTGGACCAGTATCGGCACACGTCCAGCGTAGGTTGTGAAGAAGTCGTGTGCCTCACCGGCCTGGCTTTCAAGGCCGAGGAAAATCCAGCCACCTTCGAACAACCGGTGGATCTCGGCATCAAACACGCGCTGTTCGGTAAAGATTGCACGGTTGACCCGGAACACGCCTTCATCAGGCCTGTCGTCAATCAGGTCTGTCAGGCGCAGGTTCATGGGACGACCGCCTCGACAAGCGTGGGCTCCCTTGAAGCCAGCGACCATGCAAGCGCCGCATCAAGCGACGCAGGATCATCGGCTCTACGCGCCGAAAGCCCATGGCCTTCGGCGATCTTGCAGAAGTCCAGTTCCGGAAACCTGGTCCCGACAAGTTCCTGCATCCCGAAGTGATGTCCGAAATGATGCAGTGCTTCGTAGCGGTTGTTCTTGATGATGATGAAACTGACCGAAAGGCCATGCTGCACCGCAGCATGCAATCCCTGGATCGCGTACATGGCAGAACCATCTCCGAGCACGGCGATGACCTTCTCGTCCGGGCGCGCCATCGCCATGCCAACTGCAGCGGGCAGGCCATGTCCCAACCCGCCGCTGGCGGTGGTATAGAAGGTATCCTTGTGCAGGATCGGCAAGCGATCATGCATCGCCCCACGGCTGGAGGGGGCCTCCTCGACGATGATGCTGTGCGGGTCACGCAGCGCGGCGAGCCGCTGCAGTACGAATGCGTCGGACATGACCTTACCATCAAGCAGTTCGGGGAGCGATCGCGACAAGGGTGCCGCTCGTTGCCCGAGGCCGTCCTCGGCAAGCATCGCATCAATCGCCAACTTGCAGTTGCTAACTATTGCCGTTCCCGCAGGCCCCCACGCTGCGTGCACATGATTGTCGCCGATCAGCCAGACTTCGCAGTTCTCGGGAACGTGGGGGCCGGTCCCTTCGACATGATACAAGTTCATGGGGCCGCCGAGCGACAGAACGAAGTCGTATGGAGCAAGAGCCGAAACTATGGCCTCGCGCGCCGCCGTGAGAAAGCCTGCGAAGAGCGGGTGATCTTCCGGAAAGCTGCAGCGTGCGGACATCGGCGCAACCCAGACCGCGGCATTATGCCTTTCCGCCAGCGCGACGACCTCGTCCCATGCCCCGTCGCGCGCAACACCTGCTCCAACAACCAGCGCAGGGCGATCGGAACGCGCCAGAGCATTGGCGCACTCTGCCAGCGCAAGATTGTCTGGAGCGCACGCGGCATGAACCTTGCGCACTGCGAAGGGCCCACATTCGCGGTCCCAGTCGTCAATCGGTATCGAAACAAAGGTCGGCCCCCGTGGCGGCTCCATTGCCACCAGCCACGCGCGATGAATGGCCGCGGGCACATCTTCCGCGCGCGCCGGCTCGCACGACCATTTCACAAATGGCCGAGGAAACTCGCTGGCACGTTCTGCAAAAAGAAATGGCTCATATGGCAGTATGGAGCGAGCCTGTTGCCCCGCCGTCACCACCAGCGGCGTCTGGTTCTTGAATGCGGTAAACAGGTTTCCCAAAGCATGCCCGACCCCGGCCGAGCTATGGAGATTGACGAACGCCGCGCGGCCCATTCCTTGCGCATATCCATCGGCCATGCCCAGGACGACGCTTTCCTGCAGTCCCATCACATAGCGAAAGTCTGCCGGAAAATCGCGGAACATGGGCAACTCGGTCGAACCCGGATTTCCGAAAACGGTGGTCATCCCGAGTTCGCGCATCACCCCTATCGAAACTTCTCGAACTGTCGGCATCGTGCTCCTCGAGGTTCACAGGGTGCAAAGTCTGCGGCGCGATTGGCATACGCACAATTGTTATATCGCTCGGGACCCCATAAGTGAAACGGAGTTGGGCATCTGGCGTAATCCAACCACGCATGGAGGAAGCATGGAACGAGTGGTGGTGCTGGGTGCCGGAGCCATGGGATGCCTTTTCGCGGCACGTCTGGCCCGTGCAGGAAGGACCGTCACAATGGTGGACATTGATGCGGACCGCCTCGGGCAGATCGCAGAGAGGGGCGTCGAGCTGAACGACGAACGCGGCAAAGACGTCGTAGCTGTCGGCACTGCACTGGCAGCCGATGCACCCCACGCAGATCTGTTGCTGCTGTTCACAAAGGCCATGCACAGCCGAGCTGCTATTCAATCCGTTGCCCACCTTGCCGATGGGCACTGCTCCGCTTTGACGCTTCAGAATGGCCTGGGCAATGCCGAAGCCATTTCGGAAGTATTCAGACCGGACCGCACGCTAGTTGGCGTTACGGATTGGCCAGCAGACCTGTCGCCTCCCAACGCCGTGGCGGCGCATGGAACAGGCCACGTCTGGCTGGGATCATTAGTGCCAAATGGCGAAGAATCGGCGCTCGAGGCCGTGGCATGTCTAAATGCTGCAGCGATGGAAGCGCAGCATGATCCCTTTGTCCTTGCAGCAATCTGGGAGAAAGCAGCGTTCAATGCTGCGTTGAACGCTCTTGCGACGATACTCGGCTCCCCGGTCGGTGGCCTCGATTGCCCTGAAGGCCGAAAAATTGCCACAGCAGTGATAGAAGAAACAATTGCAGTGGCCCGCGCCCAGGGTATCCGCATGGACCGGGACCGGCTTTTGGCCAAGACAGATTTCGCGCTGACCAACCACCGCGCGCACAAGCCATCCATGCTGCAAGACAGGCAAGCCGGTCGCGCAACAGAGATAGAGGCGATCAACGGCGAGATCGTCGCCGCGGCAAGACGCGCAGGGCTTGCTGCCCCGGTTACCGAAACGCTTGCCGAACTTGTCAGGATGGGCGAGCCCGGCCGGATTTGATCCAGACCGGGCTCCAATAGCTCAGAACTTAGCGCCGGCCCGCAGCCCGAACATGCGCGGTGTTGTGGGCACAATGTAGGGTCGCTGCGTGCAGGCGCCGCACTGCACGAAACGCGACAGTTGGCCGCGCTCGTCGGTCAGGTTCCGCACGAAGGCTTCGATCGAATACGTCGACCACTCACCCCCGATCGCAAGATTGACCTGACCGAAGCCTTCGAGCCGCCCCTGCGCCGCTGCAAAATCAACGCGAAGGTCCGAGCTTGCCGAACTCTGGTACGTCGCGTTGACTTGTCCGTAGACCTTGCCCCCGCCCATCGGCACGGTGTAGCGCGCGGTCCCGCTCATCTTCCACTGCGGAGTGATCGGAAGACGGGTTCCTGCCGGCGCCTGCAGCGAATTATCGGGGTCGGAGCAGGTGAAGGTAGGATCAATGGCGGCGCAAAGATTGTTGCGGATTTTCGCGTCGGTATAGGCACCGGACAGATTGATGCTCAGGCGATCCAGCGAAATCGCTGCATCTAAGTCAAAGCCACGAATCCGCGCATTCGGACCATTGGTGATGATTGTGAAGCTGTTTGGACCAAGGTAAGAGAACTGGAAATTCTTCCAGTCCTGCTGATAAACCGCACCATTCAAGCGTAGCAGGCCGTTCGCCAGCGTCGTTTTGAAGCCAAGTTCGTAGTTGGTAAGGTAATCGGGCTGATAAGCGCCGAAGTCGCCTCTGCGGTTGATGCCGCCCGGACGAAATCCGCGTGACACCGTAGCGTAAGCCAGCACGTCGCTGTTCGGCTTCCAAGTTGCATTGAAGCGGTATGTACCGCCCGAACCGATCGCCCTGACCGGCTTGACCTCACCATTGATGACGCGCCCGAGATTGTTGCAGGGACTACCCGCAACGACAGCCGGCAACAATGTGCCCGAGCCGGTACGCTGCCAATCACCGTTCTCGTCCTTGGTGAACAGGCGTTCGCCGTTGCTTGTGAAGCAACTACCTACGCCTGTGGCGAAGCTGCCGGCACCGTTGAACGGAGTGTCGTTGAAGTCGCTGCCGGGATTCCTGCCGAAGCCGAAGAAACCGATCAACGAGTTGTCATAGATAAAGGCGCGGCCACCTGCTGTCAGCGTCACTGTCTGTGACAAGTCCAGACTGAACTCCCCGAACATCGCATAGTCTTTGTCGACGCGCTTCTGTTGCGTGAGCCAGAGCGTGCCCGGAAAGCCATTCACCGAAACAAGCGGACCAAGATTGTTGATCTTGTAGTCCTGATGAATGAGGTTGGACTGATACTGATAGAACAGGCCCCCAACGAAACGAAAGGCCTCTGTCGAAGGGGAAGCGACCCGAAACTCCTGACTGAATTTCTTGAAGTGATCGGTGCCAATCACGTTCTGCCGAGGATCAATCGTGTTGCCAAGAGAATCCTGATAATAGAAGTAGTTGGCCAGGCCACCAACGGATTCATACAGCGAATCGTAAGCTTCCGAATAGTCCGTGTAATCGCTTGACTGGAAGGTCTTGCGATCAAGATAAGCACCTGCATAGGTCGCATCCCAATTACCAAGCTTTCCTTCGATCGTGAGCGCGGCCTGCCAGAACTTGTCGTTGCGGAACTCCGGGAAGAAGTGCTGGACCTGAAGGTCGCCGACCGACGGATCATATCCATATGACCCGCGGCTCTTGGTTTCCTGGTACATGAACTGCGGCGTCACGGTCCAGTTTTCGTCCAGATCGACCTTGAGCGCCGCGCGGCCGCCGTAGATGTCGGTGTAATTGTAATCCTTCTTGACGAAGGCCGCGTTGTTCACGCTGACGCCATCCTTGATGCAGCCGTTAATGTTATCTTCGTCGTCGAAGGTCGGCGTGCCGCAGAACGTGCGCGTGCCAGGCACATTATCGATGAAGCCGGCATCGCGCTGATACCAGCCCACCACACGCAAAGCCGCGTTGGAGGACAGCGGCGCGTTGATCATGCCTTCGAGCTTGTAGCCCTGCCCGCCCTTGTTGACGGTGTTCACTTCTCCATCGACGCTGCCGTAGAAACCGCTGGTATCGGGCTTGTTGGTGATGATGCGGATCGTCCCGGCCTCGGACGAGGCGCCGTAGAGCGTGCCCTGCGGACCAGAAAGGCTTTCGATGCGGGCAATGTCATAGACATGCACGTCAAGGTTGCCGCCAATGGTGGTAACCGGTTGCTCGTCGAGATAGACACCGACCGACGGCAGTGAGCCAGAATGATTGCCATCACCGCCCGAAGCGACGCCGCGCATGTAAACGACGTTCGTACCTGGCGTTCCGCCAAGGGCCTGGAACGTCACCGAAGGCAACTGCTGCGCATAGTCGGTAAAGCTGGCAACGCCGAGTTGCTCCAGCTTCTGCGTACCAAGCGCCTGGATCGAAATCGGTACGTTCTGCAGGTTTTCGCTGCGTTTTTGCGCGGTAACGATGATGACGTTAGGGTCAGACTCCGCAGCATCTGTCTGCGCCTCTTGCGCCATCGCAGGGAAAGTTAAGGCTGCCCCCGCCAGCATGAGAACCTTGGCCAACTGCGTACGACGATTGATCTTGGTGTACTCGCGCATAGCAGAATTTACCCTCATGTTTCTGTTTTGCGCGACGATGCTGCTCTTCCGCGATCCGTATCGTCAAGCGGGATACTGCACGAAGCGAGCGTTAACCCTGCAGGCGTGGCTAATTTACAACGATGTCGGTTCCGAAGTCTGCCGGCGCGTCCGGATAGGCCTCGAGAACCTCTCCCAACACCGACTTTAGAGGCTTCAGCCATTGCTCGAAAGGCTTCCATGCCTCTGTTCCATCGCGAAAAATCGGGCGACGCACTTGTTCCGAACTTGCAGTCCTCACTGCACGTTCGGTCTCATGAAACGCCAGGCAAGACTCCTCGAATGGCAGACCGCAGTGGGCCAGCAGAGCCCTAACTTCGGCTTCCGTCTGCTCTACCATCCGTTCGTATATCACTCTGTGCACGACGCCCGGAAGCACCTGATCGAAATGCGCCATCGCCCGCACATAGTCGCGGTAATAGCGGCCCATGTCGTCCAGTGAATAACTGAAACCCTGCCCCCGAGCGAAATGCTGCTTGAAGTTCGAAAAGCAGCACGCGAGCGGATGACGACGGGCATCGATGATCTTGGCGTTCGGCAGGATTGCATGGATGAACGGCACATGCAGCCAATTGTTAGGCATCTTGTCGATGAACATCGGCCGCCCCGTATGCCGTTGCACCCGGGTTCGCGCGAGGTAGGCTTCGCCAAGCTTTCGCAATTCTTCTCCATCGAGAGCTGAAATGGCTTCGGGATAGCCTTCGACACTGCGCGCAAGGAAGCCGATGTCGGAAAGTTCGCTCGTCCCTTCCACCTGCGAGTGACTGGACAGGATTTGCTCGACGAGCGTCGAGCCGGCGCGGGGCATGCCAAGGACGAAGATGGGATCAGGCGCTGCACACCCCTTCCCTTGCAAACCTGCGACAACTGCCGGCGTAAATGCAGCAATCGCAGCGTTCACATTCTGGGTCGTGTCTTCCGCCCGGTATGGCATCCGACGACGACGCAATTCATTGCCCGCCGCGTAGTGCGCAAACGACGTCTCCGCCTCTCCTCGATCCTCGAAAGCTTTGCCGAGTGCAAAATCCAGATGCCAGCGATCCTCTACGGCCAAATCCGTGCGCGCCAGTGCCTGCTGCATGGCGGCGATGTCCTCATCGGTGAACTTCACGGTCTTCAGGTTCGCCAGGCTCCACCATGCTTCACCAAGCACGGGCAGAAGTTCGATGGCCTTGCGGTAGGCCGCGATGCCCTCGGCCTGCCGCCCTACGGTCTTGAGCATATGGCCATAACTCATCCAGACGCGGGGCTGGTTGGGCGCTTGCCTGAGCACCTGTTGGTAAAGTGCTAGCGCCTCGTCGAACTCACCGATGCGCCCATAGGCTGCTGCCTGCAGGTTGGCGTGCCCGGCATTGTCCGGATCGTCTGCCGTGACTTTGGCCAACTCTTCAAGCGCCTCTGGCGCCCGATTTGTGCGGTAGAGGACCAGCGCGAGGTTCGCCCTTGCTGCCGTGAATTGCGGAGCAAGCTCGATTGCCCTCCGCAACAGGTTCTCCGCGTCGTTATAGCGCCCGATGCGCCCGGCAAGTTCCGCAAACAGACGGATAGCACGTACATCGAAGGGATCATCCTTCAGCAGGGACCGCAGAAGCGGCTCGGCTGTCGGCAAGTCGTTCTCGTTCATGGCGATTGCCGCACGGACAAGCCGCGGATCGTAGACCGGTGCAGCAATGCGGGGCGAAGACGTGGTCACATTGGTCATCAGCAGCATCACAAACATGGTGACGCCTCGCGATCAAGCGCTAGTCTTCACCCAACCGCAATGAAGGGAACCCGCAGCCTATGACAGCAACGCGCAAGCTGGGCTTCTGGATGACCCTGGCGCTGGTCGTGGGCAACATGATCGGTTCGGGGATCTATATCCTGCCGGCAACGCTTGCTCCCCTGGGCCACAACCAGCTGATTGGCTGGGCGGTGACGCTTGGCGGTGCGTTGTGCCTTGCTTTCACATTCGCTCGCCTTGGCGCGCGCCTGCCCTTGGCGGGAGGTCCCTATGCCTATGCGCAGGCCGCACTCGGACCGGTGGGAGGCTTTGTCACCGCGTGGTCCTACTGGACGATGGTCTGGGCGGGGAATGGGGCAGTCGCTGTCGCAGTCGTATCGAACCTCAGCCTGATCGTGCCGGCCATGGGCCGCATTCCCGGCCTGCCAGCAGTGCTTTCGGTGGCCTGCGTCTGGCTGCTCACTGCCGTGAACATTCGCGGTGTCCGCGCCGCGGGCGATGTCTCGGTTGTGACGACGGCGCTGAAGCTGGTGCCACTGGTGGGGTTGATTGCCCTTACAGTCTGGCTGCTGCTGACTGGCGCACCGCAAGCCGTGCAACCAGCAGTGCCGCTATCGGGCGCGGTGGTTGCAACGGCGGCCGGGCTGACATTCTGGGGCTTCCTTGGGCTCGAATCCGCGACAGTGCCGGCCGACAAGGTCGAAAATGCCGCGAGCGTTGTCCCGCGAGCGACCCTGATCGGCGTTGCCCTGACCGGGTTCGTCTACATCGGGATTTCCACAGCCTTTGCGCTCTACATGCCAATGCAAGCCGCTGCCGCTTCTCCTGCGCCCGTAGCCGATTTTCTGGCGCGTTTCTTCGGATCCGGCGTGGGGCAGATTGTGGCCGTCTTTGCCGCGATCAGCGCTTTCGGCACCTTGAACGGGTTCATCCTGCTTCAGGGCGAGGTCCCTTGGGCGATGGCCAAAGGCGGCGTCTTCCCCCGCTGGTTCGCCACGGAAGGTGCCCGGGGAACGCCGGTGCGCTCGCATGTCGTGTCGAGCATCCTGCTGAGCATCGTCACCCTGCTCAACTACGGGCGCGGCATGGGCGACCTGTTCGCCTTCATCGCCTCGGTCAGCCTTGCTGCGGGGATGCTCTCGTACTTCCTCGCAATGCTCGCAGCGGTGCGTCTGTTGCCGACAGAGCGCGTGCTGGTTGCGGCAGCGCTGGTGGGTGCAGGCTTCATCGCCTGGGCCGCGTGGGGCCTCGGGATAGAGGCCCTCACCTACGGCGCAGGGTTCATCGCGCTCGGCTTGCCGGTCTATCTATGGGTCAGGCGCGATGCAGCAGCTTCCACAGTACAGAGCGGTCACGGATGATCTCATGCGCCGCGTTGTGGCCGGGCGCTCCGGTCACGCCGCCACCGGGATGGGTCCCCGATCCGCACATGTAGAGCCCCTTGATCGGCGAGCGATAGTCACCGTGGCCCAGCACCGGACGCGCAGCCCAAAGCTGATCGAGACCCATCGTGCCGTGGAAGATGTCGCCCCCGATAAGCCCGAACTTGCGCTCAAGATCCAGGGGCGAATGGATCTGGCGCGCAATGACTGCGCCCTTGAAGTTGGGCGCATGGTCAGTGACCGTATCGATGATCAGATCCGCCACTTGCTCGCGGTGCGCATCCCAATCGATAGTCGGATCGAACTGCTGGCAGAACAGGCTCGCCACATGCTGGCCCGGAGGCGCAAGGCTGTCGTCGACAGTGCTCGGGATCTTGATCTCCACGATCGGCTTCTTCGACCAGCCATGCTGCTGGGCATCGATGAAGGCCTGATCCATGTAATCCATGCCTGGCGCGATGATGATGCCGGCGGTGTGGTGCTCAGCCTGTTCCTTGCCCGGCAGCACGGTGAAGTCCGGCAATTCGGATAGCGCGACGTTCATGCGGAAGGTGCCGGACCCTGTCTTGTAGCCCTTCATCCGGCGGTTGAAGTCCTCATCGAGATCCGCAGAATCGACCAGTTGCCGGTAGAGCAGCGCCGGGCCGACATTCGCGGCGACGATCGGCGCATAAAGCTCCTCGCCCCCTTCGAGCTTCACGCCCGCCGCCTTGCCGTTGTTCACCAGAACCCGCGCCACCGGCGATTCAAGGCTGATCTCGACGCCGACTTCGGCGCATGCCTTGGCCATCGCCTGCGTGATCGCCCCCATGCCGCCGACAGAATGGCCCCAAGCGCCAAGCTTGCCATTCACTTCGCCGAATACGTGGTGGAGCAAGACATAGGCAGAACCCGGCGTTGAAACGCCCGCGTAGTTGCCCACCACCGCGTCGAACGCGAATGCCGACTTCACGTGATCGTCTTCGAACCAGCCATCAAGGAAATCGCGCGCCGACTTGGTGAAGATGTCCAGCAGGTCACGCTGCGTTGCCATGTCGAGCTTGGCGATCGGCCAGCCCTGCATTGCGGCAGACTTGAGCGCGGAGATCCCGCCGCCGACATTCGGCGGCGTCTGCAGCGAAATGTCGCGCAGCACATTGGCGACCTTTTCCAGCGCGGCATCATACTTGGGGTAAGCCTCGGCATCCTTCTTCGAAAAGCGTGCGAACTCTGCTTCGGTACGCCCTGGCCCGCCGCCCAGTTTCAGGTAAGTGTCGGGAAAGGGGAAGAAATTACTGATCGTCCGCTCGATCACGCGATAGCCGTGATCGTGGAGCTTCATGTCCGCAATCACCTTTGGTCGCAGCAGGCTGACAGTGTAGCTCGCCGTCGAGTTGCGGAAGCCGGGATGGAATTCCTCGGTTACTGCTGCGCCTCCGACAATGTCACGACGTTCCAGCACGCGCACCTTCATTCCCGCCTTGGCGAGATAGAATGCGCAGACCAGGCCATTGTGGCCGCCGCCGATGATCAATGCGTCGTAACGGTTGGACATGCGATAATTCCCCGGAGCTTTTGTGATTACTGCTTCGACCAGCCGGCCGGCGGCGCTTTGTGCAGCCGTGCCTCGGGCGTGATCGCGCGGATCTTGCGGGCGAAGCTGCGCAGGCACACTTCGCTTTTGCCGATTGGTCCGGCGCCGTAGGAATTCGACGCCATGCCTTGCTGGATCCGTTCGATCAGCCAGGTGTCTTCCGCGTTGACCACCCGATTGATCCGCCAGTTGGCATATCGCACCAGCTTCATCTCGCGGCGTTCGTCCGGTAGCGCAAAGCACATCTCGCGCAGCAACGAAGTCGTCGGCGTCAGCGGCAGCCACTGCATGAAGTCGATCTGATCCGCATAGATATCGAACGCCATGTTCGGCCAGAGCTTGTAATACAGCCACCGGCGCTGCGATTGCTGCGGAAGATGCGGCACCTCCGGCAAATGCGTCTGATAGAACCGTTCCCAGAAATTCGCCGAGGGCTTGTCAACAAGGTCGCCCTTCATCCGGTCGGCCCAGCCGTGGTCTGAGATCTCGTAGGACTTGCCGAAAATTCGCGTGAGGCCGTCGTGCGCTACCGGGATGTGCAGATTGTCGGAATAGTTGTCGCCGACATTCTTCCAGTTCACCTGCCGCTCGCGCAGGCGCACGTCGCCGATACGGCGCATGTCCTCAAAGCGATAGGGCGCAACTTCCTCCTCGAACGGCGCCATCATTTCGGCGACACTGGGGAAGCCTCCGTCCACAAGGCGCACGAACACGAAGCCGCGCCAGATCTCGACCGCAACCGGCACGAGGCCGTTGTCTTCAAGCTTGAGCGCGGGATAGTCCGACTTCATCGGCACGCCCGATAGACGTCCGTCAGGCTCGAATGTCCAGGCGTGGTAGGGGCAGACCAGCTTCTTCGCGCAACCTGCCGGACCTTCGACAAGACGCATGGCGCGATGGCGGCAGACGTTGGCGAAAGCGCGGATCGTGCCATCGTCGCCACGGATCGCGATCACACTTTCATTCAGGTAATCCAGCGTCCGGTAATCCCCGGCATCCGCAATGTCGCTTTCGTGGCAGACGATCTGCCACGAAGGCCGGATCACCCGCTCCATCTCGACGGAAAAGTATTCCGGATTGGTATAGAGCCAGCCCGGCAGGCTCCAGTCCGCGTCGGGATCGACCTCGTCCGATGAGATATGGCGGAATGCGCCAGATAGATCGCCCATATGCCCGAATCCAGATAGCTTATTGAACAATCGTACAACAACGGGCAGAATGTTCAAGAGATGAGCGAAGCATCAGCATCCCCCGCATTCCGCCGTGCAGAACCTGACGTCCGGCGACTGAGCCTGATCGAAGCCTGCGCCCGCGTGCTTGCCCGTAGCGGGGCAGCCGGAGCCAGTGTACGCGCCATTGCGCAGGAAGCAGGTGCCTCGGTCGGCCTGGTGGGTCACTACTTCGGCGGTGTCGATGCGCTTGTTGCAGCGACTTACGATCATATCGATCGCCGTGTTGCCGAAGCGCTCGACCTGGCAGTCGCCGCTGCTGGTCCCGCCCCTCAGGACAGGCTGGAAGCTTTCGTCACGGCATCCTTTGCGCCGCCGATTGCAGACACGGCGCTGCTGGCCACGTGGATCGCGTTCTGGAGCCTTGTCACGGCACGCAAGGACATTGCTCGTCAACATGACGAGCAATACGCCCTTTACCGCGCCCGGCTCGAAGCCCTGCTTGGAGATTGCGGCGTGCCGGTCTCGGCACGCCGTCGGCATGCCATCGCGGTTACGGCGCTGGTGGACGGGCTCTGGCTCGAACTGTGCCTGTCGCCCGGATGCTTCACCCCCGAAGAAGCGCGGGACATCGCCCGCGGCTTCCTCGCTTCGATCACTTCGTCAGGTCGGTGATTAGGCTCAGGTAGTAGGTAATCCCCGGCCGGATGTTGGAAAGGCGGGTCCGCTCATTGAGGCCGTGAGCGAACGACTCCGAATCCTTCGAGAACGTCGGGCTGAGGCCGTAACTGGGCACGCCGACCGCGCGGAACCACATCGAATCCGATGCCCCTGATGATTGCGAGGGAACGAGCGGCACGCCGGGATAAGCCTTGGCCATCGCCTTCGTTACGGCAGCCATCAGATCGGGCCGCAGCGGCGATGCCGACGAAGCCACCGAACCGACCGTGACGTCGGTGATCTTGACCACCGGATCGTCAATGACCTTGCCCAGTTCCGCCATGATCTCCTCCTTGGAGTGGCCGGGGAAAATGCGACAGTTGATGTTGGCAAAGGCCCGCTGCGGCAGGGCGTTCTCTGCGTGTCCACCACCAAGCATCGTCGGAACACAAGTCGTGCCGACCAGACCGACCATGGCAGGATCGGCGCGCAGGGTAGCCAGCGCATTCTCATCGGCGGGATTGGCCGCGAAAGCGCGCATGGCCGCAGCCACTTCCGGCTTTTCGGTAAACGGCGCTGCTTTCTCGAATGCGGCCTTGGTGATTTCGTTCTGCTCGGCCTTGAACTTGTAGGCACCCACTTTCACCAATGCTTGCGAGAGTTGCACGATCGCATTGTCAGGGCGGGGCGCGGAACTGTGCCCGCCGGGATTGGTCACCTCCAGCCGATAGTCGGCATAGGTCTTCTCCGCGCCCTGCCACGTCCAGAACAGCGGCTTGGCAGTCGCCTCGTCAAGCAAGCCACCACCGCCATCGACATTGATGACCAATTCGGCGTTCTTCAGCCTTTCGGCAATGATCGCGCTGGTCTTCATCGTCGTTTCCTCGTCACCGGAAAACTCGATGACGATGGTACGCTTGGGCTTGAAGCCCTGTCGGCGCAGCTCGATCAGCGTCGAAAGAGCCAGCGCCCCGTCGAACTTCATGTCGCTCGCGCCACGACCATAAAGGATACCATCTTCCACTACCGGCACGAACGGATCGCGCTCCCAATCCTCGCGCTTGGCCTCAACCACGTCCATGTGGCCCGAGATCACCAGCGGCTTGAGCGCCGGATTGCTGCCCTTCCACGTCGCGATGATGTAGGCGGTATCGTCCACCGGCGTGATCTCGATGTCCGAGGCGCTCCAGCCGCCCGCCACCAGCGCGTCACCGAAGAGCCTGGCAACATCAATGGTCCTGTTGCCCTCACCCCTGACCGAGCGAATGGCAATGGCCTTCTGCGACAGGTCAAGCACCTGCGCCTCGGCCTTTGAATAGGCGGCCTCCTTCGCGGTGGCAGGCATTGAGCACACGAGGGAAGCGGCAAGGACAACTCGGAACTTAGCGACCATGGACAAGACTCCTTTGCAGCCAAGCTGACTTCTGACGAAGCGACAGGCAACCGCTTTTACTGGGCATATCAAATCAGAAAGGCCCCGGACGCGATTGCGTCCGGGGCCTTTCGAAGCCCGTCTAGATGATGATCAGGCCTTGACCTTGCTCGTGTCGAACGTGCCGAGTCCGGGCTTGAAGCTCTTTTCATCCAGGAACTGGCGCGTGGCTTCCTTGCGAGCAGCGGCGCCGCCAAAGCTGTGCAGCGCTTCCTGCGCACGGATCTGGTACTCCAGACCGTTGTCGTAGGTCATGTCGACCATGCGGCGCATCGTCCACTTGGTTGCACGCAGAGCATGCGTGTCCTTCTTCTTGAGCGCTTCGCAAATTTCCAGAACGCGCGCCTTCAACTTGTCAGCCGGGACGGCTTCGGTGACAAGGCCCTGATCTTCGGCCTGCTTGCCGGTAAGATTCTCACCCATCATGGCGTGGTACATGGCCTTGCGGAACGGCATCAGTTCCTGGGCGACCTTGGATGCTCCGCCACCGGGCAGAATACCCCAGTTGATCTCGGAAAGACCGAACTGGGCATCTTCAGATGCGATCGCTATGTCGCAGCCAAACAGAGGTCCGTAACCTCCGCCAAAGCACCAGCCGTTGATCATCGCGATGGTCGGCTTCTCGTACCAGCGCAGACGCTCGAACCAGCCATAGCTCTCGCGCTGTGACTTGCGCACCGCTCCAAGCCCCTGAGCCTCGGTCTCGCGGAAGTATTCCTTGAGATCCATTCCTGCGGTCCAGGCGTCACCCTCGCCGGTCAGCACCAGAACCTTCACATCGTCGCGGAATTCGAGTTCCTCAAGCACCGCCTTCATCCGGCGGTTAAGCTTGGGGCTCATGCAGTTGCGCTTTTCCGGGCGGTTGAATTTCACCCAGGCAATGCCGTCTTCCACGGTGAAAGCGACGGTATCTTCTTCCGCGCGCTCGATCTTCTGCTGTTCGGTCATGGTCTTTCCTCTAGGGCAATCGTGCAAATTCAGATGGGATAATGGCCGGGCTGGGTTTCCATCGTGATCCAGCGCAGCTCGGTGAAACTGTCGATGCCGGCTTTGCCGCCGAAGCGCCCGTATCCAGACGCCCCGACGCCGCCGAAGGGCATCTGCGCCTCGTCATGCACAGTGGGGCCGTTCACATGACAGATGCCAGACTTGATCTGGCGCGCCACGCGCAGTCCGCGTGCCGTGTCGCGGGTGAAGACTGCGGCCGACAACCCATACTCGGTGTCGTTTGCCAGTTCGATGGCATGGGCTTCGTCGCGCGCTCGGATAACGCCGACGACCGGACCGAAGCTTTCGTCGCGGAACAGCTTCATGTCCTGGGTCACGCCCGCGACGACATGCGCCGGCATCAACACGTTGTGCGTGGTCTCGCCCCCGGTCAGCAGCTGCGCTCCCTTGGCAAGGGCATCTTCGATCAGGCTCTTGCAGTGCGCGACTGTCTTTGCGTCCACCACCGCACCCAGCGGCGTCGTCCCCTCGCGCGGATCGCCTACCGGCATGGCAGCTACCTTCGCCTTGAACTTCTCCGCAAAAGCATCGGCGACGGCATCGACCACGATGATGCGTTCGGTCGACATGCAGATCTGCCCCTGGTTCATGAACGCGCCGAACGCAGCCGCCTTGACCGCCTCGTCAAGGTCTGCGTCCTCAAGAACGATCAGCGGCGCCTTTCCGCCCAGCTCCAGCAGGCAGGGCTTGAGATGTTGTGCAGCCCGCACCGCGATGATCCTGCCCACGGCAGTCGAGCCGGTAAAATTGATACGCTTTACCTGCGGCGCGTCGATCAGTGCGCCAACGACCTCGGCAGCATCCTTAGGCGCATTGGTGACGACATTGACCACGCCTTCAGGAAAGCCGGCCTCGGCAAAGGCTTCGATGATCAGGGCGTGCGTGCGCGGGCACTGCTCCGATGCCTTGAGAATCACGGCGTTGCCGCAGGCGAGTGGCACGGCGATCGCCCGAACGCCCAGAATGATCGGCGCATTCCACGGTGCAATGCCGAGGATCACCCCGACCGGTTCGCGCAGAGCCATCGCCACGCAACCAGGCTTGTCTGAAGGGATGACCTCACCCGATATCTGCGTCGTCAGCGCGGCAGCTTCCCGCACCATGCTTGCGGCCAGCCCGAGGTTGAAGAGCGCCCAGCCCCTGGTTGCCCCGATCTCGCCCATCATGGCCTCGACGAAGGCATCAGCACGGCTTTCGAGCGCAGCAGCCGCCTTCATCAACACGGCGCGCCGGGCATTTGGCCCCATGGCCGCCCAAGCTGGAAATGCTGCCGCAGCACGGGCGGCGATTGCAGGAATATCCGACGCCTGCATGGCCTCGGCCGTCGAAGCTACCGCGCCAGTCATTGGATTGATGCGCTCAAACAGCATGTGCTCTCTCCCATTTCTGTTATGGGTTATAGCAATCAATAATTGCCGTCGCAACAGGTCATTTGCAAAGTGGAGGACCTGACCTTTTGTGCAGGGAATGCATCGTTACCGCTCGGCAGACGGGATGCGCAGATGGGAGACAATCGAAAAAATACGCAGGAATTCTGGCTTTCGACGCCGCGCCATCCTGGAAGCAGACCCGCGCACTCACTTGCTTAATTGCAATAAATGCAACCGGACATGTGGGTTTCGCACTTGCACACAAAGCGCAATTACCCCATTTCGGAGGGGCCTTTCAGGCATCCTCTCCCAAACTTTTCAGGGCCGCCCCGGCAACGGTGCGGCCCATTTTTTGTCTATCGAAGGCGCTCGCCGCTTCAGGGCCGTCTCAGGTGTGCGGCATGATCACGCTGCGCCCGATGACACTGCGCTGCTCCATCGCCTCAAACGCACACTTCCAGTCATCAAGCGCGAAGGTCGCGTGCAAGTGGGGGCGGATCCTGCCCTGCCCCGCCAATTCGAGGATGCGCGCGACGTTCTCCTTGCCCCGGTCCGGGAAACGGCGCCCATACTCCCCGGCGCGCACGCCGACGACCGAGAACCCCTTGATCAGAGGCATGTTCACGCGAACCTCCGGGATGCGCCCACCTGCAAAGCCGACGACCAGCAGACGACCGTCAAATGCAATACAGCGAGTCGATTCGTCGAAAACGTCTCCTCCCACGGGGTCGTAGACAAGATCCGCTCCTTTGCCGTCGGTGATCGCCAGCACCTGCTCGCGGAAACCGGCACTGCCGTCGATCACGTGGGCGGGTTTGTAGAGGTCGCTGATGGCCTCACGCTTTTCCTGAGTAGAGGCAACGGCAATGACCTTCAGGCCAAGAGCCACTCCAAGATCGACGGCAGCCAGTCCCACGCCGCCAGCGGCCCCGTGCACCAACAACCATTCGCCTGCCTGCGCCATTCCGCGACAGACCAGCGCCACCCAGGCAGTCAAATAAGCAGCCCGCAAGGCCGCGCCCTGGGCCATCGAGAGTCGCTCAGGCAGCCTAAGGAGAGCCCCTTCAGGGAAACACCCGAATTGGGCGACCCCGCCGGTGAGCATCCCTGCAATCACACGGTCGCCTTCACGCCAAGGTCCATCGCTTGGCGCACGCACCACAATGCCCGCGGCCTCCATGCCCGGAACGAATGGCAAGGCCGGTTTTGCCTGATATTCCCCACGGGTCATCAGGAGATCGGGAAAACCCAGCGCGGCGGCTTCGATCCGGATCAGAACCTCGTCCGGCTTCGGCTCCGGAATCGCTGCATCCACAATGCCAACACCGGACAGATCAGCACTCAGATTCCGGACCTGCAGCGCTCGCATCATTCTGGTCATTTTCATCTCCCCGGCAGAGCGTGACGCATTCCGATAGGCACTCCAACAGCCACTTCTTGACCGATCATCAAAAAAATTTCTTGCGCCATTGCTGCGGCGCACAAAGCAGAGGGCATGACGCGCACGGGTGGAGGTCCCTTTTGCAATCTTGCTCCAGCCCTTCCGGCAAATGGCTGACTTCCGCCAACAATTTTGAACAATCGTCCTAAGTCAGCTTTCTTAGGCCGATATGGCATGCATGAAATCTGCCCTTTCCGCGCCGCATCGATGCTGCGTGGCAACAGCCAAAACCCCTTAAATCCAAGGGTTTTGCAGGGAATATGGCTTGTCCGACGTGCGCCCTCGGCCTATTTTATGCACGGATCAACAAGCCGGGCAAACCGCACGGTCCACCATGATAAGCGGGGCCACAAAGGCACTCGCACATAAAAGACAGTACGCAGGAGAATGCTCATGAAGACCCTTATCGCCGCCACTCTGGCGGTCGGCTTGCTGTCTGCGCCGCAGATCGCTCTTGCCGCACCTGCCCCCCAAACCGTCAACATCGCCATCTCGGCCGATGGTCTCGACCTGTCCCGTCCTTCGGACATGCGCCGTCTTCGCAACCGCATTGCCGATGCCGCTGCGGAAGCCTGCGATCCGGCTGACCGCATGATCGTGACGCCGATGCCTGATTATCAGTGCCGCCGCGCCGCAGTCGCCAGCGTCGAACCGATGGTGCAGGAACTCGCCCTCGCTGCCCGCAGCGGGAAAATGGCGCGCCGCTGATCGATCTTGGGCCAAGCCTCGCGTTGGCGTGAAGCCTGGCCAGAAGCGCAACGCCGCCTGGAGGAGCATTTCCCCTTCCGGCGGCGTTATCGCCTTCAGGTGCCGAGCACCTTCAGCGCGACTGCGGCCGCCGCAGCCCGCGTTTCAACACCCAGCTTCTCGTAGATGCGTTCCAGGTGTTTCTGCACCGTGCGCGGGCTGATCGCGAGCACCTCCGAGATCATCCCGTTGGACTTGCCGTAGCTGATCCAGAGCAACACTTCGGCCTCGCGATCTGTCAATCCCAGCTTGATCTGCAATTGCGCCACGTCGGCCTTGGGATTGAGCTCGTTGAGCCGGATCAGCACTTCGCTGTCGCGGTACTGTGCAATCACCACAAGTTCGAGCGCGCTTTCCCCTTGCTCGATCCGCACAGATGCCCCCGGGGCATTGCGCGCCAGCACGCGAAGCAATGGCAGCCGGATCGCATCGGGCAGCTGTCGCTTCTCCCGGCTCCATTCCGGACTTGCTCGAAGGATCGCGCGTTCAGCCAGCGGCGTGCACCAGAGACAGCGGCCCTGTGGATCGACAGCCATCATCAGCCGTCCGGTTGCATCCAGGCCGGCAGCGCTCGCCTGCATTGCCCGCGCATTGCCTAGATGCACCCGAACCCGCGCCAGCAGTTCATGCACGTTGACCGGTTTGCGGAGGTAATCGACGCCACCAGCTTCGAAGCCTTCGATCACGTGCTCGCTTTCGGTAAGCCCGGTCATGAACATCACCGGCACGTGCGCAAGTTGCGAGCGTGCCTTGATCTGCCTGGTTGCTGCAAAGCCGTCGATACCCGGCATCACCGCATCCATCAGGATGAGGTCCGGCACGACATGCTCCAGCAGGTCCAGCGCGGCCGCACCCGATATGGCGACGAGCACGGTGATGCCCGCACCTTCGAGTGCGTCGGTCAGGAAGCGGAGCGAATCCGGCTCGTCATCGACGACCAGAACCGTATCACGACGCAAGTTATCGCCACTCATCGGGCAGGTCCTCCAGTATCCTTCCGATCCCGGCGAGATCAAAGCGGTCGAGATGATCGAACAGGCGCACGGCAAGCTTGTCTGCAGCCGGATCAGCGGCTGCCAATGCCTTGATCTCTCCTTCGAGCGCCCTGACGTGGCCGATCTGGACCAGCGCCTTCAACTTCTCGACGTGTTCACGCGTGGCGGCAGAAACCTCGACGCGGTCACGCGCGGCAGTGTCACCCTCCCGCGCTTCGGGCAGGATCCATTCCAGCTGAAGATGGCGCCCCAATGCGTCGAGAAGCGACCCCAGATCCACTGGCTTGAGCAGGAACGCATCGTGGCTGGCCTGCTGACCGGAGAGTCCGTGGCGCTCGAACGCATTGGCCGACAACATCAGTATCTTGAGATCGCGCCCGCAGCTGGCGCGCAGACGTTCGGCGACATCCCAGCCCGACATGCCGGGCATGCTGACATCGCATATCACGGCGTCGAAAGCTTGCGCATCAGCCAATGCCAGCGCCGTGGCTCCATCGCCCGCCTCTGAAACGTCGAAGCCGGCCTCGGCAAGAACGGTCCGCAAGACACAAAGGTGATCAGCGTCATCGTCGACCAGCAGGATCGCGCGCCGGTCCCCCCTGTAGCCGGTCGGGCGAACCTTGTCGGCCGCATGATCGACCATGCCCGAAACCTGCGGCGCCATAAGCTTGATCGAGAAGCAGCTGCCGCGGCCAACCGCACTTTCCAGCTTGAGGTCGCCGCCCAGCATGCTCACGACAGCGCGCGTTATGGCAAGACCAAGGCCTGCCCCTGTCCTCTCTGCCTCGGATGCAGCATCAGCGCGCTCGTAAGGTGCAAAGATCTGCTCCTGCCGCTCGAGCGCGATGCCGGGACCGGTGTCGTGAACTTCGATCGTGGCAATCTGGCCGGACCATCGCAGCACAAGCCGGATTTCCCCACGCTGCGTGAACTTTACCGCGTTCGATACCAGGTTGATCAGTGCCTGGCGCACGCGCCGTTCATCAAGCCGCACGAACTCGGGCAACCGGCCCTGTATGCTGCAGACGAACGACAGCCCCTTATGCGCCGCCAGCGGCGCAAACATCTCGGCTACCTGCTCGACCAGAGCTCCGAGCCGGATGACGCCGTTATCGACCCGGACCACGCCCTGTTCAACCGAGGCAATATCGAGCAGGCCCTCGACGAGGTTTGTCAGATGTTCGGCGCTGCGGCGAATGACACGCGCAGCCGCCAACGGATCGACCTGTGCGCCCCGTTCCACAAGCTGGGCATAGCCATAGATCGCATTGAGTGGAGATCTGATTTCGTGGCTGACATTGGCAAGAAACCGGCTTTTCGCCTCGTTCGCAGCTTCCGCCGCGGCGAGGCGCGCACGAAGCTCCGCCACCTGATCCTGCTTTTCCACTCGCGACTGCCGGGGCGGCCGTCGACCCGCCTGTGCCCCTTGTCTGCTCCCGCCGCGCCGGGAAGTTTGCATTTCAATGACCCCGCGTGCCTGTGTTGTTGTCTGAGGCACGCGGCGATTGTGCACTGCAACTAGCTTTAACTCAAGCCCCGTAAGGCGACGCCTTGGAGGGCGAACCGTGCAGTCAGATCAGCTGGTCTCGCTGCAAGCGCTGCAACAGGCGCACCGCTACGGAGTGGCGGATGGCCTTGCCCTCGCGCAGCTTCACCCACGTGTTGAGCCCGATGCCGAAATGGTTCTGGATCACTTCCGGCTTCTGGCACTTAAGGACGGACGCCATCTTGTGGACGACAGCGGGCTCGACTTGGGTGAGACGCGGCGTTGGCATGTTCCCTCACGGACTATGGTTTCTGCCGACACCATATTTTTTGCAGTGGCGAACAGGCATACGTCATTTGCCGCATCCCATTACTTGACATCTGTCATATTTTGACAAGCCCCTACGCGTTAGAGCCTGCGACAATCGGATACGTGACGAGCGAAGATCTGCGCACTATCCTGGAGCCAGTTCAAGTCGAGGGGAATGGTCATGGCCACGATATCTGG
Organism: Novosphingobium sp. ERW19; assembly: GCF_012641315.1. Lineage (NCBI taxonomy): Bacteria > Pseudomonadati > Pseudomonadota > Alphaproteobacteria > Sphingomonadales > Sphingomonadaceae > Novosphingobium > Novosphingobium sp. ERW19. The sequence continues at coordinate 216,964 of NZ_JABAIC010000006.1, forward strand.
CACGCACGATTTCATCCGGTACAATGCAGTTGCGCGCCTGTTTCATGCCGGCATTGCAGCATTGGTTCTGTTCAATATCCTGACCGGAATCTTGGGCGAGGCCATCGAAGATATCTGGCAGCCCTTCCCCGCACACAAGGCCACCGGCATCCTGATTCTGTTTCTGTCGCTCGCCCGCCTCGGCTGGCGCTTTACCTGGACCATGCCGGCATGGCCCGCAACGATGGGCAAGCTCCAACAGAACGTGGCGCGCCTGACGCACGGTGCACTTTACGTCCTGATGATCGTCGTGCCGCTCACCGGATGGATCTTTTCCTCGGCCGGCAAATATCCCCTTTCGATCTATGGCCTGTTTGATTGGCCGAAGCTTCCGGTTGCCAAGGGTTCGGCCCTCGCCGAAGCTGCGCATGAAGGGCACGAAGTTCTTGGGTTCCTGATGGCAGGCCTTGTGATTCTGCATATTGCGGCGGCGCTTCATCATCATTTTGTCATCAAGGACAATGTCTTGCGCCGCATGCTCTGAAGCGCAGACGTATTCTGACCGACAAAGCGAGGCAGAACACGTACTAGCCCCATCGAAACGTGCATGGGGGGCGACGGATTTCTGCCATGACTGACTTGGCTCACACTCCACGCTTGCCCTTGCGCCCAAGCCTCGCCTACCGTCCTGCTCGAGAGTGTGATGCAAGGCGCTGCGACAGTCATCCTCCGCGGCAAGGTGGAGCGCGGCACGCTGTCCTGACAGGTCGGTACAACAGACGCCGGGCGCTCGCTGTCCTCAGCAGCGCGCATCTGGCGTCAATCAGGGTGGGACTTGTGCGATGAGCATCATGAAACAATCAGGCGCAAGCGAGATCGACGCAAAGATCATCGACGTGCTGCGCCACCGCGTCGGCAAGGATGAACGCGCCGCCAAGCCGCATGACTGGTACACCGCGACTGTCCTGACCCTTCGCGATGCCATCATCGACCAGTGGATGGATTCCACGCGCAAGACCTATGAGCAGGGCGGCAAGCGGGTCTACTACCTCAGCCTCGAATTCCTGATCGGCCGCCTGCTGCGCGATGCCCTGTCGAACATGGGCCTGACGCGGGAAATGGAAAAAGCCCTGCGCGATCACGGGTTCGACCTCTCGGCGCTCGAGAACCTCGAACCTGACGCAGCGCTCGGCAACGGCGGTCTCGGCCGTCTCGCCGCCTGCTTCATGGAGAGCCTCGCCAGCCTCGACATCCCTGCTTACGGCTACGGCATCCGCTACGTGAACGGCATGTTCCGCCAGCGGATCGACGATGGCTGGCAGGTCGAACTGCCGGAAACCTGGCTCAGCCACGGCAACCCGTGGGAATTCGACCGCCGCGAAAGCGCCTACATCATCGGCTTCGGTGGCGAAGTCGTTGCCAATGGCGATGCCGTCCAATGGCTCCCGGCTGAAAAGGTCGAAGCCAGCGCGGTCGACACGCCGGTCGTGGGCTGGCGCGGCAAGCGCGTCAACACCCTGCGCCTGTGGACCGCCCACGCCTTCGATCCCCTGCGGCTCGATGCCTTCAACGCCGGCGACCATTTCGGCGCCCTTGCTGAACAGGTCCGTGCCGACAGCCTCGTGCGCGTGCTCTACCCCGCTGACTCCACGCCCGCCGGCCAGGAACTGCGTCTGCGGCAGGAGTACTTCTTCACCTCCGCCTCGATCCAGGACATCGTGCGCCGCCATGTCCAATATCATGGCGACATCCGCACCCTGCCCGAGAAGGCCGCGATCCAGCTGAACGACACGCACCCTGCGGTTGCCGTCGCCGAACTCATGCGCCTGATGGTCGACGTCCACGGGCTCGAGTTCAGCGAAGCGTGGGAAGTTACCAAGGCCACCGTTGCCTACACCAACCACACGCTCCTGCCCGAAGCGCTCGAATCCTGGCCGCTGCCGCTGTTCGAACGCCTGCTGCCGCGCCACATGCAGATCGTCTACGCGATCAACAGCCGCGTCTTGCGGGAAGCGCGCAAGGCCGGGATGGACGATGCAGCCATCGCCGCGATCAGTTTGATTGACGAGGGTGGCGAGCGTCGCGTCCGCATGGCCAACCTCGCCTTCACCGGCGCGCACAGCGTCAACGGGGTGGCCGCGCTGCATACCGACCTGATGAAGACCACCGTCTTCTCAGATCTGCACAAGCTTTATCCCACCCGCATCAACAACAAGACCAACGGCGTCACCCCACGCCGCTGGCTGCAGCAGTGCAACCCGGGCCTCACCTCGGTCCTCAAGGACGCGATCGGCCCGGCCTTCCTTGACGATGCCGAAAAGCTCTCCGATCTTAATGCCCTGGCTGACGATGCCGCGCTTGGCGAGCGCGTTGCCGAGGTCAAGCGCAGCAACAAGATTGCGCTGGCCAAGCACATCAAGGACCTGATGGGCGTCCGCCTCGATCCTGACGCCCTGTTCGACGTCCAGATCAAGCGCATCCACGAATACAAGCGCCAGCTGCTCAACCTGATCGAGACAGTCGCCCTATACGACCAGATCCGCAGCCACCCCGAGCGTGACTGGGTGCCGCGCGTGAAGATCTTCGGCGGCAAGGCGGCTTCAAGCTATCACAACGCCAAGCTCGTCATCAAACTGGCCAACGACATCGCCCGCCGTGTCAATTCCGATCCTTCGGTCGGCGGCTTGCTGAAGGTCGTGTTCGTGCCGAACTACAACGTCAGCCTCGCCGAGAAGATCATCCCGGCCGCCGATCTGTCCGAACAGATCTCCACCGCCGGCATGGAAGCGTCTGGCACCGGCAACATGAAGTTTGCGCTCAACGGTGCGCTGACCATCGGCACGCTCGATGGCGCGAACATCGAAATCAAGGACCGCGTCGGCGATCCCAACATCGAAATCTTCGGTCTCACCGCGCAAGAGGTCGAGGACAAGCGCGCGCAGGGCTACAACCCGCGCGAAGTCATCGAAGCCTCGCGCGAGTTGCAGCAGGCCATCGCGGCGATCGCCACGGGTGTGTTTTCGCCCGACGATCCGCAGCGCTATGCCGGGCTGATGGGCGGCATCTACGATCACGACTGGTTCATGGTCGCGGCCGACTTCGACAGCTACCACGCCGCGCAGCGCAACATCGATCGCCGCTGGGAACAGCAGGCAGCCTGGCGCGCTTCGGCAATCCGCAACATTGCCAACGTAGGCTGGTTCTCGTCCGATCGCACGATCGGCGAATATGCCCGCGATATCTGGGGGGTCTCAAAGCCAGCATGAAGCCACCGGCGAGCGCCATCGATGCCCTGCTTGACGGGACGCACGCCGATCCTTTCTCGCTTCTCGGCATTCACGAAGGGCCTGAAGGCGCGTTCGCCCGCGCAGTCCTGCCCGGTGCCGAGGAAGCGGTGGCATGGTCGCTTGATGGCAAGAAGCTCGGCAAGCTGACGCGCGTTGACGGTCGCGGCCTGTTCGAAGGTAAGGTCAAGGGCCCGCGCCAGCCGGTGCGCTATGCCTGCAAGGCCGGCACCCACGAGTGGCTGGTGACCGATCCTTACTCGTTCGGCCCGGTCCTCGGGCCCCTCGACGACTTTCTGATTGCCGAGGGCACGCACCACCGCCTGTTCGACAAGCTGGGCGCACACCTGATCGAGCATGAGGGCGTCTCCGGCGTCCACTTCGCGGTCTGGGCACCCAATGCGCAAGTCGTCAGCGTGGTCGGTGATTTCAACGATTGGGACGCGCGCCGCCACCCGATGCGCCGCCGCGTGGACATCGGCGTGTGGGAAGTGTTCATCCCAGACATCGGCGAACACCGTGCCTACAAGTACCACATCGTCGGCGCGGACGGAAAAGTCCTGCCGCTGAAAGCCGATCCTTTCGCGCAGGCCGCCGAATTTCGGCCCAGCACCGCCTCGATCACCGCACACCCGGTCAAGATGGACTGGGGCGATGCCGAACATCGCGCCCACTGGGCCAGCGTCGATGCCCGCCGCCAGCCGATGTCGATCTACGAAGTCCACCCCGGCTCATGGCAGAAGCCGCATGACGAGGGCTTCTACACCTGGGACGAATTGGCCGACCGGCTGATCCCCTATGTCGCGGAAATGGGCTTCACCCACATTGAATTCCTGCCCGTCTCCGAACACCCCTACGATCCATCATGGGGGTATCAGACCACCGGCCTCTACGCTCCCAGCGCGCGCTTCGGCCCGCCCGAAGGCTTCGCGCGCTTCGTAGACGGCGCGCACCGCGCCGGCATCTCTGTCCTGATCGACTGGGTGCCCGCGCACTTCCCCACCGACGAACACGGACTCGTCCGCTTCGACGGCACCGCGCTCTACGAACATGAAGATCCGCGCCTCGGCTTTCATCCTGACTGGAACACGCTGATCTACAACTTCGGCCGCCGCGAAGTGGTCAGCTTCCTGGTGAACAACGCGCTGTTCTGGGCCGAGCGCTACCACGTTGACGGGTTGCGCGTCGATGCCGTCGCCTCGATGCTCTACCGTGACTACTCACGCAAGGCGGGCGAATGGATCCCCAACGCCGAAGGCGGGCGCGAGAATTGGGAAGCGGTCGAATTCCTCAAGGCGATGAACCGCGCCGTCTATGCCAGCCACGCCGGCTTCCTGACGATTGCCGAGGAATCAACCTCATGGCCCGGCGTCAGCAAGCCAGCGTTCGACGAAGCCCCGCGCGAGCACCTCGGCTTCGGCTTCAAGTGGAACATGGGCTTCATGCACGATACGCTGCAGTACATGGCGCGTGACCCGATCCATCGGCAGTACCACCACAACGAGATCACCTTCGGACTGACCTACGCCTTCAGCGAGAACTTCGTCCTTCCGCTCAGCCATGACGAAGTCGTCCATGGCAAGGGTTCGCTCCTGAACAAGATGAGCGGCGACGACTGGCAGAAGTTCGCCAACCTGCGCGCCTACTATGGCATGATGTGGGGTTACCCCGGCAAGAAACTGCTGTTCATGGGTCAGGAATTCGCCCAGCGTCGTGAATGGAGCGAGGCCCGCTCGCTTGACTGGGACCTGCTCGATGCCCCGGCCCACGAAGGCGTCCGCCGCTGGGTCCGCGATCTCAACCGGGTCTATACCACCCGCCCTGCCCTGCACGCGCGCGATTGCGAGCAGGAGGGCTTCGAATGGCTGGTCGTCGACGATGCTCAAGGGTCGGTCTTCGCCTGGTTGCGCAAGGCACCGGGAGCGAAACCGGTGGCCGTCATCAGCAACATGACGCCGCAGGTGCACGATCACTATCGCCTGCCGCTGCCGCATGACGGCGAATGGCGCGAAGTGCTCAACAGCGATGCGCAGGACTACGGTGGCAGCGGCATCGGCAATCTTGGCCAAGTAAACGCGGAAGGCGGGGCGGCTTTCGTGGTCCTGCCGCCGCTGGCCACGTTGATACTCGAATTTCAAGGATAAGAACGGAGATTAGGGGATGCGCGAAACTTACTCTCAGCCACTGGCCCGCGATGCGATGGCCTACGTCCTTGCCGGGGGCCGTGGCAGCCGCCTCAAGGAACTGACCGACAACCGCGCCAAACCCGCAGTCTACTTCGGCGGCAAGTCGCGCATCATCGACTTCGCGCTATCGAACGCGATCAACTCGGGCATCCGCCGCATCGGGGTCGCCACGCAGTACAAGGCGCATTCGCTGATCCGCCACATGCAGCGCGCGTGGAACTTCATGCGCCCGGAACGCAACGAGAGCTTCGACATTCTGCCCGCCTCGCAGCGCGTTTCGGAAGATCACTGGTACGAAGGCACCGCCGATGCGGTGTTCCAGAACATCGACATCATCGCTTCCTACGCGCCGAAGTACATGGTCATCCTCGCGGGCGATCATATCTACAAGATGGATTACGAGCTGATGCTCCGCCAGCACGTGGAGAGCGGCGCGGACGTCACCATCGGCTGCCTGGTCGTGCCGCGCATGGAGGCCACCGGCTTCGGCGTCATGGCGGTCGACAAGGCCGACACGATCACCGATTTCATTGAAAAGCCTGCCGATCCTCCGGGCATTCCCGGCAACGAAGGCATGGCGCTGGCCTCGATGGGCATCTACGTTTTCGAGACGAAGTTCCTGTTCCAGATGCTGCAGGAAGACGCTGACGACCCGAATTCGAGCCGCGATTTCGGTAACGACATCATCCCCAAGATCGTGAAGAACGGTAAGGCGGTGGCGCATCGCTTCACCAATTCCTGCATCCGCGCGGCCGAGGAAATCGAGGAATACTGGCGCGATGTCGGCACGATCGACGCCTATTTCGAAGCCAATCTCGATCTCACCGACACCGTGCCCAAGCTCAACATGTACGATCGTGACTGGCCGATCTGGACCGACCAGATCATCGCCGCGCCGGCCAAGTTCGTGCATGACGAAGACGGCCGTCGGGGCATGGCGATCTCCTCGCTGATCAGCCAGGATTGCATCGTCTCGGGCGCCATCGCGAAACGCAGCCTGTTGTTTACAGGCGTAAAAATGGGCTCGTTCTCCTCATGCGAGGAAGCAGTGATCCTGCCCTATTGCAACATCGGGCGCGGCGCCCGGCTCAGCCGCGTGATCCTCGATTCCGGCGTGCGCATTCCCGAAGGCCTCGTCGTCGGCGAAGATCCGGAACTCGATGCCCGCCGCTTCCGCCGCTCCGAAAGCGGGGTGTGCCTTATCACCAAGCGGATGATCGACCGGCTGGCATGACGATCAGGGTCCTGTCCGTCGCCTCGGAAGCGGTGCCGCTGGTCAAGACCGGCGGCCTTGCTGATGTGGCGGGAGCGCTGCCTGCGGCGGTTGCGCCGCATGGCGTTGAAATGACGACATTTCTGCCCGGCTATCCGGCGGTGATGAAGGCGCTCTCCCGCCCCCGCGCGCTTCACGTCTGGGACAGCCTTTTGGGCGAAAGGGCGCGGCTGGTTAGCGGCAAGATCGACGGCCACCCCCTGTTAGTCCTTGATGCACCGGCGTTTTTCCAGCGCGAGGGCAATCCTTACGTCGACTCCTCAGGGCGTGACTGGGCGGACAACTGGCGGCGCTTCGCGGCGTTTGGGCGCGCAGCGGCGGACGTTGGCGGCGGCGCGGTCAGGGGACGGACGTTCGCCCTAGTCCACGCGCATGACTGGCAGGCCGCCATGGCATTGGCATACCTGCGTTTTTCCCCGCCCGAAAGCGGCATGCGCGTGCCATCGGTGATGACCATTCACAACATGGCGTTCCAGGGACACTACGGCGCGGACGTGTTCCCGGCGCTCGGTCTGCCCCCGCATGCATGGGCGATGGACGGGGTCGAATACCACGGCGGCGTCGGCTTCCTCAAAGCCGGGCTTGAGGCCGCAAGCATGATCACCACGGTCAGCCCGACTTATGCGCGCGAGATCCGCACACCCCAATTTGGCATGGGATTGGAAGGACTTATAACAAGTCGGGGCGACCGTGTGCGGGGCATCGTCAACGGCATCGACACCGCGCAATGGAACCCGGCAACCGATATCCAACTCTCGAAGGCATTCGGGCAACTCTCCATAGGCAAACGGGTAACTAACAAGCGCGCGCTGGAGGCAGAGTTCGGACTCGATGAGGGTGATGGCCCCCTCTTCGTCGTCATCACTCGCCTCACCTGGCAGAAGGGCATCGACGTCCTGTTGGAGTGCATCGACCACCTCGTCGGCATCGGCGGTCGGCTCGCCCTGCTCGGCTCGGGAGACAAGGCGATGGAGAACGCATTCCACGCCGCAGCGATGCGCCACCCCGGCAAGGTGGGCGTCCGCATCGGCTATGACGAGGGCCTTTCGCATCGGATGCAGGGAGGCGGCGATGCGATCCTCGTCCCCTCGCGCTTCGAGCCTTGCGGCCTCACGCAACTCTATGGCCTTGCCTATGGCTGCGTGCCGGTGGTGGCGCGGACCGGGGGGCTGGCGGACACCGTGATCGACGCAAATCTGGCGGCGGTGATGGGCGGCGTGGCGACGGGGGTGCAGTTCGACGGCGTCAGCTATGCCAGCCTTGCCGATGCGATCAGCCGTGCCGTAACGCTCTATTGGCAAGGCGATACCTGGCGTGCCATGCAGCGCGCCGGCATGAAGACCGACTTCTCGTGGAACCGCTCGGGCAAGGCCTATGCGGATCTCTACGCCGCCCTCATCGCGGAGGACCAATGACCCGTACCGTACCGTCGACGCCCTATTCCGGCCAGAAGCCCGGCACTTCCGGCCTGCGCAAGAAAGTCAAGGTTTTCCAGCAGGCTAACTACGCCGAGAACTTCATTCAGGCAGTGTTCGACGTGGTCGAGCGCGAGCCCGCCAGCACGCTGGTCCTTGGCGGCGACGGTCGCTTCCACAATCGCACGGTGATCCAGCAGGCGATCCGCATCGCCGCGGCCAACGGGTATGGCAAGGTGCTGGTCGGCCAAGGCGGCATCCTCTCCACCCCCGCCGCCTCGAACGTCATCCGCAAGTACGGCGCGAGCGGTGGCCTGATCCTTTCGGCCAGCCACAATCCCGGCGGGCCGGACGAGGACTTCGGCATCAAGTACAACATCGCCAACGGCGGCCCAGCGCCCGAAGGCGTGACGGAGGCGATCTACGCCCGCACCCAGACCATCGACCGCTGGCTGACCGTCGATGCGCCCGATGTCGATCTCGACACGCTGGGCAGCACACAGGTCGGAAGCCTCACCGTCGAAGTGATCGACTCCGTGGCCGACTATGCCGAGCTGATGGAAGCGCTGTTCGATTTCGACGCCATCCGCGCCAACGTCGCCGCCGGTTTCACCATGGCGTTCGATGCAATGAGCGCGGTGACCGGCCCCTATGCCACCGAAATCCTCGAGAACCGCGTGGGTTTTCCCAAGGGCACGGTGCGCAATGGCGTTCCGCTCGAGGACTTTGGCGGACACCACCCCGACCCCAACATGGTCCACGCACATGAGTTGTTCGAGACGATGTTCGGCACTGACGCCCCGGACTTCGGCGCGGCATCGGACGGCGATGGCGACCGTAACCTGATCGTCGGACGGCATCGCTTCATCACGCCCTCGGACAGCCTTGCCATGCTGGCGGCGAACGCGCACCTCGCGCCAGGCTATGCTGCGGGCCTCAAGGGCATTGCCCGCTCGATGCCGACCAGCGCGGCTGCGGATCGCGTGGCCGAAGCGCTTGGCCTGCCCTGCTTCGAGACGCCGACCGGGTGGAAGTTCTTCGGCAACCTGCTCGATGCCGGCATGGCGACGATCTGCGGCGAGGAAAGCGCCGGGACCGGCAGCGATCACGTGCGCGAGAAGGACGGCCTGTGGGCCGTGCTGCTTTGGCTCAACATTCTCGCCGTCCGCAAGATCAGCGTCGACCAGCTGGCCCGCGAGCACTGGACCAAGTTCGGCCGCAACTATTACGCCCGCCACGATTACGAAGCGCTGCCGACCGACAAGGCGGATGCGCTGATGGCGGAACTCAAGGCTGCACTCGACCGCCTTCCCGGCCAGACCTTCGGATCGCTCGAAGTCGCCAAGGCCGACAACTTCTCTTACCTTGACCCCGTCGACGGTTCGACAAGCAGCAATCAAGGCGTCCGCGTGATGTTCGCGGGCGGCTCGCGCGTAGTCTTCCGCCTCTCCGGCACCGGCACCGAAGGCGCGACCTTGCGCGTCTATCTCGAACGCTATGAACCGGTCGGCGGCGATCTGGACCGCGAAACACCGGACATGCTGGCCGACCTGATCGCGGCCGCCGATGCCATCGCCGGGATTGCGCGGCACACCGGACGGACCGCGCCAGACGTGGTGACGTGAAGCCGGGGGTCGAGATAACGGACGGCAAGACCCGCTTCACCGTCCGCTCGCCCCATGCCGAAGCTCTGACGCTTTGCCTGTTTGATGGCGACGCCGAACAGCACGTGGCGATGACGCGCGTGGGCGCGAACTGGACGGTCGAACTGCCCGGTGAATTGCGCGGCAGCCGCTATGGCTTCCGCGCTTCGGGAGATTGGAATCCGGCGGCGGGACTATGGTTCGATCCGGCCAAGCTGCTGGTCGATCCTTACGCCATGGAGCTCGACCAGCCGTTCATTTTCGATGCCAGTTTGCCCGCTTACGGCGCGGATACGGCGGCGATTGTGCCCAAGGCGGTGGTTGGCCTTCACGAGCCTGTCTCCCCTGCCCCACCGCGGTTCCGGCACGGCGGCCTGATCTACGAACTCAACGTGCGCGGCTTTACCAAGCTGCATCCTGATGTGCCGGAGGCCCTGCGCGGCACCGTCGCCGCGCTCGCCCATCCGGCGGTTATCGCCCATCTCAAGCGCCTCCACGTTTCCGCCGTGGAACTCATGCCGGTCGTCGCGTGGATCGACGAACGGCACCTGCCCCCTCTCGGCCTGAGCAATGCCTGGGGCTACAACCCGGTAGCGATGATGGCGCTGGACCCGCGCCTGTGCCCCGGCGGCGTTTTGGAACTGCGCGATGCCGTGGCGGCACTGCGCGCCGCAGGGATCGGCGTGATCCTCGACATCGTGCTCAACCACAGCGGCGAATCCGATGTGCTGGGCCCGGTCCTGTCGCTACGCGGGCTGGACGACGCGGCCTATGCCAAAGCTCCTGACGGCAGCCTGATCAACGACACCGGCTGCGGCAACACGCTCGACTTCAGCAATGCCGCCGTGCGGCAACTGGCGCTCGATACGCTGCGGCACTTTGTCCGCCATTGCGGCGTTGACGGCTTCCGCTTCGACCTCGCCCCGATCCTTGCACGCAGCCCCGGCTTTGCGAGTGACGCACCGATCTTTGCCGAGATTGCAGCCGATCCGCTGTTGGCCGACCGGATGATGATTGCCGAGCCTTGGGACGTCGGGCCGGGCGGGTATCAACTGGGGAATTTCCCGGCGGGCTGGCTCGAATGGAACGACAGGTATCGCGATGACGTGCGGCGGTTCTGGAAGGGCGATGCCGGCGTTGACGTGCTGGCTACGCGGATCGCCGGCTCGGCAGACCTTTTCGGGAAGGACTGCCGCTCGGTGAACTTCCTTGCCGCGCACGATGGCTTCACGCTGGCTGACACCCTCGCCTACGAGCACCGCCACAACCGGGCCAACGGCGAGGACAATCGTGACGGCCACGGCGAAAACTTCAGCTGGAACAACGGCGCAGAGGGCATGACCGACGATCCGGAAGTCCTTGCAAGGCGGGCTGCCTTTGCCCGCGCCATGCTCGGCACGCTGTTCGTTTCCACCGGTACGATCATGCTGACTGCCGGGGACGAGTTCGGCCGCAGCCAGCACGGCAACAACAACGCTTATGCCCAGGACAATCCGATCACTTGGATCGACTGGGAAGGCCGGGACACCGATCTGGAAGCCCACGCGTTCAAACTGGCAGCGTGGCGCGCGGCGCGGCTGGCGGAGTTCGCGCGCTTTGCGCAGGACGGCGAATGGCGACGGCTGGACGGTGCTCCCATGCATCCGGGCGACTGGGAATGGCCCCGGACGCCCGGATTTTCATGGGAAGGCCCCGGCTATGCCTTCAGGATTGACCGGAACGGGCCCGTAGCCGGACCCGCCTGACGTCAGGCCCCGAGGCGGCGCAAGGCGCGATCGGGCTGGAAGGCGCCAAGCGGGACGCGGCTGTCGAAGGCGACGGGCTTTGGCAAAAGCTGGTTCAACAGCAACTTGCCAAAAGTCCATTCGCCCAGTTCGGATTCCGCGTTGAGATGCCCGGTTTCCCCGGCGTCGACAAAATTGCTGCCCCAAGTGCGCGCCAGCTGCCGGGCCTGCCCGATGCCCATGTAGGGATCGTTGCGGCTGGCGACCAAGATCGACGGGAACGGCAGCTCTCCATGCGGGAACGGCGCAAAGCGGGTCAGGCGTCGATCGATCGGGCGCACTTCGACATCGGGCGGAGCAACGAGCAAAGCGCCCAGCACCTTGCCATCAGCAGGCTTTTCGAACTCTGCCCACCACGCCACCGCCAGGCAGCCGAGGCTGTGTGCGACGAGCACGACCGGTCGATCCGCCTTGTGCACGGCGAGGTTGATCTTGTTGACCCAGGTATTGCGATGCGGATCGTCCCACAGGCCAAGGTCGATGCGCTCGCAATCGGGCAGATCCTGCTCCCACTGCGATTGCCAATGGCCGGGGCCGCTGTTGCCGAGGCCCGGAACGGTAAGGATCAGCGGGTCCTGCCCCGCGGATAGCGAGCGTTGTTGAGTCATGGTGCTGTCTCCTGAAGCGGAAAGCCGGTCGACTCGGTCTACGTCCCGACAGCTTCAGAGATAACTCAACTATTTCGATAGACAAGTGGCCTGCGCCGGATTGCAGGCCGATTGCGTCAAGCCGTTGGCGGCGAATTCCACGCTCTCTCCCTGCGGAACGCGCCGGCAGTCTGGCCGGTCCGCGCCTTGAAGAAGCGGGCGAAGTATGCCGGATCGGCAAAGCCAAGGGCATAGGCAATCTGGGCGACGCTTGCGCCTGAGAAGGCAAGATTGCGACGGGCCTCGAGAATCAGGCGATCGTGCAAGATCTCGGCCGGGGCCTTGCCTGTGAGCAGGCGGGTGGCGCGGGTCAATGTCGAGGCCGTCGTGCCGAGCATGACGGCGTACTGCCCGACGGACAGGTGATCGCGATAGCGCTGTTCGACCAGGCTGCGGAAACGGGCGACGAGCGGTTCGTGGCCGTTTGCGCTGTGAGAGGCTTGCTTGTGCGTGGCTGCCTGCGCCGCGCTGGCGAGCACTAGCGCGACCTGCGCCAGCACCGCCGGTCCCACGACGTCACCCTGCCCGAGTTGCTGCGACAGGTCCGCGAGCAGCCAAGCGAGGCGTTCGATGGTTTGCGGCTGGGCGCGCAGCGATGCGGCAACGGCCGATCCGCCGATCTGCCGCAGGTCAGCCAGGAGGCCAACCAGACGCGGGTCGTTGGCGAGATCAGAGGCGAGCGACAGCACCCACCCTTCTGCCCCTGCATCGAACCGGAAGGCGTGAACGCAGGACGGCGGCACGATTACCTGCGCGGGCGCCTCCAACCGCTGCGCAGACTCTTCGCCATAAAGCGTGACGCCGCCGGACTGAAGCAGCAGGAGTTGCAGCATTTGAGGATGCGCGTGCGGCTCGATTGTCCATTCATGCAGAGTGGCGCGATCCCGAATGCGTTCCAGGTGGACGAACTCCGAGGGCACGGAAATGCCCTGTTCGCCGTAGAGCGTGTAGCGACTGAAGCTCTTTGCCTGCATGGATGACAGTGTTGCAGGTTGCGCGGAAAGTGCAAGAATTTGCGCGGAGGCTGCGTCGCCTGCCGCGCGGCGACCGGGCATCATCAGCGGCAAGAGAGGAGACTTGCCATGGCAACCGTGCTCGAGCGTGCTGCGTTCCGCTTCGATCCCTATTCCCCGGCCATCGATGCCGATCCATTCCCCACCTACAAGATTCTGCGCGATGAATTTCCCTGCTTCTGGTCCGAGGAGGCCGGCAAATGGGTGCTGTCACGCTATGCCGACGTGCTGGGTGCCCTGCAGGACTGGCGCACCTATTCATCGGCGAAAGGCAACCTGGTCGACGAATTCCCGGGGCGCGCGGGATCGACGCTCGGGTCAAGCGATCCGCCGCGGCATGACCGGCTGCGGGCGCTGATCCAGTCGGCCGTGACCAAGCGGGCGCTGGAGCACATCGTCGAACCGGCGCGGGCGGCGGCTCGCGCGCACCTCGCCGAGATTGCGGACAAGCCGGTGTTCGACCTTGTCGGGGACTACACCTCGAAGCTGACGGTCGACCTGTTGTTCTATCTCTTCGCTCTGCCCGAGGAGAACGCCGATCTGGTGCGCCACAATGCGGTGCTGATGGTCCAGACCGACCCGGTGACCCGCCAGAAGAGCCCCGAACACCTTGCGGCGTTCCACTGGATGGCGGACTATGCCGAGAAGCTGGTGGCGGCGCGCAAGGCCAATCCGGGCGACGATCTGCTGTCGAACTTCATCACTGCCGAGATCGATGGCGAGAAGCTGCTCGACAAGGAAGTGCAGCTTACCGTCACGACGCTGATCATGGCCGGGATCGAGAGCCTTTCTGGCTTCATGGCCATGTTTGGGCTGAACCTTGCGGATTACCCGGAGGCGCGGCGGGCTCTGGTCACAGATCCCTCGCTGATCCCCGACGCGATCGAGGAATCGCTGCGGTTCAACACTTCGGCCCAGCGTTTCAAGCGGACGCTGACGCGGGACGTGGAACTGCATGGGCAGGTGATGAAAGCGGGCGACGCGGTGATCCTCGCCTATGGCTCGGCAAATCGCGACGAGCGGATGTTCGACAATCCCGATGTCTATGACATCACGCGCAAGGCCAAGCGCCATCTCGGGTTTGGCGGCGGCGTTCACGCCTGCCTCGGCGCGATGATCGGGCGGCTGGCGACGCAGATTGCCTATGAGGAGCTGTTGAAAGTTGTGCCAGAGTTCACTCGGGTGGACGCTGCGCTGGACTGGGTTTCGTCCTCGAACTTCCGCAGTCCGAAAGCGCTGCGCCTGACGCGGTCAATCTGAGTTAGCGAAGTGGCTCAGCAGGTGGCGGGTCATGCACGACTCGTCGCAAGGCTGGGCCACGCCCCTTGCAGGTGTGACGCGCTGCATACAATTTGAGGCCCAATGGACGATAACCGGGGTCTCGCATAATGGTTCCTGATCGGCGCCAATTTTTGGGCGCCATGGTTGCAACGCTGGGCAGCATGGCCGTTTCGGGCCAGCCGGCGATGGCTGTAACTCCTTTGAAAGAGCCGGAAGTCTCGCCGTTCGCACGGCCGACGCCGCCCTTGCTGGTGCAACGTGCGATTGCCGCGCTGGATGCGCATGGCGCGCATATCCGCCATCGCGATCTCGTCGGGCTGGTAGATTTCGGCAAGGCCTCGCGCGAGGCTCGCTTTCATCTCGTCGACGTCGCGGGCGGCAAGCTCGTCTCCTCGCACCTCGTCTCTCATGGCAGCGGGTCCGATCCGGCCAACAGTGGCTGGGTGCAGCGGTTTTCCAACGCCTATGGCTCCAACGCGTCGAGCCCCGGCGCCTTTCTCACCGGCGTGACCTACTACGGCAAGCATGGCCGTTCACGCCGACTGATCGGGCTGGAGGACGCCAACAGTGCGGCGCTCGAGCGCGGCATCGTGATCCACGCAGCGAGCTATGTCAGCGAGGACATGGCCGAGACGCAAGGCCGCATCGGTCGGAGCCAGGGCTGCTTCGCGTTCTCGAACAGCGACATCGGCGGCGTGCTGGAGCGGCTGGGCGAAGGCCGCCTGCTCTACGCCGTCAAGTAAACGCGGCTCGCGCAGCTTCGGCCAGCGCGCTACCCTCGCCGACAAGATCAGGCCGTTCGCGCGCGGCTATGAGCCCGATGCTCCGCCGGAAATCGTAGTCTGCCAGCGGCACCGCCACAACTCCGTCACGCGCCAGCGATTGCGGCGCGGTTGTCACGCCCATGCCTGCCCGCACCATCTCGATGCAGCGATCGTCGTTGGACGAGCGCAGGAAGAACGGCGGACGCACGCCGCGTTGGGTGAACCAGCGACTGGTCTCGCCAAGGATTTCGCATGAGCGGCGCGCAATCATGGTTTCGGCCGCGACGTCGCTGGCATGGAGCAAGGTCGCACCGGCCAGCGGGTGACCTTCGGGAATGAGCAGGCGGTAACCCTCCTCCAGCAGCGCGACCGAGGGCCTGTCAGCGTCTTCAGGGCGCATCAGCGTGAGGACAGCATCCACCTGCCCATCTCCCAGCTTGCGCCTGAGTTCAGCGTCGGTGCCTTCCGAAAGCACGAGCGGCTGCGGCCCTGCGAAAAGGCGCGCCAGACCGGAAAGCATGGTCGTTGCGATCGAGGGCAGGACGCCGAGGCGCAACGGGCTGAGCGGGAGCGGCGCTTCGGCAAAGGCGGCTTCGGCGGCGCGAAACTCCCGTTCGATCGCGCGGGCATGCGTCACGAGGCGCGTGCCAGCCTCGGTCAACCGCACTTGCCGCCGCTCGCGCAGGAAAAGCCGCGTGCCCGCCAGGCGTTCGAGTTCGGCGATCGCGGCCGAAAGTGTTGGCTGCGAGATTGCCAGCCGCTCGGCCGCACGAGTGAAATTGCCGGTCTCGACGACGGCCAGGAACTGGCGAAGATGCGCGCGCTTCATCATAGGAAAAACCTATCACAAACCGCGATGTAAATCAATTTTGAGCGTTGGTTTGGCAATGGTATCCTGCGCCGCGACAAGTTTGCAGAGGATGCCCAAGATGCGCGCCACGCCCGATTTCGATTTCGGCTTGACCGAAAGCGCCCTGATGATCCGCGAGGCCGCGGGCCGCTTTGCCGATGAACAGATCGCGCCGCTCGCCGCCGAGATCGACCGCAACGACCGCTTCCCGCGCGAACTGTGGGAGCCGATGGGTGCGCTGGGCTTGCACGGCATCACGGTGGAGGAAGAGTTCGGCGGACTGGGCCTTGGCTATCTCGATCACGTCATTGCTGTCGAAGAAGTAAGCCGGGCCTCGGGCTCGGTCGGGCTGTCCTATGGCGCGCACTCGAACTTGTGCGTCAACCAGATCCGCCGCTGGGGCAACGACGAGCAGAAGGCGAAGTACTTGCCCAAGCTGATCTCGGGCGAGCATGTCGGCAGCCTTGCAATGTCGGAAGCAGGCGCAGGGTCTGACGTCGTCTCGATGAAGCTGCGCGCGGAACCCGTCGCGGGCGGCTTCCGCCTCAATGGCACCAAGTTCTGGATCACCAACGGCACTTATGCCGATACGCTGGTGGTCTATGCCAAGACGTCGCCCGAAGCGGGCAGCCGGGGCATCACCGCCTTCCTGATCGAGAAGGACATGCCCGGTTTCTCGATCGGGCAGAAGATCGACAAGATGGGCCTGCGCGGCTCGCCCACCTGCGAACTGGTGTTCGAAGACTGCTTCGTGCCCGAAGAGAACGTGATGGGTCCGCTCCACGGCGGCGTGGGCGTGCTGATGAGCGGCCTTGATTACGAGCGGGTGGTACTGGCCGGTATGCAGATCGGCATCATGCAGGCCTGCCTCGACACGGTCATCCCCTATGTGCGCGAGCGCAAGCAGTTCGGCCAGCCGATCGGCACCTTCCAGCTGATGCAGGCCAAGGTCGCCGACATGTACGTCGCGATCCAGTCGGCGCGCGCATATGTCTATGCTGTGGCCAAGGCCTGTGACGCCGGGCAGACCACGCGCTTCGACGCTGCCGGCGCGATCCTGCTGGCCAGCGAAAACGCCTTCCGCGTCTCGGGCGAGGCCGTGCAGGCGCTGGGCGGCGCGGGCTATACCAAGGACTGGCCGGTTGAGCGCTACCTGCGCGATGCCAAGTTGCTGGACATCGGCGCCGGAACCAATGAAATCCGCAGGATGCTGATCGGCCGCGAACTTATCGGAGCGCGCTGATCGGCGGAAGATAACGATCTTGCGGAGAGACTCATGCGCCTGAAAGCCGTCATTGCCTGTGCAGCCCTGGTCGGCCTTGCCAATCCGGCGCTTGCCCGGATGGAAAAGACGACCGTTCACAGCGTGGCGGTAGAGGGCAATCTTGAGGGCAATTCAGCCGACCGTACGGTCTACGTGTTCCTGCCGGACAGCTACGACAAGTCGAAGACGCGGCGCTATCCGGTGGTGTACTTCCTCCACGGCTACAATTCGACCGCAGACCAGTATGTCGAGCGCAACGACTTCGATGCCGCGCTCAAGGCCTCGGGCACGGAAGCAATCATTGTCGTGCCCGACAGCATGACCAAGTGGGGCGGTTCGATGTATTCGAACTCGCCGACAGTGGGGAACTTCGAGGACTTCATAGCGCAAGACCTGGTGACCTGGACTGACAAGCACTTCCGCACGATCCCCTCGCGCGACGCGCGCGGCCTTTCCGGTCATTCGATGGGCGGTTACGGCACGCTCAAGCTTGGCATGAAGCGAGCGGACGTGTTCGGCGCGCTCTATGCGATGAACCCCTGCTGCCAGATCCCGCGACCCGCTTCGTCGGCCGATCCGAAATACGAAGGCTGGTCGGTCGATCAGGCGTTGACCGCGGACTGGATGAGCCGCGGCAACTTCGCGGTCGCCACGGCATGGTCCCCCAACCCGGCCAAGCCGCCGTTCTATGCCGATCTTGGCACCAGCGGAGGCAAGGTGAATGATCTGGTCATCGCCAAGTGGGCAGCCAATTCGCCCGTGGCCATGGCCTCGCAGTATCTCCCATCACTGCGCCGCATGAGCGGCATCGCCATCGACACCGGCGATACCGACTTCGTCCGCGCGGACGATGAACTGATCCACGAAACCCTGGCCCGGTTCGGCATTGCGCACGACTGGGAAATCTATGTGGGCGACCACGGCAACCGGGTGAAGGAGCGCTTCCGCACGCATGTGCTGCCGTTCTTCACCAAGCACCTGAAAGGCAGCACGCGTTGAGCGCACCGGTTCTCTCCAGCAACCTCGACCTCACCTCCGAACAGGCGCAGGCCCGTGCGGCGCACAATCGCGCGCTGGCACGGGAACTGCGCGAGCGCGTTGCCAAGGCTGCGCTCGGCGGTGACGAACGCAGCCGCGAACGCCATGTCTCGCGCGGCAAGCTGCTCCCGCGCGACCGCGTGGAGCGCCTGCTCGATCCGGGCTCACCATTTCTCGAGATCGGCCAGCTGGCCGCGAACGGGATGTACGGCGACGAGGTGCCCGGCGCCGGGATCATTGCCGGGGTTGGACGCATATCCGGCCGCCAGTGCATGGTCTTTGCCAATGACGCCACGGTCAAGGGCGGCACCTATTTCCCGATGACGGTGAAGAAGCACCTGCGCGCGCAGGAGATTGCGCAGGAGAACCGCCTGCCGTGCATCTATCTGGTCGATAGTGGCGGAGCGAACCTGCCCAACCAGGCCGAGGTCTTCCCCGACCGCGACCACTTCGGCCGGTTCTTCTTCAATCAGGCGAACATGAGCGCGCGGGGCATTCCGCAGATCGCCAGCGTCATGGGATCATGCACCGCCGGTGGGGCCTACGTTCCCGCGATGTCGGACGAGACGGTGATCGTGCGCGAACAGGGTACGATCTTTCTGGCCGGGCCGCCGCTGGTCAAGGCCGCGACCGGCGAGGAGATTACCGCCGAGGCCTTGGGCGGCGGCGACCTGCACGCGCGCAAGTCGGGCGTGGTCGATCATCTGGCCGACAATGACGAACACGCGCTGACCATCGTGCGCGATATCGTCTCGCATATTGGCGCCGCAGGAGCTGCGGGCATTGCACGGCGTGAGCCGGTGCCGCCGAAGTACGATCCGGAAGAACTGTACTCGATCATCCCTGACGACGTGCGCGCGCCCTATGATGTGCACGAAGTGATCGCGCGGATCGTCGATGCATCCGAATTTCACGAATTCAAGGCGCTCTACGGCACCACGCTGGTCTGCGGCTTTGCCCATATCCATGGGCTGCCGGTAGCGATCCTTGCGAACAACGGCGTGCTGTTTTCCGAAAGCGCTCAGAAGGGCGCGCACTTCATCGAACTCGCCTGCCAGCGCCGCATTCCGCTGCTGTTCCTGCAGAACATCTCGGGTTTCATGGTCGGCGGCAAATACGAGGCCGAGGGCATCGCCAAACATGGCGCCAAGCTGGTCACCGCCGTGGCAACGGCGCAGGTGCCCAAGATCACCGTGCTGATCGGCGGCAGCTTCGGTGCGGGCAACTATGGCATGTGCGGCCGCGCCTATTCCCCGCGCTTCCTGTTCACCTGGCCCAACGCGCGCATCAGTGTGATGGGCGGCGAGCAGGCGGCTTCAGTCCTCGCCACGGTTCACCGCGATGCCGACAAGTGGTCGCCGGAAGAGGCGGAAGCGTTCAAGGCGCCGATCCGCCAGAAGTACGAGGACGAGGGCAATCCCTACTACGCCACAGCGCGGCTGTGGGATGATGGCGTGATCGATCCGGTGCAGACAAGGGATGTGCTGGGATTGGCGCTGGAAGCGTGCCTCGAAGCGCCGATTGCCGAAGCGCCGCGCTTTGGCGTGTTCCGGATGTGATGGAGGCGAAGGCTATGATCAAATCCCTCCTTATCGCCAATCGTGGCGAGATCGCCTGCCGGGTCATCCGCACCGCGCGCCGCATGGGCATTCGTACGGTTGCGGTCTATTCCGATGCCGATGCCAACGCGCTGCATGTGCGGCAGGCGGATGAGGCCGTGCACATCGGCCCCTCGCCTGCGCGCGAGAGCTATTTGGTGGGCGAGAAGATCATCGCAGCGGCGCTCGCGACCGGCGCCGAGGCGATCCATCCGGGCTATGGGTTCCTGTCGGAGAACGCCGGGTTCGCCCAGGCGGTGATCGATGCCGGGCTGGTGTGGGTCGGGCCGAAGCCTGCCTCGATCACGGCGATGGGCCTCAAGGATGCGGCCAAGGCGCGGATGATTGCGGCAGGCGTACCGGTGACGCCGGGCTATCTGGGCGAGGATCAATCGCCGGAGCGCTTGCAGGCCGAGGCCGATGCGATCGGCTATCCGGTGCTGATCAAGGCCGTGGCCGGTGGCGGCGGCAAGGGGATGCGGCGGGTGGAGAGTTCCGCCGATTTCGCCGAGGCCTTGGCGTCATGCCGTCGTGAGGCGACGTCATCCTTTGGCGATGATCGCGTGCTGATCGAGAAGTACATTCTCTCTCCTCGCCACATCGAAGTGCAGGTCTTCGGCGATGCTCACGGCAATGTCGTCCACCTGTTCGAGCGCGATTGCTCGCTGCAGCGGCGGCATCAGAAGGTGATCGAGGAGGCCCCTGCCCCCGGCATGGACGAGGCGACACGCGAAGCAGTCTGCGGCGCTGCCGTCCGCGCGGCCAAGGCCGTGGATTACGAGGGCGCGGGCACGATCGAGTTCATCGCCGATGGCTCGGAAGGCCTGCGCGCCGACCGCATCTGGTTCATGGAAATGAACACCCGCCTGCAGGTCGAGCACCCGGTGACCGAAGAAATCACCGGCGTCGATCTGGTCGAATGGCAGCTGCGCGTTGCCTCGGGCGAGCCGCTTCCGAAGCGGCAGGACGAGTTGAGCATCAATGGCTGGGCCATGGAAGCGCGGCTATACGCCGAGGATGCCTCGAAGGGTTTTCTTCCCAGCATCGGGCGCGTGGACGACTTCCACTTCCCGCAGTATCGCGCGCGCATCGATACCGGAGTTGAAGCCGGGGCAGAAATCTCGCCCTTCTACGATCCCATGATCGCAAAGGTGATCGTGCATCGGGAGACGCGGACCGAGGCCATAGCCGGCTTGCGCGAAACGCTGGACGAAGGCGTGGTCGGCCCGCTGATCACCAACAGCGGGTTCCTGTGGCGCCTGCTGGGGCACACCGCTTTTGAAGCCGGGGTGGTCGATACCGGGCTGATCGAACGCAACCTCGAAAGCCTCACCGCCCGCCCGGAACCGACGCCCGAGGCGCTCGGGCTTGCGGCGATGCGGCTGGTCGGCACGCCGGGCGACAGCCCTTGGACCAGCCAGTCGGGCTTCCGCATGAACGCCGCCCCAAGGCGCGATGTACACTTGGCAGATCAATTCGGGCGGGCGTTCGTTGTCGAAATGCCGGAGGAGCCAGCGGTCGATTACTGGCCAGGCGAAACAGTCACCAGCATCGACGAAGGTGGCGAACGTTTCCTGGTGCAACTGGCAAGGGCTGAAGGTGGAGCTGGCGGCGGCGCCTCGGATGGTGCGATCATCGCCCCCATGCCGGGCAAGGTCATTTCGGTGGACGTCGCAGCCGGTGAGTCCGTCACCGAGGGACAGAAGCTCATGGTGCTTGAAGCCATGAAGATGGAGCATGCGCTGACTGCGCCGTTCGATGGCGTGGTCGAAGAGCTTAACGCCGTGGCCGGAGCGCAGGTTCAGGTCGAGGCACTGCTGGCGCAGATCAAGAAGGCAGAAGGCTGATGGCGGGCAAATACTTCGACGAATGGCGAATCGGCGACCGAATCGAGCACGAGATTCGCAGGACCGTGACCGAGACCGATAACCTGTTGTTTTCGACCATGACTCACAACCCGCAGCCGCTGCACATCGATGTGGAGGCGGCCAAGGCCAGCGAGTTCGGCCAGATTCTCGTGAACGGTACTTTCACTTTCGCACTAATGGTTGGCCTGTCGGTTGGCGACACGACCCTCGGCACGCTTGTGGCCAATCTGGGGTATGACAAGCTGGTCATGCCGGCCCCGGTATTCATCGGCGATACGATGCGCGCAACCAGTGAAGTAGTTGATTTACGGGAAAGTAGATCGCGGCCGGATGCGGGCATCACCACGTTCAAGCATGAACTTTTGAACCAGCGCGGCGAGGTCGTCTGCCGCTGCCTGCGCTCCGCACTGCTCAAGAAACGGCCGTGATCTGCAGACCCATTTCGTCATTTTGGAGCCAATAATCATGGTAAATATCGATTTAATTAAGAACATTTCATTTCGGTAAACCGACTGCCCCCAAATCATGAACAAGGGCAGCGTCTTTCGGGACCGATGAAAACTGCCTGAAACAAACTTCGGGGGCATTCAGAAATGTTGGACGTAAAGAAGTGGCTTCTTGCCACGGGGATTGCTGCGGGCTTGATTCTGCCGACTGCAGCCATGGCCGGGACACGCGCCAGCCCGCCAATCGTACCAGTCGCTACACCCGGAAAGGGCAATCCGGAGCCGGGGCCGAAGAACGGCTTTCCGCCCAGCCCAGGCCTCCAGATCGCCAAGATCAAGGCCAATGACAACGCCGCCTTCAAGCGCAAGAGCGGCGGCACCTGAGCTTATTCGTCGCAGCGCCCCGTCAGTTCTGCTGAGGGGGCGTTGTCGCAGTTGGGCGCTGGGCCGGACAGCGCGTAAGCCGCTCGCGCAGAGCGTCCAGCACCCAGGCCCGCGCTGGCCCTATCGGACAATCGCGTCGCCACACCGCGTGAAAGCGGTATGCCATTCCCGGCGCCTCGGGCAAGGCCAGGCGTTTGAGCCGCCCGGTCGCAAGATCCGTCTCGATCAGATGGCGCGGCATATTGCCCCAGCCGATCCCTTCGCGCAGCAGCGCGTGGCGGGCACCGAGGTCTCCCAGCCGCCAGGTGCTCGCCGCGAACACGGAAAAGTCACGCCCCTGCGTTAGTTGCGAGCGATCGGTCAGCACCAGCTGGCGATGCTTGCGCGCCTCACCCGGCGGGATCACATCCAGCCGCGCCAGCGGATGATCGGGCGCGGCGACTGGGATCAGTTCGACCTCGCCAATCGCCTCGCGTTCGAGATCAGGGATCGCCACCAGTTCCGGCCCGGCAATGCCAAGCTCCGCGCGCCCGTCGACCACCATGGCCGCGATGGTCCCCAGTGCTTCGACGTAAAGGCGCAATTGCACCGTGGGGTAGAGCATCTGGAACTGGCGCAGCACTTCGGCAACAAGGTGCGTCGGGAACATCACGTCGATCGCCAGCCCCAGTTCCGCTTCCAGGCCCTGGTTGAAATTGCGGACCCCGGCGATCAGCGCATCGACATCATCGCTTACCGCGCGCGCCTGTGCGAGCATGGCTTTGCCAGCGGGCGTCAGCACCGGCTTCTTGGATCCCTCGCGATCGAACAGCGTCACGCCGAGCTGCGTCTCCAGGGTGACGATACCGTAGCTCACCACCGAGATAGCGCGCCCGAGCTTGCGCGCAGCGCCATTGAAGCTGCCCTCATCGACGACCGCGAGGAACAGGCGGAGCTGGTCAAGGGTTGGCTGGCCGACGTCCAAGAGATGACCTTTCAAGAAATTCGAACATCCTGATTTAACTTATCGGGATATTCCGAATGACCTGCAAGGCCTATCTCCACCTCAACAGGACGGAACCCAAGCCGCCCGTTTGGAGAAATCGCCATGACCCAGACTACCAACACGACCGCTACCAAGGCTCACATCGAACTGCGCCCCTTCGCCTCGATCGGTGCAGCGAACCACGGCTGGCTCGACGCTCATCATCACTTCTCGTTCGGCGGATACCATGATCCGGCCCGCGTCCACTGGGGTGCGCTGCGCGTATGGAACGACGACCGCATCGCGCCAAAGAGCGGCTTCCCCACCCATCCGCACAGCGACATGGAGATCATCACTTACGTGACCAAGGGCGCGATCACCCATCGTGACAGCCTCGGCAACGAAGGCCGCACCGAAGCGGGCGACGTGCAGGTCATGTCGGCAGGCACGGGCATTGCCCACTCGGAATTCAACCTTGAGGACGAGGAAACCCGCCTGTTCCAGATCTGGATCATCCCGGATCGTCGCGGCCACGCCCCCAGCTGGGGTGCGCGCCCCTTCCCCAAGGACAGCCGTGAAGGCAAGTTCGTTCCGCTCGCCTCGGGCATTGCCGGAGACAGCGACGTACTGACGATCAACGCCAACGCCCGCGTTCTTGGCGCGACGGTCAAGGCCGGCGAAACGGTGCGCTACGACCTCACCGAAGATCGTCACGCCTATCTGGTTCCTGCCCGCGGCAAGATCCGCATCGGCGATGTCGAAGCCAATGCCCGCGATGGCGTGGCCATCACCGGCGTGACCGAGATCGTCATCACCGCTCTCGAGGATGCCGAGCTTGTGCTCGTCGACGCGGCCTGACCGTGACCGAACTGTTCCCTCACATTCCCCAATCACGACTGTTGCAAAGGACCGATCCCATGACCGCAATCGCAATAGAGACGCGCCGCGCCCCATCCGCCACTTCCGACCTGCTTGCGGCAGCCGGCCGCGTCCTCCTCGCCGCGATCTTCGTGCTGAGCGGCGTTTCCAAGCTGGCCGACCCGACCGGGACCATCGCCTACATCACCAGCGCTGGCCTGCCCGCCCCGAGCCTTGCCTATGGCGTTGCCGTGGCCGTGGAACTGGTCGGCGGCCTGCTGCTGATCGCCGGCATCCGCACCCGTATCGTCGCTTCGGCCATCGCAGTGTTCAGCCTTGCCGCAGCGTTCGGCTTCCACGCCAACCTGGCTGACCAGAACCAGTTCATCCACTTCTTCAAGAACGTGGCGCTGGCCGGTGGTCTGCTTCAGGTGGCCGCATTCGGCTCGGGCCGGTTCGGTTTCGACCGCCGCTGATCCCTACCCCCCCGCGAGCCGGAGAGCAGTTGCGCTCCGGCTCCACCATCTTATCTTCCGCTGACCTCTCCAAGGAGCATTTCATGACCCGTACCGCTTCCCCCCGCGTCCTGCCGCTCATCGTCGACCGCTGGAGCCCGCGCGCATTCGATGGCTCGGCCGTGCCGCAGTCTGATCTCGACGTGATCTTCGAAGCCGCAGGTCTTGCCGCCAGCGCCTACAACTACCAGCCGTGGCGCTTTGCCTTTGCCCACAAGGGCGATGCGAACTTCGACACGTTTCTTTCCGCGCTGGTCGAATTCAACCAGAGTTGGGCCAAGGACGCGGGCGTGCTGGTCTATGTCGTCTCCGATGAATTCATGCGCAGCGATCGCGGCGACAACCCGAACCATAGCCACAGCTTCGATGCCGGCGCTGCCTGGGCCAACGCCGCACTTCAGGCGCTCCACCTCGGATACCATACCCACGGCATGACCGGGGTCGACTTCGCCAAGGCTGCCGAAGTGCTCAACCTGCCCGAAGGCTACCGCGTGGAAATGGCTTTCGTGATCGGCAAGCAGGGCGACAAGTCGCAGTTGCCCGACATGCTGCGCGAGCGCGAAGTGGTCAGCGACCGCAAGCCGGTCAGCGAAATCGCTTTCGCCGGACCGTTCAAGGACTAAGGACGTGTGGCGCCGCCCGGCCAAATTGGCTAGGGCGGCGCCATGCTTCGCATCAATGAACTGAAACTGCCTCTCGACCACGCCGCCGAAGACCTTCCGGCGGCGATTTGCGCGCGCCTGGACATCGCTCCCGCAGACCTCACGCGCTACCAGATCTTCCGCCGCGGCAACGATGCCCGCAAGAAGCACGCGATCCTGCTGACCTACGTGGTCGATTGCATCGTGGCGAACGAGGCCGAAGTGCTGGCCCGCTTTGCCGATGACCAGAACGTCAAGCCCACGCCCGACACCTCCTACAGGTTCCCGGTCATGGCCCCCGAGGGCTGGGACGGTGAACGGCCCGTTGTCATCGGCGCAGGGCCTTGCGGGTTGCTGGCTGCACTGATCCTCGCACAAATGGGATTGAAGCCCATCATCATCGAGCGCGGCAAGGCCGTGCGTGAGCGCACCAAGGACACTTGGGGCCTGTGGCGCCGATCCGTCCTCGAACCGGAATCGAACGTGCAGTTCGGCGAAGGCGGTGCCGGCACGTTTTCTGATGGCAAGCTCTACAGCCGCATCAAGGACCCGCGTCATCTCGGCCGCAAGGTGCTCGTGGAGTTCGTCAAGGCGGGCGCCCCCGACGATATCCTGACCGAAGCCCACCCGCACATCGGCACGTTCCGCCTCGTCACCATGGTGATGTCGATGCGCGAGACGATCGAGAGCCTTGGGGGCGAGTACCGCTTCCAGACGCGCGTCGAGGACTTCGAGATCGAGACCGCCGCGGATGGGACACGTCGGATTGCCGGCCTGCACCTGTCGGACGGCTCGTTCCTGCCCGCGCGCCACGTGATCATGGCAGTCGGCCATTCCGCGCGCGACACCTTCCAGGTCCTGTACGACCGCGGGGTCCACATCGAAGCCAAGCCGTTTGCCATCGGCGTGCGCATCGAACACCCGCAAAGCTGGATCGACACTGCGCGCTATGGCCCCAGCGCCGGCAACAAGATCCTCGGTCCCGCGGCCTACTCGATCTCGCACAAGTGCAAGAACGGGCGCACGGTCTATTCCTTCTGCATGTGCCCGGGCGGGCGCGTCGTCGCCGCGACCAGCGAGGAAGGCCGCGTCGTCACCAACGGCATGAGCCAGTATTCGCGCGCCGAGTTCAACGCCAACTCGGGCATCGTCGTCGATATCGATCCGAGCAAGGACTACCCCGGCGGACCGATGGCGGGCATGGCCTTCCAACGCCACTGGGAAAGCCTCGCCTTCGAGGCGGGCGGGCGCAACTACATGGCGCCGGGCCAGAAACTGGGCGATTTTCTGGCAGACCGCCCATCCACCGAATTCGGCAGCGTGATCCCGAGCTACAAGCCCGGCGTCCACCTCACCGAACTCAAGAAGTGCCTGCCCGACTACGTGATCGAATCCATCCGCGAAGCCCTGCCCGCCTTCGGTCGCATGGTCCCGGGCTATGACCACCCTGACGTGGTGATGACCGGGGTCGAGACACGCACTTCCTCGCCCGTCCGCATCACGCGCGGCAAGGATTGCCAGAGCCTCAACACACGCGGCCTCTACCCTGCCGGCGAGGGCGCAGGCTATGCCGGCGGCATCCTTTCGGCCGCGGTTGACGGGATCAAGGTGGCCGAGGCCCTCGCCACCGAACTCCTCGCGTGAGCGCCGCCGACTACGACGCGATCATCCTTGGCGCGGGCGCGGCGGGGCTGATGGCTGCGCTGACGGCAGGCCAGCGCGGGCGCCGCGTCCTGCTGGTCGATCACGCCGACGAGCCGGGCAAGAAGATCCTGATCTCGGGCGGCGGACGCTGCAACTTCACCAACATCCACACGGCGGCAGACCGTTACATCTCCGAAAATCCGCACTTCGCGCGCTCCGCCCTTGCGCGCTACACGCCTGCAGACTTCATCGCGCTGGTCAATCGCCACGGCATCGCCTGGCACGAGAAGACGCTTGGCCAATTGTTCTGTGACAGTTCTGCCCGGCAGATCGTGGATATGCTGATGTCCGAATGCCGCGATGGCGGCGTGATCTTCGCCTTCGGCCAGGGCGTGAGTGCAGTGGATCACGCCGACGGTCGTTACCGCGTGACGATCGATGGCCGCGAAAACCGCGCCCCCGCCTTGATCCTTGCAACCGGTGGCCTGTCCATACCCAAAATGGGCGCAACCGGCTTCGCATTCGAAATCGCGCGCAAGTTCGGCCTGCCGGTGGTGCAGACCCGCCCCGCCCTCGTGCCCTTCACCTTGGGTGAAGACGAAGCGCTGTTCCGCTCACTCTCGGGCGTTTCGACCGATGTCGTCACGCACTGGGGCAAGACATCCTTCCGCGAGGCCGCGTTGTTCACGCACAAGGGCCTGTCGGGACCGGCCATGCTGCAGATTTCCTCGTACTGGCAGCACCGCACGCCGATCGCCGTCAACTTCCTGCCCGAAGAAGGCGCCGACTGGCTGATCGAGGAAAAGCGCCAGCGTCCCCGCGCGGCCTTCCGCTCCGCGCTCGCACGCCGGCTGCCGGAACGGCTTGCAGAAGCGCTTGGCAGTCGGCTCGGCCTGGAGGGCGAACTTTCCGCCATGCGCGACGCTGACTTGCGCAAGGCGCAGCAGCAACTTGCACGCTGGCCGTTCAATCCCAACGGCACCGAAGGCTATGCCAAGGCGGAAGTCACCGCTGGTGGCATTTCCACCCGCGCGCTGAACCAGAAAACCATGGCTGCAGTAAAAGCGCCTGGCCTTCACGCCATTGGCGAGGCCGTGGATGTGACCGGGTGGCTGGGGGGATACAATTTCCAGTGGGCCTGGGCCAGCGGCCGTGCGGCAGGCGAAGCCGTTTGAACGCCAGGCTTAACTCTCGATCAGGTCCAGATAAGCCACCACATCATTGTCGGTTGCGATGAACAGCCCTTCCTGAACTTCAACCGGCTGCTCGGCCGCGATGCGCAGCGCCTCGCTCAACGGCCCATAGAACAGCGTATCGGCCGAACCGCCCTCGGGCCCGTCTCCGAGATGGTAAAGGCGAACGCTTGCTTCATCGTGAGTGGTGCGCATGCAACTGCGATGCCATGGACTCGGTGTATTGTCATCCATCGGCTTGCTGAACCGGACGTACGGCCTGTCGCATTCATGGAAATTTAATCGGCCAATTCGTTGATCGGAAAGCGTTGTCAGGACAATGTGAGCGCGAGGTCAGGGCGTGTGCCGGTGCTTGAGCTCGAAGCAGCGGCGCATGCAGGGGAATACCATTTTTATGTTACAATCGAAGCGAGGCGTTTCATCGCCCGACGCCAGGCATAGTGCCCGCAATCGCTTCGCCATGCAGCGGGCGATTTGCACATGAACGCGCTGCGCCTGAAGCTGTGGGTGTCGTTGGTGTTCGTGCTGTTCATCGTCGCGGTGCCCGGTGTGATTGCCAACCATGCGGTGAAAGTCATCCGTGCGCAGCAGGCTAGGTCGGAAGCCTCGTCGCAATCGCTCAGCGCGTTCCAGCGGCTTGCCGTTCTGGGATACACCCTCCAGCAAGAGCGCTACACCGATCCGGCCGCTTTCGTACAGGACCGCGAACTCTACATCGATGGCGTCCGCTCCCACGTCACCAATGCGGAGCGTTACATCAACGCCGAGATCAAGATGATCAGCGAGACGCCGCTCAAGCGCAAGCAGCGCGCCTCGGAGATAGAAGAAGAAGTCCAGCAGCGGGAAACCCTGAAGAAGATCGGCGCCAGCCTCGAGCGTTCGCTGAGGGGCGATAAACCGGATACGGTCTGGGAAGACCTCGTCTTCGAAGCGATCAAGATCGAGGAGCGCGAGGCCAAGGAGTATCACCGCAGCTCGATCGAGACGTTCCAGGGCGTAATCGATACCCTGACGCTGACGGTAACGGTCGTGACCGTTTGCGGCCTGCTCGCCGTGTTCTGGGGGCAGCGCCAGCTGATCCGCCCGCTCGGAAACCTCCTGCAAGGCACGCGCGCCATGGCCGAAGGCGATTACAACCCGCGCGTGCCCATCGTCGGCACAACCGAATTTCGCGCAATCGCCGAGAGCTTCAACATCATGGCATCTCGTGTCGGCAAAAGCGCTGATACGCTTCGCAGGTCCAACGAGGAGCTTGAGCGGGCCGTTGCCCGGCGCACCAGCGAACTTGCCGCAACCAACCGTTCGCTTGAGCGCTCGAACCGGCTGCGTCAGCAGTTTCTGGCCGATGCCAGCCATGAACTGCGCACCCCCCTTTCCATCATGCGCAGCGAAGCCGAAATCACGCTGCGCAATACCTCGGCTCAATCGGTTGACCTGCGCAGCGCGCTGGATCGGGTGGTCCGCTTGTCAGAGCTCATGGCCGAAATGATCGAGGACATGCTGAACCTGGCGCGTGCAGAAGAGCCGATGCTGCATACCACCATCGAACCGGTCGACGCGGTTGCGGCAGTGACCGACAGCATCGCCGACTTCCACCGCGTCATCGAAGCAGACGGCGGGCAGATCGTGCTTCACGAGGGGCCTTCCAGAGTTATCGTCGAAGGCGACGAAGCCCGCCTCAAGCAGGTGATCCGCATCGTCGTCGACAACGCGGTGTGCTATTCCACTCACGCCCCCAATGTCGAAGCATCGGTCGGCGTGGAGGAGGATCAGGCCGTCATAACCATCACCGACCACGGCGATGGCATTCCCGCCGAAGATCTGCCCTACCTGTTCCAGCGGTTCCGCAGGGGCAGCAGACGTAGCGGCAGCGGGCAGGGTCTTGGCCTGTCGATCGCCCGCTCTATCACCGAAGCCATGGGCGGAACAATCAGCCTGACCAGCCGGGTCAACGTCGGCACGGTCGTCACCATACGCCTCCCTCTAATGTCGTCCGATGTGCCGACAGATGGTGCAAGCTCATGAAACTGCTTCTCATTGAAGATGAGGTCGAACTCGCCGCAACGCTGCACCGCGGCCTTGCCCAGGAGGGCCACAAGGTAACGCTGGCAACCGACGGCGCCACCGGTCTGGAATTGGCGACGAACCTTGCGTTCGACTTCATTCTTCTGGACGTGAACCTGCCGGATATGAGTGGCTTCGATCTCTGCTCGGCCCTGCGCGAAGCTGCCGTGGCAACACCCATCATCATGGTAACCGCCCGCGACGACGTGGCGGACCGCATACGCGGTCTCAAGGGTGGGGCGGATGACTACTTGCCCAAGCCCTTCGCATTCGAGGAATTGCTGGCCCGGATGGATGCGGTCAAGCGCCGGATGGAGCGACACCATTTCAGTCCGATCCAGCCCGATGGCAGTCTTACAGTGGGCGATCTGCACTTTGACCCCCGGACAATGACCCTCACCCGCGCCGGGTCGCCGGTACAGTTGACGGTCAAGGAGATGGGCGTGCTGCGGCTGCTGATGGAATCCCCCGGCACCGTCATTTCGCGAACCGAGATCCTGCGTGCGGTGTGGGGCATCGAGGACGATCCGCTGACGAATATCGTCGAAGTCTACCTCAGCCGCCTGCGCCGCAAGCTTCACGCGCTGGGCCCGCCCATCGTCGAAAACGTCCGCGGATTCGGCTACCGCCTCACGGCCTGAAGGCTGCACCGCTCGAAGTGACGGTTACTGGAGTGTCGCGTCACAGCGCGACACGGCACGACATCGCGTGCTTGGAGTCAATGCCAGGCCAGCCGCACGATCAAACCCAACTTGCCAAGGCGCGCCACGTCTCGTGCGTCACCAGAAGTGCAGGCCACCGTCACTCATACCGGCAGGTTCCGAAACGCCTGTTCGGAGGACTGCCTCGCCTCTGGCAAGAGCCGCGACTATATATCTGATCTTTCGGGAAATGCCTGGTAGCGGAGGAGGGACCTATAGAACCACCTTATCACACTGTATTAAAGAGATATTCGGAAGACTGAGCCCTGAAATACCCCCACCGATACCCCCGTTTTTGGTCCTTTTGCGATGGGGTGCACCTCCCATGCGGCCAACCGGTTTGAGAGCCAAACCAAGACCAGAGATGTGCATCTGAAGCTGCGAATCCGCGAAGCTACACCCCCGTCCGCTTCCTTGTATGTGGCTACGGCGTGGAAGGATCGCAGCCCCTCATGGCCACATGTCCCGCCGCGCCTCATAGCTGATGCCATTCTCATCGGCGAAATCACGAGTGGCGTAATAGGTGCCGAACCGGTCTCGCAGAGCCTCAGCCAGTGCGTCAGGCGAAACCGGCTGTGCGAGCACCAGCAGTTCTGCCAGCCGCTCTTGCGCGTCCGGACCGAAGCGGATCTGCACGGCGAACTCGTAATCGACGTCGGCGCCGAAGTGGTAGTAGTCAGCCACAACTGCACCATCCTCAACGATGAAGGTATGGCCTTTGTTCGAGTTTGACGGCGTCCTCGTCGAGACTTCGGAACCCGGTGCCTGTGGCAACTCAAACAGCGCGGTGCCCTGCGCGTGAATGGTGTCGAATGTGTTTCGGCGTGCAAGTGGTGCCCACCTGACTCGGTGATCGGCGCCTAATCGGGGACCACCCCCGGGTCATCTATGGTCGTCAGCTTTTTTGGTTGGCGACGAGGCGGAGGATGACGACGGTGGAGACGATTGGACGGATCAGGCGTGCGTATTTCGTGCAGCGGCAATCGGTGCGGGAGATCGCGCGGCGGCTGCATGTTTCGAGGAAGACGGTCAGGAAGGCGATCGAAGCGGAGGACGGCAAGTTCGGCTACGATCGCACGGTTCAGCCGAAGCCCAAGCTCGGCGCCCACGTTGCCGAGCTCGAGCGGTTGCTGGCGGAGAACGAGCGCAAGCCGCGGCGTGAACGGCTGACGCTGATCCGGCTGTTCGAGGCGCTGCGGGCGCAAGGATATGAGGGTGGCTACGATACGGTTCGCCGCCATGCACGTCGCTGGCAGCGTGAGGAAGTTGGTCGCACGGCGACCGCGTTCGTGCCGCTGAGCTTCGAGCCCGGCGAGGCCTACCAGTTCGACTGGAGTCATGAGGTCGTTGTGCTGGCGGGCGTGACGACGACGGTGAAGGTCGCGCATATGCGGCTGTGCCATAGCCGGATGTTCTTCGTACGTGCCTATCCCCGCGAGACGCAGGAGATGGTGTTCGACGCCCATGCTCGAGCCTTCGCCTTCTTTGGCGGCGTCTGCACGCGGGGGATTTACGACAACATGACCACCGCGGTGGATGCGGTGTTCCTGGGCAAGGAGCGCAAGTTCAACCGCCGCTTCCTGCAGATGTGCAACCATTATCTGGTCGAGCCGACCGCGTGCACGCCGGCGGCGGGATGGGAGAAGGGGCAAGTCGAGAAGCAGGTGGGTGTAGTGCGCGAACGTTTCTTCACGCCCCGGCTGCGCTTTGCCAGCTACGAGGAGTTGAACGCCTGGCTGCTCGACCGCTGCCTGGAACATGCCAGTGCCCATCGGCATCCCGAGTGTCGTGACCGTACCATCGCTGACGTGTTCGAGGACGAGAAGCCGGCGCTGATGCGCATGCCGACGGCTCCGTTCGATGGCTTCCACTCCGTCACCGCCTCGGTCTCCAAGACGCTCCTGGTGCGGTTCGATTACAACAAGTACTCGGTGGCGGCCCGGGCTCTCGGGCGGCCGGTTGAGGTCCATGCCTATGCCGGCCGCATCGTCATCCGCCAGGGCGACGATATCGTCGCCGAGCACGATCGCCGCTTCGGCCGCGAGCAGACCGTTTATGATCCCTGGCACTATGTGCCGGTGCTGGCGAAGAAGCCTGGGGCGCTGAGGAACGGCGCGCCGTTTAAGCAGCTTGCGCTGCCCCCAGCACTGGAGCGTCTCCGCGGCAAGCTGAAGGGCAGCGACGATGGCGACCGGCAGATGGTCAAGATCCTGACGGCGGCCACGGTCGACGGTCTCGACGCGCTGGAAGCCGCCGCCGCCGAAGCATTGGCCCAGGGGGTTACGAGCGCCGATGTCGTGCTCAATATCCTGGCCCGGTCCCGATCGGCGCCGATGGAGCCCAGCATCGCCACGCCCGAGCATCTGCAGCTCAAGATCGAACCAATCGCCGATGCTGGCCGCTATGATCGGCTGCTGCCCGTGCGGAGGGCAGCATGATGATGGAGCGCCATGAGATCATCGACTTGATGGCCGAGTTGAAGCTCGCCGGCATGCGTCACGCCTATGATGAGGTCATTGCCGACGCCCTCAAGCGCCAGCACCCCGTCCAGCACGTCGTTGGCGACCTGCTGAAGGCTGAGGTCGCCGAGAAACACGCCCGTTCCATCAAGTACCAGATGACCGCTTCCAAGCTGCCGCTCGCCCGCGAGCTCGACGGCTTCGAGTTTGCCGGAACGCCGATCAACGAAGGGTTGGTGCGCGACCTTGCCGCCGGCAGCTTCCTCGCCAGCCAGCGCAATGTCGTGCTGGTCGGCGGCACGGGATCGGGAAAGACCCACCTCAGCATCGCCATCGCGCGCAACTGCATCCGCGGCGGCGCCCGCGTCCGGTTCTACAACACTACCGATCTGGTGAACCTGCTCGAACTGGAGACCCATCAGGGCCGGACCGGCAAGCTCGCCGAACATCTCTCGCGGCTTGA
Source organism: Novosphingobium sp. ERW19 (assembly GCF_012641315.1). Classification (NCBI taxonomy): domain Bacteria; kingdom Pseudomonadati; phylum Pseudomonadota; class Alphaproteobacteria; order Sphingomonadales; family Sphingomonadaceae; genus Novosphingobium; species Novosphingobium sp. ERW19. The sequence continues at coordinate 251,183 of NZ_JABAIC010000006.1, forward strand.
CCTGCTGATCCTCGACGAACTGGGCTATCTGCCGTTCGCCCGTACCGGCGGACAGTTGCTGTTCCACCTCGTCAGCCGGCTCTATGAGCGCACCTCGGTCATCGTCACCACCAACCTCGCGTTCGGCGAATGGCCCACGGTCTTCGGCGATGCCAAGATGACCACCGCTCTGCTCGACCGGCTCACGCACCACTGCGACATCATCGAGACCGGCAACGATAGCTGGCGCTTCAAGAACCGCAGCTGACCACCACCTGGAAAAGAAGGCGATTTACGCCGTGGCGGGATGCCTCCGGGCTACGCCCTCCGCCATCCCGCCACGGCGTAAGCGCGCATCAAACCCTGGTCCCCTATTGCACGCCGATCCCGGTCCCCGTTTGCGCGCCGATTGACAGCCCTGACGATGGTCTGATCCACCATAGCGACAGGGGCGTCCAATACCTTGCCATGAACTACACCCAGCGCCTGGCCGAGGCGAACCTGGTGCCGTCAGTCGGCAGCGTCGGCGACAGCTACGACAACGCGCTCGCCGAGACGATCAACGGCCTTTACAAAGCCGAGGTCATCTGGCGCCAGCGGTCATGGCCGAGCGTGTCGGCGGTGGAAATGGCCACCCTGCGCTGGGTAGACTGGTTCAACCACCATCGCCTGTTCGGCCCCATAGGGCATATCCCGCCCGCCGAAGCCGAGGCCAACTACTATGCAGCCAACGAGACCCTCGATATGGTCGCATGACTCAAATGAAACCGCCTCCGGAAAACCCGGGACGCTTCAAACGGCGCTCCATGTTGCCCCGAGGGCACAAGAATTTTCGAGCATCCTGGGACCAAGATAGATCAATAGATGCGCACTCTTTTGACCTGCGCGTAGCTCCAATTCGCGCGCATAACGAGCTAGCTGTTCCTTATCCGCCGGCGCCCGGATCTTTGCCTCTATACCGATGATCGTTGTGTCGGTCTCGATGACCAGATCGACGCGATGCGCCGCGTCACCCATCGGCAAGAACTCAGTGTGCACATGGTAGCCGCCCTCAAGTGAGATACTGTCACCGCCGTTTACGCGTCTCAAAAAAGCCGACAGGAATTCCGTGGCTAAATCGCCAATGCTCGATCGCATCCAGAGACGTGCCAGCGCAGCGACATTGCGACGCTCGTCTGTGCCAAGGCCCGCAGCGCTCCAGATGTTAATCCCGTCTCCGCGTTTGGTGCGGGCTGCAATCAAGCTCCGAAGTTCGGGAACCACCTGCGCGAAACGCTCCGCAGGCATTGACAGGCCCCGTCCAATGCAGGGTGGGGCCGTGGTCTTAGGCAGCAGCCTACGTGCGCCGACCGCAAACTCACCGAGACGATAAGCAAGGCTGTGTCGTGAACCTGATTTCCGCCAGCTCTCGGCGAATGCCTCAATTTGTTGGGTAGTAAGCCTCATAGAGTGGGCCCTTCAGTAGGCACCTCACCTTCCGCGCTCGCGGCGGCGCCCCCATCCATCATTGCGTGCAGAAGCGCTAAGATGAAATCAGCTGCACGCTGAACCCTGTCCTCCCTGTCCACCAAGCTCACTTCGCGCATGCTAGGCGGATCAATGCCCTCGGGTACGCTATCGCTCTGACTGATGGGTAGGTGCCAAAACACACTGAAATCGGTTTCGTCAGCATCAGTCTCGTTGACGCACTGCTCAACGCCGAACGCTGAAAACACCGATTGGACTTCGATGTTGTCCGGATGCCCTACAGGCAGATAGATCCGCCATCCGTCTTGGCGGGACGCAACTGTTATCCCTGCCCCATCAAGACGCAACCATTGTCCGGATTCGATCAGTTCGGTCTGTTCTCTGGTCAGGCGGTTGGCCATTTTCTCATCCACCTTGGCGCAAACAGCATCAAGATAGGGATCGGTATCACGGTAGGCCCATTCCACATTGTGGTGCCGGCGCACGACGTAACCCATCCGAACCGCCCCATCGACTTTAGCGGGCGAATAGCAGCCTTGAGCGGATTCACGCATCGACGGATACGCAACAAAGTAGTAGCGCCAATCGAACCAGTGCACTGAGGAGCGTCCGGTCAGAAAAGGTTGGACCAGCGATGCCTCTAACCGGCATTATTCACCAGCACATCGATCACGCCGAATTCGCCCAGCACGCTTTCGACCAGCGTTGCCCAATCGCCCTCTGCGGTAACATCCTGCTGCACCAATCGGAAACGGCCGCTGCCGTGACGGCTTTCGATGTCGGCGGTGATGGCATCCGCATCGTCAACGCGCATGTCGGTGGCGATCACCGCCCGCGCGCCTTCGCGCAGGAACGCATCGCAAACCGCGACGCCGATGTTGCCGGTGCGGCCCGCGCCGGTGACGATCGCGACTTTGCCCTCCAGACGGGCCATTTCCCTCTCCCTCATGCGCCCCAGGAATCAATAACAGGCGGTTTCATTTCAAGGTGTAGAGCGGCGACACCCAAGTCAAGCAGCGCACCCTTGCCGTGATCGCAACAGTTCAACCGGTGCTCAGGGCATCCGTGAGCAGGCCGGCGACGAACTGCGCGTTGGCCGACGGCGCGCAACAATCGTGCTCATCGCCGCTGGGCTGGCCGGGGTTGCTTCCGCATCGCAGGCGCGCCACACCCGCAGCGTGACCATACCCCCAGCCGAAAAGATCGCCCTCGCCGCCGCCGACCTGTGCCTCCAGCGCGGGCTTGGCAGCGTGACGATGCGTTCGGTCGCCGCCGCAGCCCATGTCGCGCCGTCTGCCGTGGTCTATCACTTTGCCACCCGCGAAAAGCTGCTGCTGGCGGTGCTGGATCGGCTGGCGGTGCAAGTCTGCGCGGCGGCCGAGGAACTGCGCGATGCGCCGGACGATATCTGCACCGCGCTGGCCGATGCAGCCTCGTTCGTGTCGGCAGTGTTGCCCCCCCTGATCAATGCGCAGGGGCAGGCGATTGTCGCCATCGACGAACTGGGGCTGGCTCTTGCCAGCGGCGATGAAGCAGACGCCTCCCGCGCCCGGATGGAACAATTCCACCGCAAATGCCGTGATTTCTGGACCACCCTGCCCCACGTATCGCGCGAAGACACGCTGGCGCGCGAGATCTGGGCGGCCGTGGCACAAGGGATGATCCCGCTCGTCATGCTGGATCGCAATCCCATCAGCCGTAACGTCGAGGTCATACGCCTGGCCCATCGCCTGTCGATCCGGCTGGCCGGCGGACAGGCGATGCTGGTCGGCGATGAAGCCGCGGACGACCGGGCGGGGCGGGATGATGCGGCCGACATTTCACGCCCCAAGGGAAAGCAGCAGATCGTCGACGCCACCATCCGGTTGAGCGGCGTGCTGGGCGTGGACGGGCTGACCCATCGCAAGATCGCAGCGGAAGCCGGGCTCTCGGTCGCATCGACCACCTATTTCTACCCGACCAAGCAGGACATGGTGATCGATGCCGCCCGAGAATTGCAGGCGCGCGCAATCAACGCAGTGGTCCAGGCCGCCGATGCCAAGGCAGGAATTCTGTCGCGCATAATGCTTGACCAGGCTGGCGAACGGCGTGCCGACCTTGCCGCCCTGGGCGCCTTCTCCAACGCTGCGGTGCGCAGCGGCGGGCTGGGCGAACTTGCCACCACTTTCCGCAGGCTGCGCGGCGCAACCGCCGTTCACTGGCTCCGCTCGCTTGGCTTTGCCGAGGTGGACCGGCTCGACGGGCTGCTGTGGGCCATGGCCACCGTGGCACTTGGCAACCAGGCATTCACGCTGCCCCGTCACGAACGCGCGCCCTATCTGGACGCCACCTCGCACGCATGGCTCGAACGCCTGTTCGCCTGACCGGCAGTGACGGCGCCACGAAACTGTACCATTGTGCAGGATGCGCTTGACGCACCCCATCCTCAAAACTAACCAAGCGCTTTATGGGCTGAGATACCGCTGTTTTTCCGGCGCGATTCGCAATCCAGAGAAAGATGACACGAAAGGGAAGCTGTTCATTTGTTCAGCATGAACCTTGGATGTCTTGCTTGGGAGGAAAATCATGCGCCTTGATCGCACCACGCGCAGGCCCTTGGCATATGCCGCCGCGCTGCTTTGTGCAGCATCGCCGATCGTCAGCACATCGGCACTTGCACAGGCGAACGACCAGAATGACGGTGAAGCCACGCCATCCGGCGGCGGCATTGCCGACATCGTCGTCACCGCGCAGCGGCGCGAGGAATCGCTTCAGAAAACCCCGATCTCGGTCGCTGCGCTGACCGGCGAGGCGCTGGAAGCGCGCGGGATCACCAGCATTTCGGGCCTGCAATCGCAAGTCCCCAACCTGCAACTCACCCCCCACCCGAACAGCGCCACCACCGCGCGCGTGTTCATCCGCGGCGTCGGCAATCTGGATGACCAGATCACGCAGGATCCCAGCGTCGCCATCTACCTTGATGGCATCTATGTGGGCCGCAGCCAGGGGCTTTCATCCGAAGTGGCCGAGATCGAACGGATCGAGGTGCTGCGCGGTCCGCAAGGTTCGCTCTATGGCCGCAACGCGACCGGCGGCGCGATCAACTTCGTATCGCGCGCCCCGCAACTGGGCGCGTTCGAGGCGAAGCAGACGTTCAGCCTTGGCAATTACGACATGTTCCGCGCCCGCACCCGGGTAAACATTCCGATCGGCGAAACCTTGGCCGTCGAACTGGGCTATGTCCACGCGCGCAAGAATGGTTTTGTCGAAAATGCCGGAACCAGTGTCAGCCGGTTCGGAGACCAGCGCCGCGATGGCTATCGCGCGGCGGTGCGCTGGCAACCTGCTGCGGGTATCGATCTGCGTTACGCCTACGACCGCAGCGACATTGCCGATACCCCCGCATTCATCGCGCCGGTGCCGCTTTATCCGGTCAACACCCCGCGCCCGATCAGGGGCTCGACCGCAGTCGCCAACCTCAAGCCGAACAACGTGCGCGCCCAAGGGCACAATCTGACCGCCGAATTCGATCTGGGCACGGATACCGTGGTGCGATCGCTGACCGGCTATCGCAAGATTCACAACATTTCCAACCAGAACTACTTTGCCGGCGTGGTTGGGCCTGTGGCCCTTTTCACCAACCGCTTCGATGACAGCCAGGACCAGTTCAGCCAGGAGCTGCAGCTTGTCGGATCGGTGCTTGAAGGGCAGCTGGAATATGTTCTGGGCGCCTATTACTTCGAGGAAAGCGCCGACACCCACGCCGTCACCATCGCCGCGAATGGACGGCGCACCGACCGGGCGGTGACAGCGGCGAACACTGCCTATGCGGTATACGGACAGGCGACCTGGAGCCCGGCAGCGATGGATGATCGCCTGCACGTCACCGCCGGCGCGCGCTGGTCACGCGATGAACGCAACGCCACCCTGCAGGATCGGATCACGGCCGGCGATGGCACGCTCACCGTGCTGCCGGCGGGCAAGGGCAGCAACACTTTCACCAACGTCAGCCCGACGCTTATCCTCGCTTATGACTTTGCCCCGCGTATTAATGGCTATGCCAAGGTTTCGCGCGGCTACAAGACCGGCGGCTTCAACGTGCGTGCATCAACGACGCAGCGCTTCAACGAAGGGTTCGGGCCGGAAAACCTGACCGGATACGAAATCGGCCTCAAGTCCGACTTGCTCGACAACCGGCTGCGGGTAAATCTGGCGCTGTTCCATTCCGATTACCGGGACATCCAGATCAACGTCCAGTCGGACCCGGGCAACCCGACCCGCACCGACGTTCTCAATGCCGGCAAGGCACGCATCAACGGGCTTGAACTGGACCTAACCGCCAAGCCGACAGACGATCTGACCCTGACCGCCAGCTACGGCTATACCGATGCGAAATACCTGCGCATCGAAGGACTGAACGGGCAGAACATCGCCGGCGCCTTCGCCTTCACCAACATCCCCCGGCACAGCCTTGCCACTGGCATCGACTATGCCTTTGCACGCACCACGTTTGGCACATTCGCGGCCGCGGTGAACTACAGCCTTCAGGACAAGGCCTTCGCATCAAGCGGCGATCGCCGGATGATGCTTCCCGGTTACGGCCTGCTCGACGCGCGCCTGACAGTCTCCGACATTCCGGTGGGCACGCACAACCTGCGCCTGTCGTTCTGGGGCCGCAACCTGACCGACACGGATTACCTGGTCACTTCCGGCAGCGTCGGCCTGCCAACCACGGTGGGCGGCATCTTTGGCGAACCGCGCAGCTACGGCGTGGATCTGACCGCCACTTTCTGACCCCCTCCCCCCCCCCCCGCGGCGCATGGCGCCGCAGCTGTCCCGGACATCTCCCTTGTCCGGGACAGCACCACGGAGAAAGCAATGAACGTCATTCCGGTTCAACCACTGATCGGCGCCGAAATCACGAACGTGAACCTCAACACCGTCGACGCGGCAGAGATCGCGGCGATCAGGCAAGCCCTGTTGCGATACAAGGTGCTGTTCCTGCGCGATCAGAAATTCGACCGGGCCCGCCACGTCGAACTGGGCCGGGCTTTCGGGAAACTGGAAATCCACCCGCTTGCCGTTCATCCCGATTTTCCGGAAATCCTGCCGATCAGTTCGAACGGGGATGTACGCGAAGGCCGGATGGCCCCGGCGGCTGATTTCTGGCACAGCGACACGACTTTCCGCAGTTTGCCATCGGCTATTTCCATCCTGCGGGCATCGCGCCTGCCGGCACTTGGCGGGGACACGCTGTGGGCCAACACGGCAGCCGTCTATCGCGGACTGCCGGCGGAAGTCCGCGACCGGATAAACAATCTTCATGCCGTGCACGATGCCGTAGCCTCGTTCGCGCGGCACCTCGATACGCCAGAAAAACACGCGGCGTTTATCGCTGTGCATCCCCCGCAAATGCATCCGATGGTCCGCCTGCACCCCGAGACGGGGGAGCCCGTGCTTTACGTGAACAGCGGCTTCACCACCCACGTCGCCGGCATCGACCGGGCGGAAAGCGACGACCTTCTGCGCCTGCTGTTCGACGAAGTAAAACGGCCGGAATACCAGGTCCGGCTGAAATGGCATGAAGACACCGTGGCCATCTGGGACAACCGTTCCACCCAGCACTACGGCGTTGCCGATTACGCCGGGGAACGGCACCTTGAACGGGTAACGGTGATCGGTGACCGCCCCTATGGCCCCTCAGAAAAGGGATATTCCCACGATGCCTGATCCGCTGCGCGCCGCGATCGCCGCCCTGCTTGCCACCGCTGCCGTCCCCGGCATCGCGCAGACCGGCGGCCCGCCCCCCACGCCTGCCGCCCGGCTTGAAGCGCCCCAGCCAGCCCTGCCCGCCACCGGTTTCGCACAGGGCATATCTGCCGCGCAGATCGCGGAATTGACCGGAGAAGCGTTTTACTGGGGCCTCAACATCGCCGGGCAATACGAACTGCGATATGTCTATACGCAGTTCGAAGGACACCCCGCGTTTCGGGGCGTCAACCGCATGCAGGCATTCGACAACCTGATGGATGCGTCGGTCCGCTATGCCACCACGGTAAACGCTTCCACCCTCTATTCAGGCGGTGCGTTCGACGTATCCCACGAACCGGTGGTGATCGAAGCGCCGGCAGTTACCGATGGCCGCTACTGGAGCGTGCAGGCAGCCGACCAGAACGTGAACTGGTTCTTCCTTGCCGGATCGCAGTTCACCGGCAACGATGCGCAGCGCTATATCATCGTGGGGCCGCACTGGCGCGGCACGATCCCGGCGGCGTTCCGATCAACCCAGATCGTGCGCGCCACGTCGAACACTTTCAATATCGCGGTGCGCGTTGCCGTGACATCGCGCGATGCGGCCGACATGGCGGGGGCGCGCAAGGTCGTGCATGGCGTGGCCGCCGCGCCGCTTGGCCAGTGGCTTGCCAATGGCGGAACCATCCCGCCGCTGAAAGACCAGCCGATCATCAAGACGGGTTATCGCAACTTTGCGCGCATGGCGAAGATCGTCGATCTGGGGCGATCGATGACGGCGGTGGATTTCATCCAGTTGCTCAGCCTTTCGATCAACGACGCGTCGTTCACCCGGCGCACGGATTCAGTGAAGGAAACGCAAACGCTGGCCCGGCTGCAACTGCTGGGCTTGCGCGAAGGGGTGCTGTTTGATCCTTCGCTGTTGACGGCGGAACAAGTCGCGGCGGCGCAGGCCGGCTTTGACGCGGCGCGGATCAAGGCAAAGGCCGCGCTTGAACGCAGCCTGATAGACATGAACGGGTGGCGGCTCCAGTCCAGCCTGTTTCACGATGATCTGGACTATGTGACCAAGGCGGGTTCGGACGACGTGGCCTGGGGAACGCCCGTTCCCTATCAGTCACACTCGATCGCCTATGTGTTCCGGGACAGCAAGCAGCAACTGCTGGATGGCAACCGCGCCTATACCCTCACGCTCGACCTTGCGAACCTGCCGCCCGTCACCGAATTCTGGGAGCTGCCAGTATATGATTCGGCGGGATATTTCATTCCCAATCCAGTCAGCCGCTACAGCGTGACAAGCTATATGCTGGCGGCCGGCGCCTATGCGGTGAAGGACGGCAAGGTGACGTTCTATCTCCAGCCGGACCGGCCCGCCGATACCGACAAGCAGCGCAACTGGCTGCCCACCGCGCGGGGCGATACCTTCCAGCTGGCGGCGCGTTTCTATGGCCCCATGGCGCCGCTGGTGGACGGGTCATACCCGATGCCCGCGATCGAGGCCGCCGACACCCGCGCAACGCCCGGGCGGCACTGACCGGCGGTTCATGCCAACCGGGCCGCGCTGGCCAAAAGGATGCGCACAAGGTCCGCCTGGCCGCGCGCGCCGGTCTTGGCATAGACGATCTTGGAATAGCCGCGCGCGGTCTGTTCGGTCACGCCCAGTTCGGTGGCGGCTTCGGCGATGGTCCGGCCGCGCAGGATGGCCAAAGCAAGCCGGGCCTCGCTCGGCGAAAGTCCGAACAACCGCACGTATTGGTCAACCCGGTTCGCGCCGGTTTCCCTGTCACCATGGACAAAGGCTGTCAGTACGGGCCGCGCCGGCCCTGACAGGACGTGATCGCGCACCGGCCGCAACAGCATGTCAAGCCATGGATCTTCGGACAGGCGCACAGCGCGCGGACGCGCCTCGGGATCAGCGGAGAATTCTTCCAGCGCGGCGTTCAGCTGGCGGTTCACATCGGCCGATGCGGCCAGCATCCGCGATCCGGTCTGCACGCGCAGGGCAGCACTGCCGCGCAGGAGATCTGCCGCGCCTTGATCCATGTCCAGCACAAAGCCGCGCCCATCCAGCGTCAGCCAGCCATAGTTGAGCTGGCGCACCGCGTCCCCGCTGATGCCGGCCCGGACCCGTTCACGCTCGATCACGGAATAGAGTTCCAGCGAAATGGCAAGGTGCGGGGCAAGCGCCGCCAGCACGGCATCGTCGCTGGACGTGAAATCGCGATCTGCGCGCCACGCCATCAGCCACGCGTTATACCCTTCCGGGGCAGACACCCGCAGCACCCGCATGAACTGGCGGCAGCCGGGGATCAGGAACTCGCGCAGATAGCGTTCATGCCCGGCATCGCCGGCCACGATGAACTGCGCCAGCGAATAGACCTGCCCCGGCACAAGCTGGTCATAGGGGATCGGATCCAGCGTGTGGAACCCCGCGGTATAGGCAGGCAACAGGTCTTCCTGTCCGGCCGGACCGACCGATATTTCCGTGGAATCGGTGATATGGGCATCGCCTTGTCGAAAGAAGAAGCCGCAGAAATCCGCGCCCAGCCTGTTTCGCAAAACGCCAAGGAAACGATTCCACAACGGGTTGTCGAGCGGCCCGGCGTGCAGGCACGTCAGGATTTCGCCATCGTCACTGCTGCTCAGCGCCATATCCGCTCCACGCCTCCTTGCCCGCGCCATAGCCGCCGCCCGGTAAGGCGGCAATCACGGCAAGACGCGGCGGCGTGGAACGCTTAGACCAAAAGGGCGGTGTCGATGCCGTAAAAAGGTCCGGCCCCGGCCATGGCGGACTGCTTCAGGCCCGCAGCCTCGTGCGTCAGGAAACGCAGGAAGAACCCGGCTGTTGCCCGCTTGCGGACAGCGAACGGCCCGTCTTCGTCGGTCAGCGCCCGCTCCTGCACAAGCAGTTGCCATCCGGCCACGGCAACCGCGCACATCGTGCAGAACGGGACGCTGCCGGCCAGCCGATCATCAAGGCTGGCATCGTCCAGCATCCACTGCGCCACGTCGCGGCAATCGCGCACCAGCGCCAGCAAGCCGGGGTGCCCGACAGCGTCGGCCAGCATTTCGTCGAACAGTTCCATCAGCGCCGCACCGCCACGATAGCCAAGCTTGCGGGTGACAAGATCGGCCGCCTGGATACCGTTGGTACCTTCATAAATCGGCGCGATCCGGGCATCGCGGTAAAGCTGTGCCGCGCCGGTTTCCTCGATGAAACCCATGCCGCCGTGAATCTGGACGCCAAGGCTGGCGACTTCGCAGCCCATGTCCGTACCCCACGCCTTGAGCATCGGCACCAGAATGTCAGCGCGTTCCTGCGCCCCGGCAAGGCCCAGCGCACCGCGATCGACCTGCCCGGCGGTGTAATAGAGCAGCGCGCGGCCACCTTCTGTCAACGCCCGCATCCGCAACAGCGTGCGGCGGACATCGGGATGTTCGACAATGGCAACGGGCCGCTTGTCCACGGCGCCGGCCCGCGCCGACTGGACACGATCGCGCGCATAGGCGGACGCCATCTGCAGCGCAGCTTCGGCCACCTGCACGCCTTGACTGCCGACATTGATGCGCGCGGAATTCATCATCGTGAACATGGCCTTGAGGCCTTCGTTCTCCGCGCCCACAAGTTCACCGATGCAAGCATCGTTATCGCCATAGCTCATCACGCAGGTCGGTGATGCGTGGATGCCCAGCTTGTGTTCGACCGACACGACACGAACATCGTTGCGTTCGCCAAGGCGGCCATCGGGCAGCACATGGAACTTGGGCACCACGAACAGACTGATCCCGCGCGACCCGGCCGGCGCGCCGGGCGTTCGGGCAAGCACCAGATGGACGATGTTTTCAGCCAGATCGTGTTCGCCCCAGGTAATGAATATCTTGGTGCCCTTGATCAGCCACTTGCCGGCGTGTTCGCCTGCGGCAACCGGGGTGGCGGTGCTGCGCAGCGCCCCCACGTCAGACCCGGCCTGCGGTTCGGTCAGGTTCATCGTGCCCGACCATTCACCGCTGACAAGGCGCGCCAGATAGATTTGCTTCAGCCGGTCGGACCCGTGATGATCCAGCGCATCGATCGCACCAACGGTCAGCATCGGCAGCAGGCTGAAACCAAGGTTCGCCCCGCCCAGCGATTCAAGCACGCAGCACGCCAGGGTGAATGGCAGCCCCTGCCCGCCGTGGTCTACCGGGCCGGCCACGCTGTTCCAGCCCTGCTCCACGAACGCGTGGTAGGCCTGCGTATAACCATCAGGAAGCGAAACAACGCCATCGTGCGCGCGCGCGCCATGGGTATCGCCGATGCGGCGCAGGGCCGCGAATTCGCCGGCTGCGAATTGCCCGATCCCCTCGGCAATGGCGGAAACCATATCGTCCGATGCCGCAGAAAAGCGTTCGCTTCCGGCCAAGTCCGCAATCTGCGCGTTCACGCGCATGGCGAAAACCTGATCGGCAACAGGGGCAACAAACGACATGGCGATACTCGCAATGGACCGGGCGACAGCCGCTGACGGCGCAAGGCCGATGCTGCGGGCAAAGGCCGCATATCCGGGATATTTTCAGGAAAAAGGTGCCCGGCCACACAGTGACCAGGCACCTTGCAGTCTTGCCCATCCGGGCGAACGAATTGCCTTAGCTGTTCAGCAATTCGTCGCAGATGGTTTCGATCGGCGGTTCGCTCTCTTCCAGAGCCTCGACAGCCTGCATCGGGCCGCGCATCACGCGCAGGATATATTCGCGCGTCATGTCGCTGCGTTCGGCGGCGACTTCTCCAGCCGGCACGAAGTTGTCGATGTCGGCGCGCGAAATCGTCCCCTTCGTTTCCAGCAGGCGTTCCACCGTGTCCAGCCGCTGGCGCATGACCGATACTTCGCCGACCAGCGCCAGCAGCACCGAATAGGCCTGTTCGTTGTGCGGATCAGAGAAATATTCCGGGCGCTTGCCCTTGGGCTTGCGGTTGGCAAGGGCCATCCAGTCCAAAGTGGTCTCGGTCATTTCGGCGCCCCTCCCTTCCAGGCTCCATAGGCGTGCCACGCAGCGGCGCGGCCATGGTCTTCGGTTTCATCGGTCGGCGCTTCGGGGAAGATCGAACGATCAGCCACCGCCTTGACGCCGGCCACGAACAGGTCTTCTTCGGCAAAGCCCGCCTTCTGCATGACCTTCTTGAGGTCCAGCGCGTGCATCGCCGACCAGAACGGTTCGTTGTTGTTGAACGCGTCCCAGTCACGGATGAACTGCTCATAGATCGGCATGTCGGGCGTATATTGCGGCTGTTCGACGTGCAGCATCAGGCCATGCGGCGCGAGGACGCGGTAGCCTTCGTTGATGATCTGCGGCAGCGCCTTGCCGCTCAGTTCGTGCAGGAACATCGTGGTCTGCACCCAGTCGAAATACCCGTCTTCCCAGCGCGACAGGTCTTCGCCGTTGTGCTGGATAAACGTGATGTTCGTCGCACCCAGCGCCTGCGCACGGGCATGGCCATAGCGCAGCGATGCCGCCGCCGTGTCGATCGCGATGAATTCGGTTTCCGGATAGGCCAGCGCCAGCGGCACCACGTTGTGGCCGATGGTGCAACCGATATCGAGCACGCGGCGGGGCTTCCAGTTCGGATGGTTGGCCTTCAGCCACTGCGCCACCGCCTGACCGCCGCCGTCCGACAGGCCGCCCAGCGCGCCCGCCGTGGTGGCGAAGATGCCGCAGTCATAGTTCGCGCCGGCAGAAACGTCTCCGGGGCGCTCCTCGCCATGATAGCAGCCGGGCATGCAGTGGATGTCCACCGCCGACTGATAGCGCGGCACCTGAACCGTGGGGTCGAGTTGCAGCGTCGGCTTGCCTTCGTTCAGCGCATTGGCGCGCGCATCAAGATCGTCCAGCTGGCGCAGCACGATCGAGCGGCCGTTCTGCTGGCGCATTTCCATGGAATTGCGCTTGGAGGCCGACCACAACCGATGGAACGGATCGCGATTCATCGCGTTGCGGATTTCGAACCGGTCCTTGGGATCGCGCGCCTTTTCCTTGCGGAACGCCGGCAGCACCCGCCGTTCATAGGCAAGCTTGTTTCCGCGACCCAAAGAAGATGCAAGAAACTTGTTGAAGTGCGTCAGAAAATCGAAACGCGCCGCCTCATCATGGGTGACTGATGGAAATACGTCATGAGTCTTGACGGCCCTGTATGGCGGTACTGGTGATGATGGCGCCTTACTCATACAATGCCTTCCTTGATAAGATTATTAATGGATTCCTCCTGAACCCGCTTAAAGAAATCCCTGTCTGGGATGATTACTTCATTGTTCTGAATCAAACTGTCCGCACGTTGAGGAGATTTTCCTGAATATACTTCAGCAAAAAGCTCAAGCCGCTGCCGCGCAAGGAAGTTCGTCATCGCCGGTTTGCGGCGCGCGGCGCGCAAGGCGCCAAGGTCGATCTCGCCAAAGGCAGTGAATGTTTCGCGGCTGTTGGATTCCGCCACGACCCGGCCCTTGTAATCCACGACCATGCTGTTGCCATCGCCCGACGCCACCGGCAGGCTGGAAAGCTCGATGCCCGCGGTGTTCGCGGATACGACGTAGGCCATGTTCTCCTGCGCGCGGGCGCGCTTGGCGATGGACTTGGGCGTATCGATCGGCGAACCGATTTCGGACGAGCTGTGCACGAAGATCTCCGCACCCCGCAGCGCCATGGCGCGGGCGATTTCCGGGTACAGGATCTCTTCCGAAGCGATGGCGGCAAGGTTGCCGATTTCGGTGCGTGCCACCGGAAACACACCGTCCAGCCCGTAAATGTCCAGATAGCGCGACCAGACATCATGCGGCGTCGGCGCGAACATCGAATTGAGCCGGCGATAGCGCAGCACGACATCGCCCGATGGCGCGATCACGAAACTCGTCTGGAAATAGAGGCCTGGGAAATGCCGGTCCTGTTCATAGGCATTGCCGGCGATGAACAGGCCAAGGCGCTGGGCAATCGCGCCCATCGCTTCGTATTCCGGCCCATCGATCTCCAACGCCGCGCGGTCTGCAAAATCCGGCACGGAAATGCGCCCCGGATAACTGGTCAGCACGTATTCCGGCAGCACCGCCAGCTTGACCGGATTGCCGGCATATTGCTGGATGAAGATCGTCGCCGACCGAATTTTCGGCTCAAGCGACGCGATGGTGTCCATCATCTGCCGGCGGGCAGATTCCCGGTCCGGCGCATGTTCGACAGACCGGGCGGCCAACTGCATGGCAACCGCCGCGTATGTTTGCGTATCTGCCATATCCTGCTGCCTCTGTTCCTTGTTCCTTGCCGCTGCGGCGGGAATTCCGCCGATCAGCGTGGCGGAGGCCGCGCTTGCAAGAAACTGCCTTCGCACGACCTCCATCCGATCCTCCTAAAGCCCGAGCGAACCGGGGTTCATCAGCCCCTTGGGATCGAGCTGCGCCTTGACCGACACCAGCAGCGCATCGGCCGCAGGGTCGAGGCTTTCGCGATAGCGATACGTCCGTCCGATCTGGAAATGGGTAGCGCCATGCTCGAAAAGAAGGTCCACAAGGCGCGTTTTCAGCTCTTGCACGAAAATCCAGATTTCCTCGTCATGCGAATGAACGGGCAGTTTCTTGAGATGTGAAGCCTCGACCGTGCGATCGATCAGCGGGTTGCGCTCGTCCGGCCAGTAAAGGCACGGTTCGATCACCACGCCGGCCCCGCCAACAGCCGCCATCAGCGTGCCGGGATGAACGCCCATCCGCTCCATCTGCTCGGCGTGCGCATCAAACAGCGCCTCGATCGCGTTAAAGCAGGCCTGCGCCCGGCTGTGCGGCAGCAGGCCGTGGATCGGCACCCACCGCTCACCCTGCGGGCCGACCATCATGTTGAGCGGCCCGAACGGGTTTGCCCGGATGATCTTGGGAATGGTGTTTTCCACTTCCTGACCGCCATGACGCGCGACGATTTCGCGCGCACGGGCGATGTCAGCATCAGCCGCCTGCTGGATACCGGCCTCGGCCAGCACATGCATCGAGAACGACGCCTCGTCGATGAAGTTGCGCCCGGCGGTGACCACCTTGACGCCTTCCTTCAGCGCCTTGAACACCGAACCCTGCTTTTTCATCATGCCGACAAGCTGCTTGGCATCGGTGGCCAGGCTATCGCGCTGCATGCGGATCGCGTTGAGACGGGGGTCAAAGCCGAAGCATTCAGTTGAAATGCCGGCACGTTCGATTTCGCCAAGCGCGCCCAGGAAGCCGGCGGCTTCGGTGAACGTGAAGCTGGCATAGCCATGGCACGCCGCTTCAGGCACCAGTCGCAGCGTGATCGTGGCCTTGATGCCCAGCGCGCCGGTATCGGCAAGGAACAGGCCGGTCAGGTCCGGACCATAAGGACGCGCATGGGCGCTGCCGGTCTTCAGGATCGTGCCGTCGGCCAGCACCACTTCAAGCGCGACGCAGCTTTGCACCGCCGTGCCGTAACGACCGGTGCCCCAGAAGATGCCGTTCTGGCTCATCCCGCCGCCGACGGTTGCCTGAATGCCCGAAAGGGTGCCCCAGAACGCGGTGCGCAGGCCCAGCGGGCGCAGCGCGTCATACAACGCGGCCCACGTGCAGCCGGCCTCGACCGTCACGGTCATGTCGGTCTGGTTGATATCGAGAATGCGGGTCATCGAAGCGGTATCGAACATCACCGCGCCGGCGCTGGGCGCGGAATAGCCGCCGGTATAGCTCATCCCGCCGCCGCGCGGGATCACCATCAGGCCACGGTCGGTCGCCGCCTTGACCGCAGCGGCCAGCGATGCGGTATCTACCGGCGATACGACCGCCGCCAGATCAGCGCCGCGCGAAAAGACGTCGTGCGCAAAGAAATCCAGCGTCTCGGCGTCAGTCGCCACGCGGGCGCCGCCGCTGGCCAGTGCTTCTTTGAGATCGCTTTCAGCAAGGGTTGCCATGAGGTGTCCTCGAATTAGGTCAGGAAAAGGCCTTGGCGGGAGCGTTCGCGGCGGCGGGCTCCTCGTCAAAGGAAGTGGGGTAGCGGCCCAGCAGCAGCAGCAGCGCGCCGCCAATGATAAAGCCGAACAGCGCAACCAACAGGATCGCGTCGTAGGAACCGGTCTGGTCGCGGACATAGGCGTAGATCACCGACGAGAACGCCGATGCGATGCCGAACGGCATGTAGAGCATGCCGTAGATCTTGCCGTAGTGCGCCATGCCGTAATAGCGGCCCGCGAGGTACGCGATGAGGTCGGCCTCCGCGCCGGCTGCAAAGCCGAGGAAGAACGCAGCCACCCCGGCCATGGTGAACGACACGCCGTCCCCCATCAGGATCAGGCAAGTAATCGCCGGCAGGCACAACAGCGGAAACGCGACAAATCCCTGCCAGAACCAGTCCAGCAGCACGCCCGTCAGAATGCGCCCGACGAAAATGCCGATGCCCAGAACGCCCATGATGCTGGCGGCCGATTGCGCGTTCATGCCATCGTCCATCAGGATCGCGGGCATGTTGATGAATGCGCCCGAATAGCAGCCCGCAACGATCGCGATCGAAATCCACATGATGTAGAAACGATAGCCCTTGAGCGCTTGGGAAAGCGTCAGCCCGGCCAGCGAGCCATCGCTAGTGGTCAGCGCCTTGGGCGTTTCTTCAGGGCGCGGTTCGCGAAACAGCAACCACGCGATCGGCAGCGAGATGAACATCGGCAGCAGCGCCATGATCGCAAACATGTTGCGCCAGCCAAATTGCTCGGTTGCCCAGACCGCCATCTTCGGCACGAACAGCGCCGCAAGGCTGGTGCCCAGCAAAAGGATGCCTAACGCAAGCCCGCGGTGGTGGAAAAACCACAGGTTGACCGCCCTGCTCCACGTGATCGGCGTCGATCCGATGCCGACAAGGCCGATCAGGCACCAGATGCCGTAATAGAAAAACAGCGTCGACGAGGAATTGACCGTCGGCGTCAACGCTACCGCGCCCAGCGCGAGCGCGAACCCGAAGACCGACCACAGGGCGACCTTGCGCACGCCGTGTCGATCGGAAAGCCAGCCGAAAACCGGAGCCATCAGCGATGCGATCAGCCCGTAAATCGTGGCAGGAAGAATGATTTCGGTACGGCTCCAGCCGAATTCGGCCGTCAATGGCGCGACAGTGAAGCCGATCAGGTTGAACGGAATGGGCGATGCCCCCAGCGTCACCCCCACGACACCTGCCAGCAGCACCTTCCAGCCGTTTCGAAACTCGCTGCTGGAATCTGTTCGCATCGCTGAGGCGGGCAGTGTCATGTCTGGCTTTATCCGTTCGCTATTTATGGCAGATCGGGGGGCGTCGCAGCGCCCCCCGATCCTTGTCAACTACCGGTCGTTCAGAACGAATACCGTCCCTTGATGAGCCAGGTCCGCGGAGGGTTGATGTATTCAAGGTTGGCGAGCGTCGATTCAACGGCTTCCTGATCGAAGCAGTTGCGGCATTCGGCAGACAGCGTCCAGCCGGCTTCGCTGCGCAGCGTCAGCGTCGCGTTCGCGATCCAGCGTGCCTTGCTCAGCGAACCGGCAATGCGCGGGCCCTTGCCAAGCAGGTTGTTGGCATAAGTGGTGCCGCCCGTGCTGGTGACCGGATCGTCATAGAAGGTCACGTTGCTGGTGCCGACTTCGCTCTTGTCGCGCCAGCTGGCGTTGACCGACGGGACAAGGGTCAGGCCCTTGCCGAGATCGGCCTCGTAGCTGCCGCCAATCGCCAGGTTGAATTTGGGCGTGCGCACCGGGGTTGCGAGGGTGCCGTCAGCCGCGACGATACCCTGAGCACAAGCCGTCGCGTCACCACCCGGAACCAGACCCGAAGCGAGCTGGGCAAGGCAGCGGCGCTGCTGCTCGCCAACCGACTGGACGCCATAGGCGTCAAGGATCGGACGGGTCGTGTCGACCTTGTACTTGTCGTCCTGATAGCCGAACGAAGCGAAGACATTGAGCCCGCGCGCCGGAACAGCGTTCACTTCAAGTTCGATACCCTTGTTTTCGTAGTCCGCGAAGTTGCGGGTCACGAAGCCGATCGAACCGTTGGCACGAACGAAGCCCGACGGGGTCTGAAGACCCGAAACGTCCAGCCAGTAAGCCGAGAGGTTGACACGCAGACGACGGTCGAACAGCTCCGACTTGACGCCGGTTTCATAGCTCCACGCCTTTTCCGCATCGAACGGCAGCAGTTCGCTCGGGCTGGTGCCGCGCGCGTTCCAGCCACCCGACTTGAACCCGCGGGTCGCCGAAGCGAACAGCAGGACATCGTTGTTTGCCTGGTAGTTGATGGCGAAACGCGGGGTCCAGATCTTGATGTTCTGGCTGCGCGGAATGGCCCGGCCGCTCAGCACGAAAAGGTTGGAGTCGACAAGGCAGGTCGCCTCGACCGTGCCGTCCTTGCAGGATGCGCGGTTGTCACGGATCGAGAAACGCTTGGTTTCATCGGTGTAACGCACGCCGGCGGTCAGCTTCAGCTGGTCGGTGAGGTTGAGGTCACCCTGCAGATAGCCGGCATAGGCCTTGGTCGAGTTGGTCATCGTGCGATCGGCCAGCAGCAGGGTGTTGCCACCCGGCGCGGGCGCCGCAGCGCTGACCACGGTCAGCAGGTCGGCGAAATCGCTGAAGTTGTCTTCCTCGAAGTAGTAGAGGCCGCCGACGACATCGAGCAGTCCGTCGGCGATCGAGGCGTTGACCTTGATTTCCTGCGAGAACTGCGAGAATTCGCCTTCGTTCGCGACGACGAAGCCACCACGGGTCAGGCCCAGTACCGGCGTGATCGGCACGTTGATCGACGGCAGCGAACGACCATCGGAGAAGTCGAGCGCGTAGTCCTGCGTGGTGTAGACGTAACCGGTGATGAGGCTGACGCTCAGATCGTCATTGCCCAGCTTCAGGTTGGACGAGATGAAGTCCATCGTCGTCTTCACGAAGTGGCCAAAGTTGTCCTTCTTGCCCGAAAGGCGGCCGCCGAAGTTGCCGTCGCGGCGCAAGCCGGTAGTCACGTAACGGCCGTCGCACTGGGTCGGCGCGGCGGGGTTGCAATCGAAGTTGGCGATGTTGGCGCCATCGGCAAACGTGTGGATGTAGGAGCCGGTCCAGGTGGCGTTCTCGGAAAGATCACCCTTGACGCCAAGGCGCACGCCCCAGCCATCATTCTGGTTCTGGCGTTCGCCGGTTACCGTGTTCTTGGCGTAACCGTCGCTGTCCTGCACGTAAGCCGAAACCTTGACCGCCAGACGATCATTGATCGGAACGTTAAGCGACGTGTTGATCTGCCAAAGATTGTACGCACCGTATCCAGCCTCGGCGTAACCACCCAGCTCCTGACTGGCTTCCTTCAGGAATACCGCGACAGCACCGCCCGTCGTATTGCGACCAAACAGAGTGCCCTGCGGACCACGAAGAACTTCGACACGCTCAACATCGAACAACGAGAGATTGTTGGCATTCTGCCGCGAAAGGTAAATATCATCGACATAAGTGCCGATCGGCGGATCGAATGTGGGAATCGATTCGGTGTTACCAAGCCCACGCATGTAATAGGAGTTCGCCGAACCAAGGCCGGTATTATTGATGCCGACCAGATTGGGAACGTACTGCGTAACTTCAAGAGCGTTGGTAATACCACGAGTAGAAAGTTCATTCGAATCGAAAGCACTGATCGCGATAGGAACAGTCTGAACGCTTTCCGTGCGGCGCTGTGCCGTAACGGTTATTTCAGACAAGCCATAGCTTTCTTCAGCTTCGGCCGTTTGCACGGTCTGGGCCATGGCCACTCCGTGCGATGCCGCGGCAATCATCGCGAAAAATGCAACGCCGCTCTTCAACCCCAACCTCATCGAGTTGCCCTCCACGTAAAAAGCTTCTAATTTGTCCGGACAAGTTTGCACAGCGAAAGGAGTTATGCAAGAGAGCTTTCGAGGGTGCGGCAAAAAGGATCGCTGCCCGCCCCGCAGGACCGGGAAAAACAAGAGGATACCGCGATGCCTGAACTCTCTTTCACCGTTTACCAGCTGCTGGTGTTCATCCACCTTCTGCTCTTCGTCCTGTGGTTGGGGGCGGACGTTGGCGTGTTTCTGCTGGGCCAGCATTTCCGAAAGCGGGAAAAGTGGACGCTGCCGCAGCGGCTTGCCCTGCTGCAACTGCTGGTCAACGTCGACATGGTCCCGCGCTCGGCGTGGGCGCTGATGGTGCCGCTTACCCTGTCGATGGTCGATGCCGGCGGCTGGTGGGACCTGCCCGGCGCCGCGATCGCGGGCGCATGGCTGCTCGGCGGCTTCTGGCTGTGGCTGGTGTGGGACACCCACTTCCACGACCAGACCCCGCGCGCCAAGCGCAACAACCGCGTCGAGTTCGTGCTCAAGATCGCGCTGACGCTGTTCTACCTGGCGCTCGGTCTGGTGTCGCTGTGGAAGGGCCAGCCGCTGGCCCCGCTGTGGCTGGCCAGCAAAGCCGTGATGTTCGGCCTGATCTTTGCCGCCGCGATCATGATCGACGTCGCGTTCAAGCCGGTCGGACCGCAGCTTGGCCGCCTCATCAAGGAAGGGTCGAGCGACGAAACCGAAATACCGCTGCGCCGGACGATGGACCTGACCCGCATCTGGGTCTGGGTGGTCTATCTCCTGCTGCTCGGCACGGCATTCCTTGGCAATATCAAGCCGTTCTGAGCCGATGAAATGGCGCTCCGCCAGCGCCCTTGCCAAGGGGCTGGCGGAGCGGACCGCATTTTCAAGCGGTCGCGAACGCCATCATTCATGATCGCATGAGAAAACCATTGACTTTGCAACTTGTCCGGACAACTTGAAGTCATGATCAGTTTCACCAACTTCCTTTTCGTGCCGGGCAACCGCGCCGACCGCATCGCAAAGGCTCTGGAATCGGACGCCGATCTGGTCTGCATGGACCTTGAGGATTCGGTTCCGGCCGCCGAAAAGGATTCAGCGCGCGCCATCGCACTGGATGCGCTGGCCCGGCATGCGTCTCCGCGCCTTGCCTTGCGCATCAATGGCCTGATGACCCGCGCAGGGATTGAGGATCTTGTTGCCCTCGCCCGGTCGGCCAACCGGCCACCTGTGCTTTTCCTGCCGATGGTGGAATCCCCGCGTGATGCCGAACAGGCCGCAGCCATTCTTGGCCCGGACGGGCCGCGCCTGATCCCGCTGATCGAAACCGTGCGCGGCCTGCGCCATGCGGATGCAATCGGCGCGGTGGACGCAGTCTGCGCCCTGATGTTCGGCGGCGGTGATTTTTCGGCGGAACTGGGCGTCTCGCTGGCATGGGAGCCGCTGCTGGCCGCTCGCAGCGCGCTGGTGATGAGCTGCGCCACGAACCGCATTCCCGCCATCGATGTTCCGTTCATTCAACTGGACGATGACGCAGGCCTGCGCGCCGAATGCTGCGCAGCAAAGGCACTGGGGTTTGCAGCAAAGGCAGCCATTCACCCGCGCCAGATCGCCACGATCGGCGCCGTCATGCGGCCGACGCAGGCCGAAGTCGTGGAAGCCGCCGAAGCCATCGCCGCGTTCGAAGCCGGCGGCGGCAAGGCAATCGCATTTCGTGGACGGATGCTCGAGGCACCGGTGATGCAGCGCTATTTTCGCATCATCGCGTCAGCCGGTAAATCTGACGATTGATAATAACAACCATAAGTAAATTATCCATAAAATAATTCACAAGTTCAAGGTGATAACAATGCGTGCAGGAGTTATTGAAGTTTCGCCGGGCCGTTTCCGCGAAACCTTTGGCCGTTCCTTTGAAGATTTCGTGGTCGGCCATATCTACGAACACCGTCCCGGACGGACGATCACCGATGCGGACAACGTGCAGTTCACGCTTCTGACGATGAACACGCACCCCGCACACTTCGATTACGAATTCGCCAAGAAGACCGAATTCGGCAAGCCGCTGGTGTGCTCTCCGCTGACCGTTGCGCTGATGGTGGGCATGAGCGTTTCGGACTGCAGCCAGAAGGCCGTGGCGAACCTTGGCTGGGACAAGATCCGTCTGACCCACCCGCTGTTCCCCGGCGATACGCTGTATGCCGAAAGCGAAGTGCTGGAAAAGCGTGAGTCCAGTTCGCGGCCCGAGCAGGGCATCGTGACTGTCCGCACCATCGGCAAGAACCAGCACGGCGACGTGGTGTGTACCTTTGAACGCACCATGCTGATCTGGAAGCGCGGCTTCGGCCCCGTCGACGATTGATTTTTGCGCCAGGTGGAAGAGGCGCCGGTTGCGCCCGCCACCCACGCACGACTGTTTGGAGAATGAAAATGTCGGCAAGCGAACCACGGTTCATCGACCCCGACGAGGAGCAGGCGCTCCTCGATATGATCGAACGCTGGGTCCAGAAGGAAGTCCGTCCCGTTGTCATGGAACACGACCATGGCGATATCTGGCCGGAAAAGCTGGTGCACCAGATGGCCGAACTGGGCCTGTTCGGCGCCACCATCGGCCGCGAATACGGCGGGCTTGGGCTGCCGGTCACGACTTATGCCAAGATCATCGCCTATATCTCGTCCTACTGGATGGCGATCACCGGCATCGTCAATTCGCACCTCATCATGGCGGCTGCGATCGAACGTTTCGGCACCGAGGCGCAGAAGCAGTATTGGCTTCCGCGTTGCGCCACCGGTGAAATCCGTGGTGGTCTGGCCCTTACCGAACCGAATGCCGGCACCGATCTTCAGGCGATCCGCACCGTGGCGCGCCGCGAAGGCGACGAATACGTCATCAACGGCACCAAGACCTGGATTTCCAACGGCATCCACGGCGATTGCTTTGCGCTGCTGGTCAAGACCGATCCGCAGGCCGAGCCCCGTTACAAGGGCATGAGCCTGATGATCGCCCCCAAGGGCGAAGGCTTCAAGGTCGGCAAGAAGTTCGACAAGCTGGGCTACAAGGCCATCGACAGCGCAGAACTGGTATTCGAGGACTATCGCATCCCGGCCGAAAACCTGATCGGTGAAACCGAAGGCAACGGCTTCTTCCAGGCGACTGGCGGGCTGGAACTGGGCCGCATCAACGTTGCGGCACGCGGCGTCGGCCTTGCCGAAGGGGCGCTGCGCCTTGCCACAGAATATGCCCAGCTGCGCGAAACGATGGGTCGTCCCATCGCCGATCACCAGGCTATCCAGCTCAAGATCGGTGAAATGGTCACCCGCGCCCGCGCCGCGCGCCTGCTGACGTTCGATGCCGCCGAAACCTATGACCGCGGCGAACGCTGCGACATGGAAGCGGGCATGGCCAAGTATTTCGCTTCGGAAGCGGCGGTTCGCAACAGCGAGGAAGCCCTGCGCATCCACGGCGGCTACGGCTATTCCAAGGAGTACGAAATCGAACGCTATTATCGGGATTCGATCCTGATGTGCATCGGTGAAGGCACCAACGAAATGCAGCGGATGATCATCTCCAAGCAGTGGGTCAAACGGAACCCGGCATGACCCAGAACAGACTCCCCCTTGCGGGTTTTCGCATCCTTTCGGCGGAACAATACGGCGCCGGTCCCTATGGCACGATGTTCCTCGCCCAACTGGGCGCGGAAGTCATCAAGATCGAACCGCCGGCGAAGGACGGATCGGGCGGCGGCGACACCGCACGCGCGGTTGGTCCGCACTTCCTGCGCAAGGGGGAGAGCCTGTATTTTCAGGCCTTCAACCTTAACAAGCGGTCGCTGACACTGGATCTGCGGACCGATGACGGGCAGAAGATCTTCCACGAACTGGTTGGCCGGTCGCACGCTGTTGCCAACAACATGCGCGGCGATCTGCCCAAGGCGCTGGGCCTGGATTACGATGCCCTGAAGGGCATCAACCCGGCCATCGTCTGCGCCCATCTTTCCGCTTACGGGCGCGACAACGAACGTGCCCGCTGGCCCGGCTATGACTACCTGATGCAGGCAGAGGCCGGGTTCATGCAACTGACCGGCGAACCGGATGGCCCGCCCACCCGTTTCGGCTTGTCGATGGTCGATTTCATGACCGGCACGATGATGACCATCGGACTGCTCGCCGCCCTCATGGATACGCAACGGACCGGCCTTGGCCGCGACGTTGACGTGGACCTGCTCGGCGCGGCGCTGCACCAGACCAGCTATCCGGCGGTATGGTATCTCAACACCGGCGATGTCACCACGCGCTCCCCGCGCTCGTCGCACCCCTCGGTCGTGCCCAGCCAATTGGTGCGTTCGGCCGATGGCTGGATCTTCGTGATGGCGCAGCTGCCCAAGTTCTGGACGATCCTGTGCGAACGCATCGGCCGCACCGATCTTGCCGCGGACGAACGCTTCGCCACGCCCAAGGCCCGGCTTGCCAATCGCGATACGCTGACGGTCATTCTGGACGAGATATTCTCGGCCCACCCGACCGCGCACTGGCTGGGCGTGCTTGAAGGCCACATGCCGGTATCCCCGGTACACGGCCTTGATGCCGCGCTGGACAATCCGTTCATCCATGCAACCGGCATGGTGCAGCAAACCGCCCATCCCGACATGGAAGACATGCGGGTGCTTGCCAACCCGATCCGCATCGATGGTGAACGCCTGCCTTCGCGCGCAGCGCCTTTGCTGGGAGCTGACACGACCGCGATCCTCGGTGAAATCGGTTATGACGAGGACGAGATTGCCCGTCTGCGGGCAGCAGAGGTAATTTAACGCGCATGGGCAAGCTTTCAGGCATCAAGGTCGTGGACCTTTCGCTGTTCCTGCCCGGCCCGATGCTGACGCAGATGATGGCCGACCAGGGAGCAGAGGTTACCAAGGTCGAGCCGCCGACGGGCGATCCCGCCCGGACGATGGAACCGATGGAAGCCGGCGTTTCGGTGTGGTTCAACAACCTGAACCGCGCCAAGCGCTGCATCACCGTCGACCTGAAATCGGAAGACGGCCGGGCCGCCTTGTGGCGCCTGATCGACGAAGCCGACGTTCTGGTCGAAGGCTTCCGGCCGGGGGTGATGGAACGGCTGGGCTTTGGCTACACAGCAGCTTCCGAACGCAACCCGCGGCTGGTCTACTGTTCGGTATCGGCCTTCGGGCAGACTGGCAGCATGGCCCACCATCCGGCACACGATATCGCGGTGCAGGCGCATACCGGGTTTCTCTCGGTCAATGATGCGCTGGACGGCACCCCGGTCGTTCCCGGCGTACCTTCCGCCGACATGGCAGCCGGGCTTACCGGGCTGGCCGCCGTGCTGATGGCGCTGATCGGCCGGCAGAACACCGGCAAGGGCGATTACCTTGATATCGCGATGTTCGACAGCCTGCTGCCGTGGTGCGCGCATATCGCCGGGTCGGCGATCGCCGGCGGGGTATCGCCGGTTTCGCAATCACAGCGATCGCTGGGCGGCGCGGCGTTCTATCAGGTCTATCGCACCGCCGATGCGCGCCATGTCGTGCTGGGCGGGCGCGAGGCGAAGTTCGCCGCCAACCTGCTGACCGCGCTTGGCCGCGCCGATCTGATCGCCATGGCCGAACAGCCGGCGGGCGAACAGGGCGAACTGATCGCGTTTCTGGCGCAGACCTTCGCCACCCGCACGCGGGCCGAATGGGAACAGTGGTTTGCCGACAAGGACGTGGCCTTTGCCCCGGTTCTCGACTTCCGCGAGGCGCTGGACCAGTCGTTCATCCACGAACGTGGCCTGATCGACATGGTGGACGGGCGGCACATGCTGGCGCCTGCCATTCGCCTGTCCGACACGCCCGACTGGCGACAAGGAACGGAGCGAGGGGAATGACACGCCCCTCGCCGGCCAGATTGTCGCGTTCGTCGTCCTCAGTCCACTTCGATGTGCATGGAATAGGTGAACCGGTCGCCGGGGTGATAGCTGGCGGAGATTTCGAACAGCTGGTCGTTCTTGTCGAAATAGCAGCGCAGGATCAGCAGGACCGGATTGTCGGTTTCCAGCCCCAGCGTCTCGGCCACTTCCTCGGTGGCTTTCACTGCCTGAATGTCCTGCGTCACGCGGTTGACGGTCCGGCCGGTGAACTGTTCGATCTGTCCGAACAGGGTCGGGCTGCCATCTTCGAAGCGGGACACCGCCTCTGCCAGGTCGGGATGCACCCACGCATAGGTCAGCGCGATCGGGCGGCGGCGGCTTTCCGCACGGCGCGCACCGCGAAACACGTACCATTCGCCGGTCGGGCTCATCCCGGTCTTTTCGGCGATGTCGGGGCTGACTTCCTGCGGCCCAAGCTTGTCGAACGAAATCGTGGTACCGGTGGCGTACTGAAGGATTTCGCCAACGTTCGACAGCGGCTGGTGCAGCGTGCCCGCGCGCGCGGACGCCGGCTGAACCATGGTGCCCGATCCGCGGCGGCGCTTGATCAGGCCTTCCTGCGTCAGCGTCCGAAGCGCTTCGCGCACCGTAAAACGGCTGACACCGTAATTCTTGCACAGAACCGATTCAGTGGGGAAGGTTTTCGACCCACTAAAGTCACCGCGCAGCACAGCGGCGCGCAATTCATCGGCAAGTTCAAGGTAGCGCGCCCGCTTTTTCTTGGTGGCCGTGATGTTCTTGGTGGCCGCGATATTCTTGGTGACTGTCATGGAAATGTCCTACCGATCCGGACGTGTTCGTGGCGCAGTGAAATCTGCACTCCTTCAAGTTCCGTAGTGGGGAGGGTTGCGTGATGCAAGCAAGCCTTACGTGCATGCTGGCAAAGCGCCTCGCGCGCGATATAATGCCTGATGAACGGACCCGCGCCCGGCTTCACCTGATGGATTGGCTTGGCTGCGTGGCCGGCGCGCTTTTGTCCGAAACCATGCCCATCGCCCGCCTGCAAAGCGGCAATGCCGCACGCAAGGCCGCGTGGCTTGGCAACAAGCTGGAAATGGACGATGTCCACCGGATGGCAATCCTTCACCCCGGCCCGGTGGTGTGGGCAACCTGCCTTGCGCAAGGCATCACCGACATGGACCGCCTGCTCGACGCGGCGATCCGCGGTTATGAGGCGATGATCGCCATCGGATCGACGTTCGACGCCCGCCATTACGCGTTCTGGCACAATACCGCGACCGCCGGCCTGTTCGGCGCTGCTGTATCGGCGCTGTGCTGCCGCGGCGATACAGGCACCGGCGATGGTTTCGAAAACCGGCTGGTTCATGCCATGGGGCTGGCCGGATCGGTGACCGGCGGCTTCTGGCAGATGCGCCACGAACCATGCGACGCCAAGCAATGGCACATCGCCCATGCCGTAAACACCGGCACGCTGGCTGCCGATGCGGTACTGGCCGGTGCGCGCGGACCGGCGTTCATCCTTGAAGGACCGCAAGGCCTCCACGCCGCGACCACCGATGCCGCGCGGCCTATCGAACTGGCCGATCACTGGCGCATCCGCGATGTCAGTTTCAAGCCCTGGGCCGCTTGCCGCCACGCCCACCCCGCCATCGACGCAGCGCTGGAACTGAAGCGCCGGCTGGGCCACCTCGACGGGCCGATCGAGATCGAGACATACCGCGATGCGCTGGCGTTCTGCGATCGCCCCGATCCGGCCAGCGAGATCGAGGCAAAGTTTTCGATTCAGCATTCGGTTGCCCTCGTGGCGGACAAGGGCACCCCTGCACTGGGCGATTTCGACGAGGCCGCCAGAACGGGCACCGCCGCCACCCGTGCCCGGATCACGGTCCGCGAGGTTGCAGAGTTTTCCGAACGCTACCCGCGCCATTTCGGCGCACGGGCCCGCTGCGCGGGTCAAGAGGTGACGCTGATCGACACGCTGGGCGATCCGGAACGGCCGATGACCGAGGACGAAATCCTTGCCAAGGCGCAATCCCTGTTCGCACTTGGCGGACGGGAGGACGATTTTGCGGAAATGACGCGGGCGGTCATGCATGGCTCCTCCGCAGGGCCGGTAATGTCCATTCTCGAAAGGTGGCTAGCGTGAACATGATCGAACGCATCGTGGCCTTTGCCGCCGCCCCCCACAGCCTGCCGCCCGAAGTGCGTGCCAATGCCGCGCGGCTACTGGCCGATACGCTGGCGTCGGGCGCGGCAGGTGCGGCATCGCGTGAAGCGGCGCCGCTGGCAGATGTGGTCGCCGGATGGGGCACGGGTGCGGAAGCGCGCTCGCTCGGCGGCGGTTTTCTGCCCGCGCCGTCCGCCGCATACTTCAACGCCTTTTCGATCCACTGCCTTGAATGGGACGCGGTTCACGAACCGGCTGTGGTCCATGCGCTGTCGGTCGTCACGGCAGCTCTGCTGGCCTCGTCCGACCGGCGCGGCGGCAGTTCGCCAGATGAATTCCTGACTGCGCTGGCGGTCGGGGTCGACGTGGCCAGCGGCCTTGGCATCGCGGCCCAAGGCGCCATGCGCTTTTTCCGCCCGGCCACCGCCGGGATCATCGGCGCGGCGCTGGCAGTGGCCCGGCTGGAAGGGCTGGATGCGGCCCGCATGACCAATGCAGCAGGGCTGGCCTACAGCTTCCTGTCCGGCACGATGCAGGCCCACGTCGAAGCATCGACCGCCCTGCCCCTGCAAATCGCCAACGCGGCGCGCGGCGCGATCAGCGCGGTTGACCTTGCCACGGCGGGGATCGACGGCCCGCATGACGTGCTGGAAGGCCCGTTCGGCTATGGCCGCCTGATCGAACCGGTGGTGCTGGAAAGCTATGTCGCCACGCTTGGCCAAGTCTGGCGGATCAGCGAAGTCAGCATCAAGCCCTATCCTTCGGGCCGCGCCAGCCACGGTGCGCTGGGCGCGCTGGCGGACTTGCGCGATGAAGGGCTGGTCACGCTGGAGAACGTACAGGCCATCGAACTGCTGGCCCCGCCGCTGATCCAGCGGCTGGTCGGCCGCCCGTTCCGTCCCGGCGCGCCGCAATCCTACAACCGCCTGTGCCTTGCCTTCCTTGCGCCGCTGATGCTGCGCGACGGGGTGATCGATCCGCGGCTGGATACCAGCATCGAAGAGCTGTGCCGCAACGTGACGGTCACGCTTGACGACAACCCGGATCACAACGCCCTGTCGCCGCAGGTCGTGATCGTGCACTTGCGCGATGGCACCACCGTGCGGCGCGCGGTGAGCGCCAATCCGGGCAGCCCGCAAGCCCCGCTTTCCCCGGCCCGGGCGCAGGCCAAGCTGGACCTTTGCCGGACGCTGGCCCCCGCCGCGCCCCCTCACCTGTTTTCAGAACCCCTTGCTTTCGCCACGGAGCCGAAATGAGTTTTCCCACCTACTTCGAAACTTTTGATGCACGGCAACTGCTGGCCGACTACCCGGTCGGGCAGGAATTCGTTGACCGCTACACGCGGATGAGCCGCGATGCGCTTCACGCCCTGCAGAATGAACGCTTCCTCAAGCTGATGAAGCGTGGCTGGGAAATCCCGTTCTACCAGCGCCTGTGGGGCGCCAGGGGGATCGAGCCGGGCGATATCCGCAGCCTTGAAGACATCACCCTGCTGCCGGTTTACGACAAGTCGGACCTGATGGCCTCGGTCAACGAATACCCGCCTTATGGCGACTTCGACGGGCGCGGCAATTCGCCGGTGGTGTTCCACACCACCAGCGGCACCACCGGACGGCCGCAACCGCTGATGTTCGGCCCCAAGGGGCGCGAAATCACCAGCCTGATGGTGGGCCGCATGTATCGCTGGATGGGCCTGCAACAGGAAGACGTAGTGCAGTCGGTCTATGGCCACGGCATGATCAACGGCGGCCACTACATCCGCGAAGCAGTGACCCATTACACCAATTCGCTGTTCCTCAGCGCCGGCACCGGGATCGAGACGCGTTCGACCAACCAGGTCAACATGATGGCCGATTTCGGCGTGACCTGCATGGTCGGCTTCGTCGATTACATCCGCAAGCTGGCCGAAGTGGCAGAAGCCGAAAAGCTGTTCGACCGCATCAACCTGCGCATGATCATCGGCCACCTCGGCACCGAAGACCGCGCCTCTACCGAAGCGGCATGGCGCGGCGCGAAGGCCTATGACTGGTACGGCGTGGGCGATACCGGCACGATCGCCGGCGAAGGCCCGGAACGCGACGGCCTCTACGTCTGGGAAGACGCGCAGTATCTTGAACTGCTGGACGTTGACACCGGCGCACCGGTCGCCCCCGGCCAGACCGGCGACATGGTCGTGACCTGCCTGTTCAAGGACGATATCTCGCCCTGCATCCGCTTCAACACCCATGACGTGACCGAGGAGCTGCTCGGCGCAAACCAGACCGGCATGGTGTTCAAGCGCATTTCCGGCTTCAAGGGCCGCAGCGACAACATGGTCAAGCTGCGCGGCATCAACATCTTCCCCCACGCGGTCGGCGCGATCATCGAAAACCGCCCGGACCTGACCGGCGAATACGTGTGCCACGTGGTACGCGATGCCAGCGGCCGCGATGAAATGCTGGTCCGGCTGGAAAGCCGCGGCGCCAGCGAAGCAACCGAAATTGCCGCCCTGCTGCGCAAGGGCATTGGCATCGAAGTGGGCGTCGAACTGGTCGGACCGGGTGAAACCGCCACCGAAACCCAGATCGATACCCGCCAGAAGCCGATCCGCCTGATCGACCGGAGAGGCTTGTGAGCGATCGCAACCCGCTTGATTTCGCCGCGCTGGCAGAAGCCAACCGGCTGCTCAACGCCTTTGTCGATTTCGACCGGGCGGCGCGGTTCGGCGAAGGCCAGCTGGCCGGCGTGACCGTGGGGGTAAAGTCGAACATCGCGGTGCGCGGCCTGCCGTGGACGGCGGGCATGGCGCTGCACCGTGGCCGGATCGCCGCGCGCGATGCCGCCACGGTCGCCGCGCTGCGCGATGCGGGCGCGGCGATCATCGGCACGCTCAACATGGAAGAGGCCGCGCTGGGCGCCAAGACGGACAACCCGTTCTTCGGCGCCACCCACAACCCGCACCGCATCGGCTTCACGCCCGGCGGATCGTCGGGCGGCAGCGGCGCGGCGGTGGCCGCAGGGCTGTGCGATCTGGCGCTGGGTACCGACACCATGGGGTCGGTGCGCATCCCGGCCAGCTATTGCGGCGTGTATGGCTTCAAGCCGGCGCAAACCGCCGTCAGCCGCGACGGTCTTGAACTGGCGGAACCCGCGCTCGACGTGATCGGCCCCTTGGCCCGGTCGCTCGACCTGCTGGAACAGGCCGCCAGGCTGACCAGCACGTTTGGCAACGAAGCGCTGCCCGGCAAGCCGGTAACGCTGGCCGATCTGGGCGGCGTGGAATGCACGAGCGACGTTCTGGCCTGCTTCGAGAAGGTCTGCGGCCTGCTCGACATGGCAGCGCCGGCAACCCTGCCCGATGCGCCGTCGCGCATCCGCTATGCCGGGTTCATCGCCACCGCTACCGCGCTTCACGCCGAACTGGCCGATGCCGACGCTTCGCTGCTTTCGCCGACGCTGGCAAAGCTGATTTCCTATGGCCCGCGCCGCAAGGACGAGGACCGGCAGGCCGACCGCGAGGTTCTGGCCCGCACCGCCGAGCGCCTCAACGAAATCGTCACGCAGACCGGCCCGCTGGTCCTGCCGACCGCGCCGCAGCCGGCCTTCGACCATGCCGAACCGGCGCCCGCCAACCAGGCCGATTTCACCTGTCTCGCCAATATCGGCAACCTGCCCGCCGTGACCATCCCGGCAGGCA
The DNA here is from genome assembly GCF_012641315.1 of Novosphingobium sp. ERW19. Lineage (NCBI taxonomy): Bacteria > Pseudomonadati > Pseudomonadota > Alphaproteobacteria > Sphingomonadales > Sphingomonadaceae > Novosphingobium > Novosphingobium sp. ERW19. The sequence continues at coordinate 282,900 of NZ_JABAIC010000006.1, forward strand.
CTGCTGCCAACGGCATGCCGATCGGCGTGCAGATCGTCGGCCCGCGCGGGGCAGAGGCGGGCCTGTTCGCCCTCGCCCGCCAGATCGACGGGCAGCTTCGCGCCTATCGGCAGCCAGATCATTTCCACGCAGGATAAAAGGGTTTCACCATGCGCATCATAGTGCTTTTCAATCTCAAGGATGGCGTTGATCCGGCGGCTTACGAAGCCTGGGCCCGCGGGTCCGACATTCCGGCCGTCAACGCGCTGGGTTCGGTGATCCGCTTCACCGTCCACAAGTCGCTCGGCCTGTTCGGTTCGGGCGAAGCCGCGCCGTATCAGTATGTCGAAGTGATCGACATTGCCGACATGGAAGGCTTCGTTGGCGATATCTCGACCGCCGCGTTCCAGGAAATGGCCAAGCCGTTCCAGGACTTCGCCGACAATCCGCAGTTCATCCTTACGGAAAACCTGTGATGGCGGGCCGCTTTTCGGGCAAGACGGTCGTCGTCACCGGATCGGGCAAGCAGAAGGGCCTCGGTCAGACGATCCTCCAGCGTTTCGCTGACGAGGGCGCCAACTGCGTCGTGTCCGACCTTGCCATCGATGCCGAGGCGGAGGCCGTTGCCGAAGACCTGCGCAGCCGCGGCGCGCAAGTCGCCACGATTGCCTGCGACGTCAGCCAGGCCGATCAGTGCCAAGGCCTGATCGATCAGGCCGTGGCCCGCTTCGGCAGCGTGGACATCCACGTCAACAACGCCGGCATCGGCTTCATGATGAAGCCCTTTCTGGATGTCGATCCGGCCGACTGGGCCAAGGTAATCGGGGTGAACTTGTCGGGCGCGTTCTATTGTTCGCAGGCGGCAGCCCGCGCGATGATCGCCGGCGGCAAGGGTGGGCGCATCATCAACATCGCCTCGCAGGCGGCGAAAAGCGCGTTTCCCGATCTTCCCGCCTATGTCAGTTCCAAGCATGGCATGGTCGGCCTGACCCGTGCCGCGGCGCTGGAACTGGGCAAGCACAAGATCACCGTGAACGCGGTATGCCCGAACCACGTGACCACCGGCCTTGGCGCGCAGCAGAACGAATACTTCTCGCGGCTGCTGGGCTTCGCCACGGTCGAGGATTACATCGCCGACATGCACCGCAAGAACCCGATGGGTCGCCCCGGTCTTGCCAGCGATACGGCGGCAGCCTGCGCATGGCTTGCCAGCGATGACGCCTTCTATGTTACCGGCGAGGCGCTGAACGTCTCGGGCGGGGAGGAAATGCACTGATGCACGAAGAATCGATCCGTTGGCCCGATGGCAACATCATGGCCCTGTCCGTGGTGGTGAACGTCGAGGAAGGCAGCGAAATGACCGTTGCCCGTGGCGACCGCGGCATGGAGCCGGTCGACGAACTGGGCATCCACATCCGTTCGCCGATCCGCAACTACGGCAACGAAAGCAACTACCTCTATGGCATCAAGGCCGGCGCGCCCCGCATCGTGCGCCTGCTCAAGGCCTATGACATCATGGCCAGCTGGACTGTTGCCGCGCTGAGCCTTGAAAACTATCCCGAAATCGCCGCCGCCATCGCGGAACTGGGGCATGAACCGGTCAGCCACGGCTGGCGCTGGGTTCACCAGTTCAAGATGAATGAGGAGCAGGAGCGCGAATTCATCCGCAAGGCGGTGGAATCGATCGAACGCACCGTGGGCGTGCGCCCCTATGGCTGGCTGTCGCGCTATTTCCATACCGACGCCACGCGCCGCCTGCTGATCGAGGAAGGCTTTGCCTACCACATGGACGATTATTCGGGCGACGTGCCGTTCTGGGATCGCGCGACCGTTCCGGGCAAGCCGCTGGCGATCGTGCCGTATCAGCTCGACAGCAACGACATGAAGATGTGGACCGATCCGGCGCTGACCCCGCACCAGTGGCTGGATTATGCCAAGGCCAACTTCGACCAGATCTACCGCGAAGGTCAGCAGGGGCTGGGCCGCATGATGTCGCTGGGCCTGCACTTGCGCATCATCGGGCGTCCGGGCCGCATCTGGGCGCTGGAGGAATTCTTCCGCCATGTCCGCGCCCATGAAGGCGTGTGGGTGGCAAGCCGCCACCAGATCGCCCAGCACCTTGCCACGGTCGATCCCGCATGACCTTGCGTCTTGAACACGACGGCGCGGTCGCGCACCTGCTGATCGACCGCGCCAACAAGCGCAACGCCTTCAATCAGGCGATGTGGGATCTGTTCCCGACGCTGCTGGATCAGGCCATGGCCGATCCGGCGGTGCGGGCGCTGGTGGTGCGCGCAGCCGATGCCGGCAGCGCGTTCTGCGCAGGCGCGGACATTGCCGAATTTGCCACCGGCGCGCGCGATCCGGAATGGCGCGCCGCCAATCAGGCCGCGATCAACCGGGTGCAGCGCGAACTGGCCCGCGCGCCCAAGCCCACCATCGCCCTGATCGAAGGCGATTGCGTGGGCGGCGGCTGCGGCATCGCGCTGGCCTGCGATTTCCGGATTTCCGGGCCCAAGGCGCGTTTCGGCATCACCCCGGCCAAGCTGGGGCTGGTCTATTCGCTGCACGATACCAAGCTGCTGGTCGATCTGGTTGGCCCGGCGCAGGCCAAGCGCATCCTGTTCACCGGCGCGCTGCTGCCGGCGGACGAGGCCCACGCCATCGGGCTGGTGACGCTGCTGTCCGACGATCCCCACGCCACGCTGGCGGAATTCGCGGGCCAGCTGGTGTCCGTTTCGGGCCACAGCCAGCGGCGTTCCAAGGTCATGATCCAGCGCATCCTTGATGGGCAGGCGCATGACGATGACGGGACGCTGGCCGAATTCGCCGCCGCGTTCGACGGCCCGGATTTTGCCGAAGGCGTCAGCGCGTTCCTTGAAAAGCGCAAGCCGGTTTTCCCATGAGCACGCCCTTCCCCGTCCACCCGCGCCACGGCCAGTTGGTCGGCGGCCTTTCCACCACCCCAGACCTTGATGGCGCGATCGCCGACTATCAGGGCGTGCTGGGCCTCGACCTGGTTGAAACCGGCACCCTTTCGGCAGAGCTTGCCGCAGCGTGGGGCTGCCCGCAAAGCGCCGGCGCGCGCATGGCCACCCTGCGCCCGCGCAGCGGCACGCCCTGCGCGTTGCGGCTGGTGGAGCAACCCGACCATCCCGGTTTCGTGCCGACCACCAGCTTTGGCTGGGCTGCCTTCGAACTGACCGTGCAGGACGTGTTCGGCTGGCCCGACCGGCTGCAAGGCTCTGGCTTCGAGATCAGGGGCCTGCCGCGCGAGCTGGAAGGCATGGCCTATTTCGTACCGATGCAGGTGCTGGGTCGCGGCCGGGAAATGGTCTACCTCAACGAAGTGCGGGCCGACATGCCCAACTGCGATCTGCCGCGCGCCGGATCGCCCGTCGATCACATGTTCATCAGCATCCTTGCCACGCCCGACCGGCAGGGCACGGTGGCATGGTACGAACGGCATCTTCAGTTGCAGGGCGTCGATACCTTCACCCTGTCCTACAAGATGATCAACCATGCGTTCGGCCTGCCCGACAGCCACCGCACCGAACTGACCATGGTGCAGGAAGGGCGCACGACCATTTTCGAGGTCGATGGCTATCCGCCGCAGGCAACCGCGCGGCCGGCCCATCCCGGCATGCTGCCGCCGGGCAACGCGCTGGTCAGCATCGCCGTGAAGGACCTCGACGCACTCGACGTCGAATGGATCACGCCGCCGGCTGCTTATCCCGGCTATCCTTACGAAAACCGCCGCATGGCGACGCTGCGCGGCCCCGCCGGCGAACTTCTGGAGTGCATAGAACATGACTGATCTGGCCCTGCTTCCACCGGCCGGCTCGCACGTGGCAGTGCTTGGGGCCTGCGGCGGGATCGGCGCGGATATCGTGCGCAGCCTGATCGAGGGCGGCTGCATCGTGATCGCGATGGACCTGCCCGGATCGCTGGCGGAAGCCCCCTCTCCCGCGCAGCACAGCATCGCGTTCGACGGGCGCGACGAACAGTCCATCGCCGCCGCCTTTGCGCAGGTTCAGGCCATCACCCCCGGTCTTGACGGGCTGGTGATCGCATCGGGCTTTGCCGGCCAGCGCCAGCCGATCGACCAGTGGGGCGTCGGCGAGATCGACGATATCCTGAACGGCAACCTGCGCCTGATGACGCTGTGCCTGCGCGCGGCGGTGCCGCTGCTGCGCCATGGCGGCCCGGCCAGCGTGGTGCTGCTGACCAGCGACATGGCCTATATCCCCCAGCCCGGCTACGCGCCTTATGTGGCGGCCAAGGCCGGCATGGTGGCGATGGGACAGGCCGTGGCACGCGAACTTGCCCCGCACGTGCGGATCAACTTCGTCTCGCCCGGCGCGGTCGACACCCCGTTCCTGCGCGGCGGGCGCGGCCGCAGCCAGAATCCGGACGCGCCGCTGCGGTTCGATATGAATGACTATCTTTCCAAGGTGCCGCTGGCCCGCATGGCCAATGCGCGGGACATCACCGGGCCGGTGCTGTTCCTGCTGGGCCCCGCATCAAGCTACATGACTGGCAACGTGCTGCACGTCAGCGGCGGCGCCTTCATGGGATAAGCGCCGCCGGAACGCTCCGCCCGCTTACGACGCGGGCGGAGTTTCCACGGCCATGACTTCGCAGCGGGCGATGCCTTCGCGCAAGGCGCGGATGCGGGCATATTCCTCGCTGTCCCAGAACGCCCGCAAGGCGGCCATGTCTTCCCATTCCGACACGACAATGGACGCGCCATCATCGGTGCGCCCTTCCAGCGCGATCGCGCCGGGTGCGCGCAGCAGGTATTTGCCGCCCATACGCTCTACCAGCGCGCCCGCGGCGGGGGCATAGCCCCGCATGAAGGCGTCGCGGTCATCGACGTGGGCCGTCACGATCAGATAGGCTGGCATCGGCTGTTTCCCTGCTATGCGTTGTTACCCGGCGGTCAGCGTTTCGGCCAACGCGCCTTGTCCTGAAGATAACGCCCGGCGTCGAGCGCGTCGGTCGGCTGATAGGCGTCGAACAGGTTCGGCCCGTATTGCGACCGGTAACGTTCATAGACCGGCATGAACAGTTCGCTGTGCACCACCGGCTGGCGATGGCGGGCGCGGAAGGCGGCAATCGGCACGCGGTGGCTGACCAGCGTTTCGAAAGCCAGCTTGGCGCTGGCCACTTCCGCGCCGTCCGGACCATAGATGACGCTGCCGCCACCGCCCGTATCGGCAAAATAGCGGTCGTTCTCTGGCGAGGCGGCGTTATTGGCAACGGCCGTGTAAACGCCATTGTAAAGCGAGGTCGCCTGCATATCGAGCGGGGTGAAACCGCCGGTCGCGGTGCGCAGGATCAGCTCCGCCCCCTTCATCGCCATGGCGCGGAACAGTTCCGGTTCCTTCTGGGTGGAGCTGGTGGAGATGTTGCCGATCGGCGTGCGCGTGACGGGGATGACCGCGTCCGGGCCATACATTTCCACGTAGCGATCCAGCACATCGTAGATCGTCGTCGTGAACAGCTCCTTGCGCCCGCCGAAAAAGCCCTTGAGGTTGCGGGCCTTCCAGTGGCGATCCACGATCTCGCCGCGATCGTTCATGATCGTGGTGATCGACAGCAGCGACTTCGGCCATGCCGGATCGCGCACGTAGGATCCGAACACCAGCCAGCAGCCGTATTCGCGCGCCTTGCGGGCAAGGATCTCGGTTTCCGGTCCGGGCAGTTCGATCGCCACCTTGCGGGCATCGTCAATGTTCCAGCCGTGGTAATAGCCGGTTACCGGGAACTCGTGAAAGAACAGCAGGTCATGCTCGACCAGGCCGTTCGCGCGGTCGATCAGGTCGGCCATGTGCTGCACGTTGGCCATGCGCGACTGCTTGAGGTTGGCGAGATCGACCGGCACCACGCGCGACTGCACGACGCCCAGCGTGATCGCGTCCTTGGCCAGCGGCACGGTTGCATAGCCGCCGTCCGACTGCATCGACACGTCCGGCCCCGGCGCGGCGGCCGAAGCGCGGGCAGAGGTGAAGGTAGCCCCCGATGCAAGGGCGGAAAAAGCCGCGCCCTTCATGATGCCCCGCCTGGAAATGCCCATGTCGTCGTTCTCCCTTTTCATGAAACGCGCCAGCTTCCCCGCCGCCGCATCATTCGTGATTTGCGTCCACCAAAAAAAGTCCCCGTGCGGACGCTGCCGGCACGGGGAAGGTGGGTGATCAAAATGGCTTGAGCGCTCCGATGAAGCCCGCCAGCCCGATGGTGATCCAATAGACTATCGCGGTCTTGCGGGCCTTGCGGATCAGGGTGGCGATGCGGGCCTCGGCGGCGTCATCCGGGCCCTTGGCCAACCGCTGGAACAGCGATGGCCATTCGTGCAGGTAATAGCGCAGCACCAGCCCGATAATCAGGGTCGCGCCGAACACGATCAGCTTGGCAGAATACCACTGCTGCCCCTCGCCCGCCTCGAACGGGCCAAGGCCCATCAGCGAACTTGCGCCGACGCCGATGACCAGCGGAATGGCGATGTAACGCGACCAGTCCTCAAGCCGGCTGGCAACCCCGCGATAGCGGCCCATCTTGCTGCGGAACGCCTGGATCGTCACCGCGACCCAGCCCGCCCAGATCAGCCACACGGCGACCAGGAAATTGCCGCCGTAGGGCTGCACGCCCCACAAGTGCCCCATGTGCAGCCCCAGCGGCAGCAACGACACGATGCCGATGCGCGACACCACGTCGATGCGGAAGACCGTATCAAGATGCCGCATCCGTTCCGGAACGGTCAGCGACGGATCAACCACCTTGTTCGAGGTCTGGTAAACAGCCCACTCGCCGCCAAGCCAGTAAACCATCGCCAGAATGTGCAGGAACCGCAGGATCGCCAGTTCGTGCAATGCCAGAAATTCCATGCCCTTCTCCCCCGTTCTGCCGTTTGCGGGCGGTCAGTCGTCCTTGCGGAACAGCCCCTTGAAAAAGAGGCCGATCACCGCCGGCTTGAGGAGCCTGCCGGCAATCCGGACAAGCTCCTTGTCGCCGATCTCGACCGTGCAAGGCATCGCGTTGGCGACGCCGGAGAGGACGAGGCGACCCTCCTCCACCCGGCTGTCACGCACTTCGACGCCCAGCTTGATCGCGGGTGTCTTGACCAGCATCTCAGGCCTGACCCGGCAGGCTGGACGGAGCCAGCGCAAGGACGGTGCGCGCAGCGCCGCGGCCGGTAATCATGGCTTCGGTCAGGTAGGAGCCGTTCTGGTAGAGGTCCGAGATGAACGACCCCAGTTCGCCGGCTTCGTAAAGGCGCGGGATCGGCTGGTCGTCATGGCCGAACACCTGCCCGTCCATGTTGCGGCGGGCGCCGCCACCGGTGCAGACGATCGCCGGCGTGATCGGCAGCGCATAGAACGGGCCATTGGCCACCGGCAGCAGCGTTTCCGGATTACGGCCGTGGACTTCGTCGTTACCGGCGGCGCAGCTGGCGTTGTAGCGGGCGACTTCTTCTTCAAGGACTGCTGCGTCGATACCGATCTTGGCAGCCAGTTCGGCGATCGTATCGGCCTTGTGGATCAGGCCGTTGGCAATTTCCTTGCTGTTGTCCTCGCTCCATTCCTCGGCGATCACGACTGCGCTCCAGGTCATGACTTCAAGCACCAGCTTGCCGGCAAGACGGGTGGATTCATCGAAGATCATGTGCACCGGGTGCGCGGTGTTGAGCGGCACGTCGACAAAGCGGCCGTTCTTCTTTTCCTTGTAGTGGGTCAACTGAAGTTCGTTGGCTTCGTTGTAGAAACGCCGCCCCTGGCTATCGATGTCGAACCAGCTGAACGCCGGCAGCATGAAGTTGCGCAGGTAGCTGGTCTGCTGGTGCGGCAGGCGGATGCCCGGCCACACGCCGCCCGACTGGCCCTGGTTGCGCAGGTGCCACATGTCGGCCCCGGCCTTCTGCATGACACGCAGGCCATCGCCGGTGTTGTAGGGCGTGCCCAGCGGCACGACGTTGGACAGGCCGTAATAGTCGCGCTGCATCTGCGGCGAGGATTCATAGCCGCCGACCGCCACGATCACGCCGCGCTCTGCCCGGATGGCCTTGCGCACGCCGTTCTGTTCCACCCATGCGCCGAACACTTCCAGCGTGTCGGGATCCTGGATCAGGTCGACCAGACGGGTGTCGAACCACACCGGCACGTCGCGCTTTTCAACATTGGCCTTGAGCGCCATCCACACGCCCGACGGGATCGGCAGGATGGTGGAGGTATAGGCCACCGCGTCGCGCGCGCCCAGTTCGGGGAATTCAAGCACGGCATCGCGTTCGGAAAAACCGGTGCCGCGCAGGAATTCCTGGCCCGCGCCAGCGGCGATCTGCTGGATCCACGGTTCAAGGTTGACCATGCGCTCGGCCCAATCGTCCAGCAGCTCTTCCGAGACAGGATTGGCTTCGCTCATCTTGCGCTGGTAATCCTTGAGCGCTTCCTTGTTCTTGGAAATCAGGAGCGACTGGCCAGACACGCGGCAATTGCCGCCGGCAAACTCCTGCGGCGCCTTTTCGACGATCAGGATGCGGGCATTGGCGTCGGTATCCCGAGCCTCGATCGCGGCGGATGCGCCGGCACACCCGAAACCGCAGATCAATACGTCTACGACTTCGTCCCAGGTGGTGACGCTGTTGAGGCTGGCCATGGTCTTCACTCCCGAAAAGGCATACTTCAGGAACGGAGGCTACGGTCGCCATGTCCGGACAAGCCAACAAAAGGTTGTCTTTTCCCACAACCTATGGTTGTTAACACGGCATGGAACTTCGCCAGCTCGCGCATTTTCTCGCTGTGGTCGATGCGGGCAGCCTTACCGTTGCGGCAAGCCGCGCGGGATTGACGCAGCAAGCCCTGTCGAAAAGCCTGTCGCGCCTCGAAGCGGAACTGGGAGGCAAGCTGTTCGAACGCAGCGCGCGTGGCATGGCCCCGTCGCGGCTGGGCGAAGCGATTGCCGAACATGCCCGGCAAGTGGTGGCCGACGCCGGCCGCCTGCGCCATGCGGCAAGTGCCGAACTGGGCTTGCAGCGCGGACGGCTGGTGGTGGGGCTCAGCCCGATCGCGGCGGCCAGCCGGCTGGGCAACCGGGTGATCCGCTTTGCCGAACACTATCCGCGCGTACGGATCGACGTTGAAAGCGGGATCGACAAGGACTTCGTTGCCGCGCTGCACCGGGGCGAAATCGACGTGGCGATATCATCGCAAACCGCCGAACAGAGCGACAGCGTGCTGCTGGAACAGCTGGCGGTGGAAAAATGGGGTGTTGCCGGCTGCAAGGACAACCCGCTGCTGTCGCGCGCGGCGAACATCGGCGATCTTGCCAAGGCGCGCTGGATTCTGGGGCGCAACACCGCGCTGCTGGATGACCAGGTCGGCGAAACCTTCGCCAGCGCCGGGCTGGCCCCGCCGCAACCCGGCATCATGACCACGTCGGTGCTGTTCACCCTGCACGCGCTGGGGTGTTCGCCTTACGTGGCGATCCTTCCCCAGTCGCTGTGCGAGGATATGCCCGGCCTGCAATGGCGCGATCTGGGCGGCGGGGCATGGACCACGCCGATCTACCTGATGCGCCGCAAGCGCTCGCTGATCGACGATCTGATGCGAGCGCTGCTGCGCGAACTGGGCAGTAACGCCTGAGCGCCGCTTACCAGGGCTTGCCGCCGACCCAGCTGCCCGCCTTCACGCCGATGCGGCTGATTTCGACCGTTTCCCAGATGCCGGCCTTGTAATAGGGATCGTCGGCGATGAAGGCCTCGGCATCGGCCTTGTCGGCGGCGCTGACAACCACCAGCGATCCCTTGAAGCTGCCGTCTTCGTTGAGCAGCGGGCAGGCCAGCGACACGCGGTCGAACACTTCGTCCAGATGGGCAAGGTGTTCCTTCAGGCCGGCCATGCGGGTCGGCTTGGTATCGGCCTTGTCGGTGCAGACGATCGCGTAAAGTTCAGTCATCCTTGTCATCCTGTTCAGTGGTTGAATGGGGTTCGTGCGGGAATTCCAGCACGCCGGGGTTCATCAGGTTGCGCGGGTCCAGCGCGGACTTGATCGCCAGCAGCAGTTCGGCCGGCTCTTCGCGCAGTGCGGTCAGGAAAGGATAAGTCCGCCCGATCTGGTTGGAAGCCGCGCCCAGATCCCGGAACAGCGCCACGGTCATCGCCCGCAACCGGTTGACCAGCGCGAAGGCGGCCGGATCGGGCGCGGGTTCCTGCAACGTGGCGCGATACGCCGCATCGGGCGCGGTCCGGTGCAGCGGCAGCCACGCGTCGCGCCAGTGGAACACGGCTTCGAAGCTGAAACTGGGCGATGCCAGCGCCGAGGCCAGCCGGGTCACGCGCACGCCCGCTTCGGCCATCTCGTCGGCCATGCCGGCGATCATCGCCTCGAACGCGGCGACAAGGCCAGTTGCCTCCCCCAGCGCGACCTTGGCGTTGAGCGCGGCCCAGCGTCCGCCGCCGGGGCCAAGCACGCCGTTAAGGCCCGGAAAGGGATCGGCCCGCGCCACCATGGGAATGGTCGGCGCAACTTCGCGTCCGCCATGCCCTGTGGCAATCGCCTGGCAGCAGGCCAGATCGTGGCTGACCGTCCCGGCGGTATTGCCGGCCGCAACCAGATGCAGCGAAAAGTGCCCCTTCGGGATCGGCCCCAGCCCGCCCCGCCCCATGACGAAAAGCGCGCGCAGGGCGGCCAGCGGCCCACCGGCACTGCGCGCGACCGAACGGGCCGAACGAAGCGCGGTGGCCGGATCGATATCGAGGTGGTCGGTCGCGCCCGGGTCCATGATATAGGCGTCCTCGACCAGACCCTTGCGCTGGATGGCGCACAGCGCGCGCACCGCATCGTCAAGGGCGGCAAAGGCGAAGCTGGCATGGCCCGTATGGCGCGGGCGCTGGATGACCCGCAAGGTCGCGCGCGACTTGATCCCGAACGCGCCGCCATCGTGCAGGAACAGGCCGGTCAGGTCAGGCCCCAGCCCGCGGAACACGGGATGACGGGCCGCCTTCAGCGCGCCCTGCCCGGTGCGCATCACCCGGCCATCGGCCAGCACGACATCCATCGACAGCACGATGTCCGCGGCAGAACCATGGCGCGCTGACCCGAAGAACAGCGCGCCATGCGAAAGGCCGCCGCCCACGGTCGCGCCGGCGCCGGAAAAGGTGCCGAAAAACGGCAGGCGCAAGCCCCGTTGGGCCAGCGCCTGATCGATCGTCTTCCACGTCGCGCCGGCCTCTACCGTCACGGTCATGCTGTCCGCGTCGATCGCCACCACGCGGTTCATCCGCGACAGGTCGATCAGGACCGCCCCACCTTGAGGCAGGACATAGCCGCCGGTGTAGCTCAGCCCGCCACCACGCGGAACAACGGCCACGCCATGCCCGGTGATCGCCGCCACCGCCCGGCCAAGGGCGGCGGAATCGGGCGGGGAAAGCACCGCGATCGGCGCGCCCCCGCTTTCGTGAACATCGTGGCGGGCCTGTTCGAGCGCCGCGGCATCCAGCGCCAGCGCATCGCTACCGCAAATCTGGCGCAGCGCTGCGAACAGCGCCTCGCGGCTCATACCGGCTTCACCACGCTGACCACGACGATGGCGGCGATGAACACCCACAGCAGGACCAGAACCGAGGTGGCGCGAACATAAGTGCGCTCGATCACCTCGTTGCGTTCGGTCGTCACGCCATCACGCGCCATGATCGCCCAGGTACGGAAATGCGCGATCAGGGCAAAGCGGATGCCCACGCCGCAGGCCATGACGCCGGCGAACAGCCCCAGCTTGAGACGCAGCCACAGCGGCATGCCCCATTCCGCGCCGACCAGGCCGAATGCCAGCGCGGCCAGCACCACCATCAGCACATAGCGCGACCCGCGGTCGATCGCGGCAAGCACGCGCCCGGCAGACGTCTTGTGCAGCCGGTGAACCGCCTCGACAAAGCCAAGCCAGATCACGCCGAGAACGCCTGCAACCTTCACGGTCGTATCCCCGCCGGGCACCAGCCCGTAAGAGGCCGCCAGCATGGTGCCCAGCATGGCCTGCAGGACCAGCGCGTACCGCACGTGCTGGTCCACCACCATGACGTGATCCATCAGCCGCTGGCGTTCATCGAACGGCATGTTCCGGCTGTAGCTGACATAGCGGTAGGTCGAATTGATGACCAGTTCCGACCCCAGCCAGTATCCCAGAACGGCGATATGAAAGACGAGTATCCAGAGTGCCATCTGATTGTTCTCTTTGCTGACCCACGCCTGTTGTGCGGCGTTATTGTTTGATGCCTTCGTTCCGCGCGGGGCGCGCGGGACGCATTACTTCGCCCAGCCCTCCCCGGCTGCATCCTGTTGCAAGCGGCGCACTTCGGCGACATCGGCCGGGGGCTTCAGCCACATCGGCATGCTGGTCCTGGCCCACTCAAGAGTGCGCGCCGGAAACTCGGCTTCGCTTTCGACCCGCCATGACACGAGGTGATAGATCGCCTTGCCCCCACCGGCCCATGCCGGCAGCGCGCCGAAACGCTGCCAGCTCATCTGGTGGGGTTCGTCCACCGTGCCGGTGCGATGAATGAAGAAGTCGTAGTTTTCCCACGCGTCGTAACGCGCACCCGAAGGCAGCGGAAAATCGAGGAAGATCGACGCGGTGAAGGCCACTGTGTCACGACCAAGCTGCCGATAGCGGACGCCATCGCGGGCCTTGATCATCTGGACGGCCTTGCCGGTCCCCTGCTCCACATCGGCCATGATCTCGCCGTTTTCGAGCCGGTAGGTGATCATCTGGTACGGATAGGCGATCGGCGATACCGGCTTGCCGTTGTATTCGCGCAGCACCTCTCCCGTGACCGGATCGGTATAGGTGAACGTCTTGCGGGTCAGGTGGATCACCGGATCGCCCGCCTTTGCCGGCCAGAACACCCGGCTGCTGTCAAAGCCGATCATGCCGAACAGCTTGCGGCCCGACGGGTATTCATAGACGCCGCCTTCGGCCACCCAGTGAACCGGCTGGCCGGTGCCAGCCCGCGCATCCACCCACAGGCGCAATTCCGGCGGCGCGGCATCCCGCGCGTTGACAGTGGCCGGCGCGGCAGGAGCCGCTGCGGTTCCCGTCCCTGCCAGCGCAGGCGCCGACAGGGAAAGGATCGCCACCGAGGCAAGGGCCTTGGCCATTACGGTTCGCGCAAGTCTGTTCGTCATTTCCATTCTCCCGTTGCCTCGCGTCCGGCCGGTCTGCCGATCTCGGCGCGAAGTGCGACTGTTACCCCGTCTTCAGCCGACCGCCCCTCCGGCGAACAGCGCTTCGATGCGGTCTTCGGAATAGCCAAGGCCGGCCAGAATCCCGCGCGTATCCGCCCCCGGTTCCGGCAGGGTGCTGGGCGTGCCGGGGCGGCGGCCGCCCATCATGATCGGCAGCGCCGGCAGCGCGGTTTGCGTGCCATCGGCCAAGGTCACCGGTTCAAGCCCGCCGCTGGCGTTGAGGTGCGGATCGTCGAACATGTCCTGCGGGCGGGCGATCGGGGCGAACGGCAGGCCGCTGCCCTCAAGCCGGTCGATCAGTTCGGCGCGGGTGAACCCGGCGATCAGTTCGCGGATGCGCGGCAGGATGCGATCGCGCGCCTGCACCCGCGCGTTGTTGGCCCGGATGCTTTCATCGGCCCACAGATCGTCAAGGCCGAACAGCTTGCAGAACTTTTCCCACAAGGCGTCAGTCACCACGCCGATGAAGATCGGATCGTCGCGCGTTTCGAAAACGTCATAGATCGCCCATGCCGAAATGCGCGCCGGCATCGGATCGGCGGCGCGACCGGTCACTGCCTTTTGCGCCATGTGCTGGCCGATCAGGTAGACCGTGGTTTCGAACAGCGCGCTTTGCACCATCTGTCCGCGCCCGGTGGAATGACGCTCGTTCAGCGCGGCAAGGATCGCCACCACGCCGAACATGCCACCCGTCACGTCGATCACGCTGGCGCCGGCGCGCAGCGGGCGTCCCGGAGGCCCGGTCATATAGGCCAGCCCGCCCATCATCTGCGCCACTTCGTCCAGCGCGGTGCGGTTTTCGTAAGGGCCGGGCAGAAAGCCCTTTTCCGAGCAATAGATCAGGCCCGGATTGATTGCCGACAGGGCTTCATAGCCCAGCCCCAGCCGGTCGAGCGCGCCGGGGCGGAAGTTTTCGATCAGCACATCGGCGTTGGCCGCAAGATCGCGAGCCACGGCAAGGCCGTCTTCGCTCTTGAGGTCAAGGCAGACAGAGGCCTTGTGCCGGTTGTACATCGGGAAATAGCCCGCGCCCGATCCCAGCAGGCGGCGCGTGCTGTCACCGCCGACAGGTTCGATCCTGACGACATCGGCGCCGAGTGACGCCAGCATCGCGCCGGCGGCGGGGCCCATGACCATGTGAGTGAATTCGACAACCCGGACGCCCTTGAGCGGCATGGGAACCTGTGCATCGTCGATCATGCGGCGACCCTTTCAAAACCAAGCGGCACGCCAGCATCCGGAACGAAGCCGTAAAGCGGCTCGCCGGGCAGCGCGTCTGCGATAATCTGGCGGACATCGCCAAGGCGGGCGATGTCGATGCCGGTGTGAAGGCCCATGGCCTCAAGCATGAAAACAAGGTCTTCGGTCACGATATTGCCCGAAGCGCCCGGCGCGAACGGGCATCCGCCCAGCCCGCCCATGGATGAATCGAAGGTGGTGATCCCTTCTTCCAGCCCCGCCACCACGTTGGCGAGGCCAAGCCCGCGCGTGTTGTGAAGGTGCAGGGTGTTCAGCCGGTCCGCGCCCACGGCCGCCTTGACCGCGCGGACAAGGCGGCGGACTTGCGCCGGATTGGCATAGCCGGTGGTGTCGGACAGGCAGACTTCGGCAGCGCCCGCCGCGATCGCCTGTTCGGCAAGGCGCACGATCTGATCGTCGGGGATCGGGCCTTCGATGGTGCATCCGAAGGCGGTGGACAAGCCGACTTCGAAGTGCGGGCGCTGACCTTCCGGCAGGGCCGCCACCATCGCCGCGATTGCCGCGATCTGTTCGACCATGGCGGCGTGATCCTTGCGCACGTTGCGGATGCTGTGGCTTTCCGACATCGAAAACGGGATCGACATCTTGTGCGCGCCAGCCTTGATCGCCCGTTCCGCGCCCTTGAGGTTCGGCACCAGCACGGCCACGTCAAGACCCGGCAACGTCTTGGCGAAGGCGACGATTTCCGCGGTATCGGCCATTTGCGGCAAAAGGCTGGGCGGCACGAAGCTGCCCACTTCGATTTCGGTTACGCCGGCGGCCGCTTCTGCCGCGATCCACGCCTTCTTGGCATCGGTCGACATGACGCGCGAGATGCTTTGCAGGCCATCTCGCGGACCGACTTCGCTGATGCGGATATGGGTGGTCATGCCCGGTTCTCCAGATAGATCCATGGGCGCGCCGCACGGTCGCGCGCCTGCCAGTCCGCAATCTCGGACGATTGCAGCAGGGTAAGGTCGATGGCATCCAGCCCTTCGCGCAGCATGGCCTTGGCCTCGCCATCAATGGCGAAGGTCCAGCGCTGCCCATCGGCGGCGGTGACGTCCTGCTCGTCCAGCCGGATGGTGACCGGCGCTTCGCCAGCGGCGATGTGGGCGATGGCGGCCTTGTCCAGCACGATCGGGACAATGCCGTTGCGCACGCAGTTACCGGCGAAGATCGGCGCGAAACTCTCCGCGATGATCGCGCCGAAGCCATATTCGGCCAGCGCCCAGACGGCGTGTTCGCGGCTCGATCCGCAGCCGAAGTTGCGCCCCGCCAGAATGACGTGACTGTCGCGGTAGCGCGGATCGTTGAGCACGAACGCCGGATCGGGATCACGCCCCGATGCGCCAAGATAGCGCCAGCCCGCGAACAGGCCATCGGCCAGCCCGGTCTTGCCGGTGCTTTTCATTTCGCGCGACGGGATGATCTGGTCGGTATCGACGTTGTCGCGCAGCAAGGGCAGCGGCAGCGATTGCAGTTCGTGGAATGGCTGGGCCATCAGCACGCCCCCCGCGGATCGGCGATGCGGCCGGCCAGCGCACTGGCGGCAACCGTGGCCGGGCTGGCGATGTGGGTCTTCACGTTTGGCCCCTGACGGCTTTCGAAGTTGCGATTGGTGGTGGACGCCACGCGCGCGCCGGGGCCGAAACTTTCGCCACCGGCAAAGAAGCACATCGAACAGCCGCTTTCGCGCCATTCGAACCCGGCATCGGTGAAGATACGGTCCAGTCCTTCGGCCTCTGCCTCGCGCTTGACGCGGGAAGAGCCGGGAACGCAGATGGCCTTGATGCCATCAGCCACCCGCTTGCCCTTGAGGATGGCCGCGGCCTGCCGCAAGTCGGACAGGCGGCTGTTGGTGCAGCTGCCGATGAAGGCGGCGTCGATGGGCGTTCCGGCAACCGGCGCGCCAGCGGCAAGATCGATATAGGACAGCACGCGCGCTTCGGCATCGGCCGGCACATGGCCATCGATTGCTACCGCGTGTTCCGGGCTGGTTCCCCAGCTTA
Organism: Novosphingobium sp. ERW19; assembly: GCF_012641315.1. Taxonomy (NCBI): domain Bacteria; kingdom Pseudomonadati; phylum Pseudomonadota; class Alphaproteobacteria; order Sphingomonadales; family Sphingomonadaceae; genus Novosphingobium; species Novosphingobium sp. ERW19. The sequence goes on from NZ_JABAIC010000006.1 coordinate 299,363, forward strand.
TCATCGGGGCCAGCGTTGCCGCATCAATCACGATTTCCCGGTCGAACACCGCGTCCGGATCGCTGGCAAGCGTGCGCCAGTGGGCCAGCGCGGCATCCCAATCGCCGCCTTGCGGCGCATAACGGCGCCCTTCCAGCCACGCGAAAGTCTTGTCATCGGGCGCGATCATGCCGGTCATCGCGGCAAATTCGGTCGCCATGTTGCACAGGGTCATGCGCCCTTCCATGTCGAGCGCGCGCACCGCATCGCCCGCGAATTCAACCGCATGGCCAGCGCCGCCGCCCGCGCCGTGCCGCGCGATCAGGGCCAGCGCCATGTCCTTGGGCGTGACGCCTTCCGGCAGGCGGCCGGTGAACGTGACGCGCATGGTGCGCGGCTTCTTGAGGCGCAGGGTGCCGGTGGCCATCGCGTGTTCCGCCTCGGACGAACCGATGCCCCACGCCAGCGCGCCGAACGCGCCCTGCGTGCAGGTATGGCTGTCGGGCGCGATCAGCGTGGCGCCGGGAAGCACGATGCCCAGTTCCGGCGAAATCACGTGGACGATGCCCTGATCGGGATCGTTCACATCGAACAGCGTGATCCCCGCCGCGCGGGTTGCGGCGCGGGTTTCGGTGATGAAGGCCTGCCCACCGGGCATCAGCGTCTGGTCGGTCCGACCCGGGCGGGTGTCGACGATATGGTCGGTCACCGCGAACACCCGCGCCGGATCGGCAACACTGCGCCCGGCAGCGGCCAGCGCGTTCAGCGCGGCCGCCCCGGTCCGTTCGTGCAGGAAGATCCGGTCGATCGCCACCAGGTCTGCCCCGCCGGGCAGCGCCGCAATGACGTGGGACCGCCAGATCCGGTCGAACAGGGTCAACGCGTCAGACAGCGGCGGCCTCCATCTCTGCGTCGATGGCGCGCCAGTCGCGGGTCACGAAAACCTCGTTGATCGCGGTGCGGGTTTCCAGCTTGCCGTTGCGGATCCAGTGCCAGGTGCGGCAGCGGTTGAGGCCATCGTCCGAAATCTGGATCTGTTCGTAGAGGTAGAGCGAAGGATCGCCGGTGCGCTGCCAATAAAGCATCACGGTGCGATTGTATTCATCGAGCGGCACTTCGGCGGCCCAGCCCTTGATCAGGTCATTGTCCCACCACACGCGGCCATCGCGGTAAAGCGCCGGAAAATCGCGCGATTCCTTACGGCCATCTGCCCAGGTGTAATGGTTGGTCTGGTGATAGGGAAATTCGCCCCCATCCGGAAAGCGGCAGATCAGCCGGCTGGCGTGTTCATCGACCTTTTCGTTGCGATCGTTGAAGTAGCTGTAGACGCCATCCCACACGCCTTCGTGCCGGGCCAGCAGCGGCATGGCGGTACGAATGTCTGCCGAACTTACCATTTACCGGAAACTCCTTGGTTGATGTGATTTCAGGCGACGCCAGCAGCCCGGCGGGCCACGTGGCATGAATGGGCCGCCACGCCGCGCAGGCGATCGAGATGCGCGCGGGCCAGCGCTTCGGGCGTGATGGCGCCCTCTTCAAAGGGGATCGCATTGGCGGCTGACGCTTCGTACCACGGCGCGAAGAAGCGTTCGGCGCGCACGATGCTCCACGCGCGGGTCAGATAGGAACCATGGCGATCGGGCGTGAGATCGGGATAGAGCAGGTCCGGATCGCCGGCGGGCAGCGCCTCGTAAACGATGTCGTCCGCACCGAGCGCCGCCGCGGCGGCGTCGATCACGCCCTGCCATGCCGCCCAGTCGGTCGGCGCAGCGCCGATCCAGCCATCCGAAAGGCCATGGCCCGGCAAGTCGATCGCAACGGCGCCGGCATGATCGGCCTGCGCGCTGGACCGGGCCGGCCCATGCACCACCAGCCGCGCGGAACCGCGCGCGCCGGTCCAGTGGATCAGTCCGTCGAAATGCGCGGTACGAATGGGAAGGAAGCCCGCCTTGTCCGTTTCCGGCAGGCGTTCCACCGAAACCCCGCCCTGCGCCAGCAGGAATTCCGCACTGGCCGCCTGATGATCGGCCGGGGTCACCACCTTGCGGGCTTCCCAGTTGGCCGGAATTTCGCCGAGACGGCCGATATGCGCCTGCAACGGATCGCCATTATAGGCGGTAATCAGGCAGGCCGGCACAGGTGCATCGCCCGAGGGGATATCGCGCGGCGCATTGATCACCGCGCCATACCCGTCGCGATAGGCATTGCCGGCAGCCAGCATGTCCATCACCGCGCCGTGGACGCGCTGCGGATCGGCATGGGCAACCGACATGCGGGTCTGGTTGCGGGTATCGAACCACGGGAAGAACCAGGTCTGTTCCAGCATGCGGTTCCACAGCCAGGTCAGGTGTTCACCATAACCGGACGGCAGGAAATGCGGCAGGTAGTTGCGGCCGAACAGCGATACTTCTTCCGGCGTCCAGATCGCATAGCCGCCAATCGCCAGCGCGCGGAAGCGATCGGGATGGCGGCGCAGCGCGGTGACAAGGATGATGCCGCCCGAATGGAACCCATAGGCCACCGTGCCCGCCAGCCCCATCGCATCGACGAATTCGACGATAGCGTCGGCGTAGTCGTTGATATCGGGGTTTTCGCGGTGCAACCGATCGGATTGTCCGAAGCCGGGAGTATCGGGCGCGATGCAGGTGAAATGCTGCGCCCACTGCTGCATCAGCGGCTCGTACTCACCCGATGAGCGCGGGCTTTGGTGCACCATCAGGATGGTCGGCCCGCCATTGCCGCACTTGCGGTAATGAACCCGGCGGGTTCCCGATTCCGAGGCGATGTCAATGAAATGGCGTGTGATCGGATGGGTCATAATTTGTCCGGACATTTTTGCTCGACATCCCGTTACCGCGCGGCCAGAATGGATGCAAGCAAGAGTTTAGGAGCACTGCCAATGTCGCTTGTCGGCACCCGAATGATCCGTGATAACCGCTCTGCGCGCGAGATTTTCGAAGAGGTTATGAGCAACCCGGCCCGCCGGAAATTCGGCTTCGGGGAAAAGCTCGCCATCGTGAACGTGGACGTCCAGCAGGCCTATACCCGCACCGACATGTTCCGCACCGCCTATGAAACCGATCCCGACCAGATCGCCTGGATCAACCGCATTTCCGAGCTGGCGCGGGCCAAGGGCATGCCGGTGATCTGGAGCCGGGTGGCCTACAAGGCGGATGCGGGCGATGCGGGGGTCTGGGGCACGCGCACCGATACCGAGGATTCGCTCCAGAACATCAAGTACGATTCGGAGCGCCACCTGCTTGACCCGCGCGCCCAGCCCGCCCCGGACGACCTGCAATATACCAAGCGCATGCCCAGCGCGTTTTTCGAAACACCGCTGGCAAGCTATCTGGTCTGGCACAAGGTCGATACCGTGGTGGTAACAGGCGGCAGCACATCGGGCTGTGTGCGGGCAACCGCCGTCGATGCGCTGAGCCACGGCTATCGCACCATCGTTCCGATCGAGACGACGGCGGACAAGCACGAAAGCTATCACTTCGCCAACCTGACCGATCTTCAACTGAAATACGCCGATGTCGAACCGGTGCAGGCCGTGATCGACTGGCTGGAGGCGCGCTGATGACCGACGCCATGGCATCCGATCCGAAGCTCTACGACTATTCGCGCTGGCGCGGGCGGCCGAAACTCGAATGGCCGGGCGGCAAGACCTGTGCCGTGTGGGTGGCGCCCAATCTTGAGTTCTACGAGCTTGATCCCCCCGCCAACCCCCATCGCAAGAGCTGGACCAAGCCCCACCCGGACGTGGTGGGATACAGCCACCGCGATCACGCCAACCGCGTATCGCACTGGCGCATGGCTGACGTGATGAGCAAGCACGGCTTTCCCGGATCGGTCAGCCTGTCTGTCGCGCTGTGCGATCACATTCCCGAAGTGGTGGACGATGCGGCAAAACGCGGCTGGGAATTCTTCAGCCACGGCATCTACAACACCCGCTATTCCTACGGCATGGACGAAGCGCAGGAACGCGCCATCATCGAGGACAGCATCGCCACCGTGCAGCGCGCCACCGGGCAGCGCATCCGGGGCTGGCTGGCCCCTGCCCTGACCCACACGCCGCGCACGCTGGACCTGATCGCCGAATACGGGCTGGATTACACCTGCGACCTGTATCACGACGATCAGCCGACCGACATTCGCGTGGCATCGGGGCGGCTGACGGCCATCCCCTACAGCCTTGAAGTCAACGATCACTACGGCTTCTTCGTCTACAACATGAGCCCGCGCGACTATGCCGACGCGCTGATCCGCCAGTACGAGCGGCTGGCCGCAGAAGGCGAAAAGTCGGGCACGGTCATGTGCATTCCGCTCCACAGCTACCTGATCGGCCAGCCCCACCGCATCGGCCCGTTCGAGGAAGTGCTGCGGCACATCGCCGCCGATGGCCGGGCGTGGATCGCCCGCGCCGGCGAAATCGTCGACAGCTACCGCGAGCAGACCGGAGGCGCAGCATGACGCTGGATCCTGCATATCTTGAATATCCCATGCGCCGCCGGGGCATGGACCATGACCTTTATCCCTATTCCGCCTTGCCGCAGCGCCCGCCGGTGCAGTGGCCGGGCGCGCGGGCGTTGCAGATCTGGCCGGTCATCAGCCTTGAATATTTCCCGATGGTGCCAAGCGACACGCCGTTTCGCGCGCCGGGCCACATGCAGACCGCCTATCCCGACTATCGCCACTACACCGCGCGCGAATATGGCACCCGCATCGGCATCTATCGCCTGCTCGACGCGTTCGAGAAGGTCGGCGCGCGGGTTTCGGTGGCCTGCAACGCGGCAATCGCGGCGCGCTATCCCGAACTGGTCGAGGATATTCTGGCCGGCGGGCACGAGATCATCGCCCATTCGACCGACATGAACGGCACCATCGCCAGCGGCCTGCCGCGCGACGCGGAAGCCGCGCTGATCGGCGAAGCGCTGGACACGCTGGAACGCGCCACCGGTACGCGCCCGCGCGGCTGGCATTCGATCGCGCGATCGCAAAGCTTCAACACGCCGCAACTGCTGGTCGAAGCGGGCGTGGAATACATGTGCGACTGGGTGAACGACGAACTGCCGGTTACTTTCAGCACGCCGGCTGGCGCGATCGTCAATATCCCGCTCAACCACGAACTGTCGGACCGGCAGATCATCAACGTCCAGCAGCAGTCGGTCGACAGTTACGCACAGCAGATGGAAGACGCGGCTGCGTGGCTGCTGGCCGAAGCTGCGACCGGCGGTGGCCGGATGATGCCGCTGCACCTGACCCCCTACATCATGGGCCTGCCCTATCGCATCGACGCGTTCGAACAGCTGGTCGAACGCCTCGCCGGGCTTGCCGGCGCAGGCTTCGCCACCGGGGCAGAGATTCTCGACGCATGGAAAGCACAACAATGACCGCGCAACTGGATGTGGTTAACCCGCGCACGGGTGCCGCCGACTATACGATAACCCCGCTTTCGGCAGAGCAGCTTGCCGATCTGGCGGCACGGATGCGCGCCGCGCAGCCTGTGTGGGCCGCCCGCACGGCCGAAGAACGCGGCGAAATTCTGGGCCGCTTCGCGCAGGCCATCCGGCAGCACCGCGAACCGCTTGTGGCCGCGCTGACGGCGGATACCGGCCGCGCCGGCATTTCGCGCACCGAAGCCGATACCATCCCGCACCTGCTGGCCCGCTGGGCCGGCAGCGCCCCGGCCATCATCGCGCGCAGCGCCGTGACCGGATTCCAGACCAGCCACCCCACGATCGACACCGATCTGCGGCTGGTGCCCTATTCGCTGGTGGGCGTGATATCGCCGTGGAACTTCCCGCTGATCCTTGCGCTGATCGACGCGATCCCGGCGCTGATGGCGGGCTGCGCCGTGCTGGTAAAGCCTTCTGAAGTCACGCCGCGCTTCATCCGGCCGCTGATGGACGCACTGGGCGAAGTTCCCGAACTGCAAGACGTGCTGGCGCTGGTCGAAGGCGACGGCGCGACCGGGCAGGCGCTGGTGCCGCTGGTCGATTACGTGGCCTTCACCGGATCGGTCCCGACCGGGCGCAAGGTCGGCGAAGCGGCGGCGCGCGCCTTCATTCCGGCCAGTCTTGAACTTGGCGGCAAGGATCCCTTCATCGTGCTGGCCAGCGCCGATCCGCAGGCGGCCGCCCGCACCGCGCTGCGCGCGTCGGTGGTCAACACCGGCCAGGCGTGCCAGTCGATCGAACGGATCTACGTGGCCCGCGCCATCGCTGCCCCCTTCATCGAAGCGCTGGTAGAGGAAGCGGCCAAGGTCCAGCTCAATTTCCCCGACATCAACCGGGGCGATATCGGACCGTTCATTTTCGCACGGCAGGCAGAAATCGTGCAGGGCCACATCGATCAGGCGGTCGCGGCGGGCGCGCGCGTGCTGGCGGGCGGCACGGTGGAAACGCTGGGTGGCGGCAAGTACCTGCGCCCCACGGTAATCGTCGATGTCACGCCCGACATGGCCGTGATGCGCGAAGAGAGCTTCGGCCCGGTCCTGCCCGTGGTGATCTTCGACACGGTGGACGAAGCGGTCGCGCAGGCGAACGACAGCGAATTCGGCCTTTCGGGCGCGGTCTATGCCGGGTCGCTGGATGAAGCCGAAGCGGTTGGCCGGCGCCTCGACGTCGGCGGGGTATCGCTTAACGACGGGTCGCTGACCGCAATCGTCTGGGAAACCGAAAAATCCAGCTTCGGCCTGTCCGGAATGGGGCCAAGCCGCATGGGCGACAGCGGCCTGCTGCGCTTTTTCCGGCGCCAAGCCATCATTCGCCAGCGCGGCACGCCCTTGCCGCTGGCAGCCTACGGGGAAGGAAACGGAGCATGAAGGCCTGGACCTTTGGCGATCAGGCGGGGCTGGAATCGCTACGCCTCGCAGACCTGCCGACGCCGCAGCCCAAGGCCGGGGAAACGCTGGTGCGCGTCCATGCCGCCGCGCTCAACAACCGCGATCTGCAAGCGCTGCGCGGAACCTATGGCCCGCGCAAGCCGGAAGACCGCATCCTGCTGTCAGACGGGGTCGGCACGATCGTTGCCATCGAGGGCGAAAATCACGGCCTTGCCCCCGGACAGCGGGTGATCGCACCCCACTTTGCCGGCTGGATCGACGGTCCGTTCACGCCCGCGATCTTCGCGCAGGACGTTGGCATCAGCCGCGATGGCTGGCTGGCCGAATACATCTGCCTGCCGACCGCATCGCTGATCGCCCTGCCCGCAGCCGTGACCGACGAGGTTGCAGTGACGCTGGCCGCCGCCGGCACGACCGCATGGCACGGACTGGTCGAATTTGGCGGGGTAAAGCCCGGCGATCTGGTGCTGGCCCCCGGCACCGGCGGCGTTGCCATCATGGCGCTGCACATTGCCAAGGCGCTTGGCGCACAAGTGGCGATCACATCGTCAAGCGATGACAAGCTGGATCGCTGCCGCGCACTGGGCGCGGACTTCACGGTGAATTACCGCACCCGTCCGGATTGGGCCGCGGCCCTGCTGGAACAGACCGGCGGCCGGGGCGCGGACATCGTGATCGACACCATCGGGCTGGGCGAAATCGAGCAGACGCTGGCCGTGGCCGCAGCCAATGGCCGCATCGCGCTGATCGGCGGGCTGTCCGGCGCGCCGGGCCATGCGCCCAACATGTTCGGCATGATCGGCAAGAACCTGACGCTTAAAGGCATCACATCGGGAAGCCGCGCCATGCTGGCTGATCTGGTGGATGTCGTGGCCGCCAATGGCATCACGCCACTGGTCGACCGCACCTTCCCCTTCGCCGAGGCGGACCAGGCATGTGCCCACCTCGATCGAGGCGGGCACATGGGCAAGGTCGTGGTAACGGTTTAGCGCTTCAGTTCGACCAGTTCGTACCAGGTCATCATGTAGCCGCCGACCCCGCCCTTGAGGAAGATACCGTCTTCATCGTCGGTGATCCACAGATCGTAGGGCGGGTGTTCGCCGGCAAGGCCGCTGGTGCCATCGTCGATGAACTGGAAGTGGCGCGCGGCGAAGGTGCCGGCCGCCACGGTCACTTCCTCGCGACCGACGAACACCGCGTCGATGCGCACGTGCGCGATCTGCGGCGGGGTGGCGCCGCGATGGTCAGGCGACGGCAGGTAGACGTTGAAGGTCTGGCGCTGGCCTTCCTTGTCCCACTTCTTGGTGGACAGGAGATAGCCGTCTGCCACGATCGGATGGGTGCCGAAGCCGTCAACCGGCAGCTGCGCCTTCACTTGCTGCGAAAGGCGCCCGATCGACGGGCCATAGCTTTCGCATTCGATCGTTTCGCCATCGAAGCGCAGCCAGCCACTGCCCATGAAAGCGTCACCGACCGTCAGGCGGACATGCAGGTCCATCGGCTGGCCATGTTCATCGATCGAATAGATGATGTCGCGCATCACGGTGGGTTCGGGCTCGTCGATCTCGCAGTGCGCGCGCAACGTGACCTTGCCATCGGAGTGTCGGGTGAACATGAACGTTTCAAACCCCCGCGACTGCCCTTCCTTGCCGGGCTTGGTAGAGGTGTAGGCGAGACGCCCTTCAATCAGACGATGCTTCATCAACCTGGTTCCTTTGTGTTGCGACCGGTACATTTTCCGCTTAAAGGAAATTTGTCCAGACAAATTCTGCATGGGCTGCATTTTTCGAGAGGGGGACGGGAATGGAATTCCTGATGACAAACGAACTCGCCATCCTGCGGTGGGTTCACATCCTTGCAATGGTTTACTGGCTGGGCGGCGAATGGGGCGTTTTCCAGACCAGCTATCACGTTACCAACCGGACTCTGCCCCTGCCGGAACGCAAGCGCCACATGGAAACGGCGTACCGGATCGACATTCTGGCCCGCACCGGCATCGTGCTGCTGCTGCCGCTGGGCCTGCACATGGGCAAGATCTACGGATTCGTTCCTATGCTGGAAGGCACCGGCGTGTGGTGGATGTGGCTGTTCTTCACCGTCTGGCTGGCAATGACCTGGACCGCCTTCATCGCGCGCGAAACCAACCTTGGCATCGCCGTCACCAAGACAGAGGAAATGCTGCGCTATCCGCTGATCGCGACGCTTTTCACGGTGGTGGCCATGGCCTTTGCCGGGACCGGCCCGATCGTGGTTGGCGAAGGCACTTACTGGTACCCGTCGAAGATGGGGCTTTATGCCTTCGCGCTGATCATCGGCCTGTTCCTGCGCGTAGTCATGCGCCGCTGGACGATGCGCTTCCGCATCCTGGCAGAACGTGACGATCCGGCGCAGGAAGCAGCACTTGAACGCGAAATCGGCCAGGCGCGGATCGCTGCCTACATCTACTGGATCACGATTTCGTCGGTCTGCTTCCTCGGTGCGGTCAAGCCGTTCTGACGGCAAACCCTCGCAAAGGAATGGGAAAACCGGAACAAGGGCGCGGGAAACCGCGCCCTTTTTTCGTGCGCAACAAAACTGCAAAATATTTGTCTGGACAACTTTTGTATATTTCTCCAACTAAGCCCGAGAGTGAGAGTGGGAATAAATGAGGGGTAATATGAAGATCCATTCCAAGTCGTGGGCAACGTGCCGCCTGCTGATCGCCAGCACCGCGCTGGCCGCAGGCATGCCGGCCATCGCCCTTGCAGCGACCGAACAAGCCGCCGTCGATAACGAAGAAAGCGCTGACACCATCGTCGTCACGGCGCGCAAGCAGAACGAAACCGCGCTTGAAGTGCCGATCGCGATCAGCGCGTTCTCCGAAGCCTCGATTCAGGACAAGCTGACCACCGGCATCGCCGACATCGCGGACTTCACCCCCGGTTTCCAGATGCAGCAATCGTTCGGCCGCGGCTTCGACCGCCCGATCATTCGCGGTGCATCGAACATCATCCAGGCTGACGGTAAGGTCGGCATCTTCCTGAACGGCGCCCCCTATCTCGGCGACTTCTCGTCGCTTGATCTTGCCGCCGTGCAGCAGATCGAAGTCATCAAGGGGCCGCAGTCGGCCGTGTTCGGTCGTGGCACCCTGTCGGGCGCGATCAACGTCATCCTCAAGCGCCCGGGCGAAAGCATCGAAGGCAAGGTCAGCGCCACCCTTGGCAGCGACCAGCGCCGTGAAGTGAGCGGTTTCGTATCGCTTCCGGTCGCCAGCGGCATCGGCGTGCAGTTCGGCGCCAAGTATTACGACATCGCCGGCCAGTTCAAGAACACCGCCGTCGTCGGTGAGCGACTGGGCGACCAGAACACGATGCAGCTGACCGGCGGCGTATTCCTTGATCCGGGCAGCGGCATCAGCGCCAGCGTGCGCTGGCTGCACCAGCGCGACAAGGACGGCATGTACGCCATCGGCCTGCAGCCCGCTTCGGCCAACAACTGCTACCTGACCACCCGCCCGTATTATTGCGGCACGGTCGCGCTGCCCGCGTCTTACGGCATCAATTCGAACAAGCTGCAGTATCCGGGCATCTACCGCAACGCCGATCGTTTCATCGGCGATGTGACCTGGGACATTCAGGATTCGGGCTATGTCCTGGCGTTCCAGGGCGGTTATTCGGACCTCGAAGAAGTGGTCGGCACCGACCAGAGCTACGATTCGCGGGACTTCTTCATCCTGGGTTCGGCGGCGACCTGCGGCTTCGTGACCACCATCCCGAACCGCCTCTGCTCGCAGTCGGCGTTCAACACCACCGACGGCACCCGCCGCAAGACGCAGACCTACGAACTGCGCCTGTCTTCGCCGGCCGAAGAACGCCTGCGCTGGCGCATCGGCGCCTTCGCCAGCCACGACGAAAAGCGTGCGCTGACCGAATGGCTGGAAGCCAGCGAACTGGGTCTGGACGTGCTGACCGATACGGTCACGATCAAGAACCAGGCCGTGTTTGGCGGTGTGGACTTCGACGTCACCGATACCATCACCATCGGTGCCGAACTGCGCCACCAGATCGACAAGGTGCTGAACACCACGCCGACCTATCTGGCCAGCGACGTTTTCAGCGCCGCCTACCTTGCCGCGCTCAGCAACCCGAACGCCGCGCAGGTCGTGGGCGTGGCCGGTGAACGCCGGGCGACCTTCAAGGCCACCTTGCCGCGCTTCACCCTGAACTGGCGTCCGACCAGCGACCTGTCGTTCTATGCGCAATACGCCAAGGGCAACGCGCCGGGCGGCTTCAACCCGGTCACGGCGCCGCAATCGACGTATGCCGAAGAAGGTCTGACCAACTACGAAGTCGGCATGAAGACCACGCGCTGGGGCTTCAGCTATCTGAACCTTGCGATGTTCTGGCAGGATTATCGCAATCAGGTGCTGACAAACACCTATGCCACGGCCACCGCGATCAACAGCTATCGCGCCAACATCGGCAGCACGCGCATCCGCGGCATCGAAATCGACGGCGCCCTGCCGATCGTGGGTCGTGCGCTGCGCCTGCAGTTCAACTACACCTACCTCGACGCGGAAATCCGCCGCGGCATCGAAGCGGACAAGGCGCTGATCCTGCTGGGAACGGCGTGCAAGACCGGCCGCAGCACCAACCTCGACCTGCCCGGCTGCCGCGATGCGGCGTCGATCGCCGGCAACACGCCGCCGCTCGTCTCCAAGCACATGGGTGCGGTGGGGCTGCGTTCGGAAATCCCGCTGGGCGATACCATCAACCTGTTCGGTGGCATTGACGCGGTCTACCGCAGCAAGTTCGCGGACATTCTCAACCTGATCAACACCGGCGATTCAACGCGGGTCAACCTTCAGGCGGGCATCGAAACGGACGGCGGCCTGCGCATCACCGCGTTCGCGCGCAACCTGTTTGACGACAAGACCCCGGTGGGGATCCTGCGTTACGTGGACAGCGGCGCCGGCGTGCCCCGCGCCCCGACGGGCGATACCAACCGCGGGTTCGCGATCACTCCGCCGCGCAAGCCCGAATACGGTCTGACCATCACGCAGACATTCTGACGAAAGATACTGAATCCGGCCGGGCGCACCTTGCAGTGCACCCGGCCGCGTTTCATTACGGATCAGGCGTTGCCCCTGCCGGCTGCATGATGCGATGGCGGGCCCTTTTCACCCATAAAACTGGAATGAAATGCTCAGGACCATGAAGAAAACAGCCGTTGCCCTCGTCGCGCTAGCCACTCTTGCCACCAGCACCGCCGCTCTGGCGCAGAACGCCGGCAGCCCGCCACCGCGCGCCTGGCTGCAATGCCGCGCCTGCCACACCACCAAGGCGAACGAGCCTGACAAGGTTGGCCCCAACCTCAACAAGGTGTTCGGTTCGAAAGCCGGTGCGCATCGGCCGAACTTCCGGTATTCGCCCGCTCTCAAGAACTCGGGCATCATCTGGAATGATCGCACCCTTGATGCATGGCTGACCAACCCGGCCCGGACTGTTCCCGGCAACCGCATGGCCTTTGCCGGCATCCCCGATGCCGCACAGCGCCGCGCGCTGATCGCCTGGCTGCGCACCGAAACGCGCTAAGACAAACGCAACGAGGTTTAGCATGTCAGAAGGATCGAACACCGCCACCCTGCGCGACTTCACGCGCCGTTCGATCCTTCATGGCGGACTTGCCGCCGCGCTGATACCCGGCGTGGCCCATGCAGCCGGCACGCGTTCGCGCGTTGCCGCGCCGGCGATGACCGACGTGATCGTGCTGGGCGCGGGTCTGTCGGGCCTGAATGCCGCGCTGCTTCTCGAAGAACAGGGCCTGCGGGTTACCGTGCTGGAAGGCCGGTCGCGCGTGGGCGGGCGCGTCTTTTCGCTTGAGGACGTGGACGGCACGCCGGACGCGGGCGGAGCGGTAATCGCGCCGGGCTATGCCCGCCTGATGGACCGGGCGCAGCAGCTTGCCGTTCCGCTCAAGCCGATCGCCCCGCTCAACGGCGGGATGGCCATCCACCTTGAAGGGCAGACGATCCGCGCCGCGGACTGGGCGTCCTCGCCGCTCAATCCGTTTCCCGAAGGTCCGCTCAGGGCGATCCCGCCCTTTGCGGTGGGCTCTGCCGCGCTGCGGTCAGCACCGCCGGCGTTCCAGTCTGTCGGGGACTGGCGCAATCCCGAACTGTTCGCGCAGGACATCTCGGTCGCCAGCTATCTGACCGCGCAAGGCTGGACCGCGCAGCAGCTCGCCCTCGCCTTTGCGACCAACCCCGGATACGGCAATTCGGCCAGCGACCTTTCGGTGCTGATGATGTGGCACATCGCCGAAAACTTCCGCATCATGGCCGGCAGCGGCACGCAGACGTTCCAGGCGGTCGGCGGCAACATGCGCATCCCGCAGGCCATGGCCGCCGCCCTCAAGAACGAGGTGCGCCTCAACCAGCACGTGATCGGGGTGCGCACCGACGCATCGGGGGTAGAGGCGGTCACGCTTGACGGCACCGTGCACCGGGCGCGCTGGCTGCTCTGCACCCTGCCGGCATCGGCGGCCCGCACGATCGTGTTCGCACCCGCCCTGCCGCTGCCCCAGCAGGCCGCGATCGACGGCATCGGATACAACCGCACGTTCCAGGTATTCTTCCAGGTGGCAGAACCGTTCTGGCAGGCCGATGGCTTGCCCGCCGCGCTGTGGACCGACACCAGCGCCGGACGGCTGCTGCCGCTTGGCGACCCCGGTGGCCAGACCATGCTGATGGCCTATGTCAACGGCTTCCGCGCCGACCTGCTCAGCCGCCTTCCCGCCGAACAGGCCGTGTCGCAGGTGCAGGCCGCCATCGAGCGCATGCGCCCCGCCGCGGTGGGCAAGCTGCGCGCGGTGCGGCATGTGAACTGGCAGGACGATCCGTTTGCAGGCGGCGCCTATACCTGCTGGCAGCCGGGCCAGATCAGCGCCGGCATGGCCGCCGCGTTCGACGATCCGGTTGGCCGGATCGCGTTCGCGGGCGAACATACCGCCGCCCTGTCGCGCGGGATGGAAGGGGCGATGGAATCGGGCGAACGGGCCGCCATCCAGCTACTGGAACGGCTGTAGATCCCGCGTCGAGCAGACCGGCAGGCCAACCGCATCGCAGGCGGCCCGTTCAGCGTCTGCAAGGGCTGACACAGGCGCTCCCCCGAACAGCGCCGCCTCCGCCGCGAAGGCTTGCGCCGCGCCGATGATCCGATCCGGCCCTTCCAGCCGGAACGCAGTGGGCGAAAGCGGGCCGAACAACAGCGCGCGGGTCAGCGAAGGCCACCCCAGCGGATCGGGATCGACCCCGTGGCGGCGGGCAAAGTCTATCGCCATGGCGTGCATAACCGGCTGCTGCCCGCCGATCCGGCGCGCACGCGCGGCCGCCACGCCTTCCACCATGTCCGCGCGTGCGGGCATGGCCTGTCGCCCTGCCCAGAGCGCGGCAATCCAGCGCGCCTGCAATTCGATTACCGGAAACTTCGGGCCAACCAGATTGTAGAGCCCGACAAAGGCCAGCCCCGGCAAGTCGGGATGGAAGCTGTGGGCGTGAAGATCGGGCGCGCCATCAGCCAGTTGCAGCGTCTCTGCCTCACGATCGGCGAAATATCCCAACGACGGGGCGTAACCGGTGGCGAAGATGATCGCATCAGGTTCGATCCGCGCACCATCGGCGAACTGCACCGCGCGCCCGTCGATATGGCTGCCCCCGGGACGCACCGCGATGCGCCCTTCGGCCACGCAAGGCAGGAAATGCTGAGCCTGCGTGATCCCGGCGACGAACAGGTCCGGATGGGGGGGCGGCGCTCCATAATGCGCCGGATCGCCGCCCGCCTTCAGCACCTGCTGCTTCATCATCGCGGCCATCGCCTCTGCCGGCATGGCCTGTTCGGACAGCGCCGCCATGCGGGTAAACAGCACGTGATCCGCCGGAACCCCGGCGATCAGCTTTGGCAGGACATAGTGTCAACGCTGACTAAAATTTCCCCAGAAGTGCCGGGTTAAAATTCCCCAGTTTGGGTTTTCGGTGATCAGCCGTTCCAGTGATCGTGGGTGCGCTCCTTCGGTGGCCGCCCGCGTCTTTTTGGCGGCTGCGGCGGGGTGATGGCGGAGATCGCTCTGGTGTGCTCGGGCACGAGGTCGGAGTGAGCGCGCAAGCGGTAACTTGCGCCCTCGATCTGGATGACGATGGCATGGTGCAGCAGGCGATCGAGCAGGGCCGTTGCCACCACTGGATCCCCGAACACCTCACCCCATTCAGCAAAGCCGCGGTTGGATGTGAGGATCATCGCCCCCTTCTCGTAACGGGAGTTGACCAGCTGGAAGAAGAGGTTGGCACCGCCCGGCGTCACCGGAAGGTAGCCGATCTCGTCTACGATCAGGAGGGTGTTCCGGTTGAAGAACCGGAGCCGTTCAGGAAGCCGCCCATCGCGCTCGGCGCGCACCAGCATGTCGATCACCTCAGCCAGACTGGCGCGGTAAACCCGCTTGCCAGCTCGGACAGCCTCCGCGCCCAAGGCTGTCGCCAGATGGCTCTTGCCCGTGCCTGGCGGTCCCAGCAGATGGACCACCTCGCCGCGCTCGATGAAGTCGAGCTGCGCCAGTGCGAGGATGCGGCCGCGATCCAGCGAAGGCTGGAACGAGAAGTCGAAGCCTTCAAGGGTTTTCATGGGCATGAGCCGGGAGGTCTTGAGCCCGACAGTGAAGCGCCTGCTTTCCCGATTGCCATGCTCATGCGAGAGCAGGATATCGATGGCTTCAAGCGCGGTCATTTCGCCGCGCTCCAGACACCGCATGGTATGATCAAGCACCTCGAGCGCACGGGGCATTCTCAGTCCAACCAGGCTCGTACGGATACGGTCGATGATCTCCGTCATGGCCGCACCTCGCTGCCAGCCAGTCGCCGTCCTACCGCCTCGTAGAAGCCCAGCGAGCGCCTCGTAATCTCAAGCCCTGCAGGCGGCGGCACTGTTGCCGCACGGGGCTGAGCGAGCCGCCGATGGGACGGATCAACCCGGCGCTGATTGCGACCATCCAGAACCGGATGCACCGCGATCAGCTTGCGATCTTCGAAGATCCTGATCTCACGGGGATGGTTCTGCACTTCCACGACCCGTTTGCGCGTGGCGTCGGGCACCGAGTACAGATTGCCGCCAACCGAGACCATGCCTTCATGGCTGACCCGCCGCTCGATCGTGAGCACCGCATTGTAGGGCGCAGCAGGCAAGGCCGTCAGTGCGGGTTGCTCCTCAGCAAAGTGCTCGCTCACGATCCGCCGGGTCGTGGCATGCAGCCGAACATTGGCGATCGTGTCCAGCCATTCGCGGAACTGCCGGTTCAGGTCATCAGCGTTGCGGAACGTGCGGCCAAGGAAGAAGTCCTGACGGATATAGCGGTAAGGCCGTTCGATCTTCCCCTTGGTTTTCGCCCGATAGGGCCGGCATGCACGCGGCAAAGCGCCGTAATGATCCAGCAAGGCAACCAGCGACCGATTGTAGATCACGATACCCTCGGCATCCTCATCGATCACCGCGGTTTTCATGCGGTCGTAGAGCACCTCTGACGGGGCACCGCCCATCGCATCGAAGGCGTCGATGTGGCAGCGCATCACCGTCTGCAGATCCTGGGTCGGACAGAACCGGCCCCACAGCCAGCGGCTATGGCCCAGCACCATCGAGAACAGCCAGAAGATCCGGTGTTGATTTCCGCTGAGAGCTGACCCGGGAGGCTCCAAAGTTTCCACCGAGAAGTGACCCATGTTCTGAGCTTCCCCCTGGCATTTGCGTCGGGGGATCATGGAGTGATCGACATGGCGTTATTGAGCGTAATTCGGCGCTGGCATTTTCGCGAAGGGATGCCGATCCGGGAGATCGAGCGACGGACTGGATTGTCGCGCAACACGATCCGCAAGTACCTGCGCGCCGGCACGGTGGAGCCGAAGTTCAAGGTTCCTGAGCGGCCGAGCAAGCTGGACCCATTTGCCGAGAAGCTGTCGGCCTGGCTGCGGATCGAGACGGGCAGGTCGCGCAAGCAGCGACGCACGGCCAAGCAGATGCATGCCGATCTGGTCGTGCTGGGCTATGACGGCTCCTACAACCGCGTGGCTGCCTTCGTGCGAGACTGGAAGGCCGACCGCCAGCGCGATGCCCAGACCAGCGGTCGCGGTACCTTCGTTCCGCTGATCTTCCAGCCTGGCGAAGCGTTCCAGTTCGACTGGAGCGAGGACTGGGCAATCATCGCCGGTGAGCGGACCAAGCTGCAGGTGGCGCACAGCAAGCTGTCGCACAGCCGGGCGTTCATCGTCAGGGCCTATCTGCTCCAGACCCATGAGATGCTGTTCGATGCGCTGACCCAGGCGTTCCGGGTCCTCGGCGGAGTGCCCCGGCGCGGGATCTTTGATAACATGAAGACCGCAGTCGATCGGATCGGCGCCGGCAAGGTCCGGCAGGTCAACGCCCGGTTCGCAGCGATGGCCAGCCACTACCTGTTCGAGCCGGATTTCTGCAACCCGGCCGCCGGTTGGGAGAAGGGACAGGTCGAGAAGAACGTCCAGGATGCCCGGCGCCGGTTGTGGCAGCCGCTGCCCAGCTTCCCCGATCTGGCGGCGCTCAACGCCTGGCTCGAGCAGCGCTGCGTCGAGCAATGGGGCCAGATCCAGCATGGCATCCTGCCCGGCACGATCGCCGATGCCTGGGCCGACGAGGCGGCGAGCCTGATGCCGCTGGGGCGGACCTTCGACGGCTTCGTCGAGCATGCCAAGCGGGTCTCGCCGACCTGCCTCGTGCACTTCGAGCGCAACCGTTACAGCGTGCCGGCATCCTTCGCCAACCGGCCGGTCAGCTTGCGCGTCTATCCCGATCGGATCGTCATCGCCGCCGAGGGGCAGATCCTGTGCGAGCATGACCGGATCATCGAACGCTCGCACCACCTGCCGGGGCGGACGGTCTACGACTGGCGACACTATCTGGCGGTGATCCAGCGCAAGCCTGGCGCCCTGCGCAATGGCGCGCCCTTTGCCGAGATGCCCGATGCGTTCCGGCAGCTGCAGGGCCATCTGCTCAAACGTCCCGGCGGCGATCGGGAGATGGTCGAGATTCTCGCCCTCGTCCTGCAGCACGACGAGCAGGCGGTGCTTTGCGCCGTCGAGCTGGCGCTCGAGGCCGGCGTACCGACCAAGACCCACACCCTCAACATCCTGCACCGGCTGACCGACGGCAAGGCCGGCACCCCACCGAGGATCGACGCTCCACAGGCGCTAAGCCTGGTCCGCGAGCCCAGGGCCAACGTCGAGCGCTACGACGCGCTTCGCAGCAAGGAGACCGCCCGTGCGTCATGATCCTGCCAGCGCCGCCGTCGTAGTCATGCTGCGCGGCCTCAAGATGTACGGTATGGCCCAGGCCGTCAGCGAACTCGTCGAGCAGGGCGCGCCGGCCTTCGATACCGCGGTGCCGATCCTGTCGCAGCTGCTCAAGGCCGAGGTCGCCGAACGCGAGGTCCGCTCGATCGCCTACCAGATCAAGGCCGCCCGCTTCCCGGCCTACAAGGACCTCGCCGGCTTCGACTTCACTTCCAGCGAGATCAATGAGGCCATGGTCCGCCAGTTGCACCGCGGTGAGTTCATCGACGGCGCGCACAACATCGTGCTGATCGGCGGGCCGGGCACCGGCAAGACCCACATCGCCACCGCGCTCGGCATCCAGGTGGTCGAGCATCATCGCAAGAAGGTCCGGTTCTTCGCCACGGTCGACTTGGTCAACGCGCTTGAGCAGGA
Source organism: Novosphingobium sp. ERW19 (assembly GCF_012641315.1). Classification (NCBI taxonomy): domain Bacteria; kingdom Pseudomonadati; phylum Pseudomonadota; class Alphaproteobacteria; order Sphingomonadales; family Sphingomonadaceae; genus Novosphingobium; species Novosphingobium sp. ERW19. Next base: position 317,944 of record NZ_JABAIC010000006.1, read on the forward strand.
AAAGGCCATGAACAGGGCGGGCCAGCTGGCCGAACGGTTGCTACGCCTCGACCTCGTCATCCTCGACGAACTCGGCTACCTGCCGTTCAGCTCGTCAGGCGGCGCATTGCTGTTCCACCTGCTCAGCAAGCTCTACGAGCGCACCAGCGTCGTCATCACCACCAACCTCAGCTTCAGCGAGTGGGCCGGCGTGTTCGGTGATGCCAAGATGACCACCGCCCTGCTCGATCGGCTCACCCACCACTGCCACATCCTGGAGACCGGAAACGACAGCTTCCGCTTCAGAGCCAGCACCGCCGCCGCACCCAAAGCACGAAAGGAAAAATCGCCAGCTTGACCCAATCCCCGCATCGCGGGACATATCTTCAACCCGGGTCACTTCTCGGTGGAAATACCGGGTCAACTCTCAGCGGAAATCAACAATGAACCAACTGATTCCTCAAGACATAGAGCCGATCGAACAGGATCGAGAGGATCCGGGCGGTGTCATGATCGCGCAAGGCATGCTTGATCGCGGTTCGGCTGCGTTCAAGCTTCTGCTCCCAATCCGCATGGCCAGCGGCCCCATTCTGGTGCTGCCAGAACGGGTGATAGACGTAGCGATTGTCCAGCAATAGTCGTATTTCCTGGCTGAACCGCTGCCAAACAGCATCGTAGACCCGGTGGCGCGCGTCGAACTTTACCAAGGTCGAGAAGAATGCCTGGAACAGTCCGCGTTCGCCTTCCGGTGCAGAGCTACTGGCTGAAGCCTCAACATCACCGGCATAGGCCGCGTTGAACCCGATCCAGAGAAGAATGAAGCGGACGTCATGGTCCTGATCCTCAGCTTCCGCACGCCGAAGCCAGGATAGCGCGCGATGAACGCGCAGTGCCAAGGGGGTCTGAAAGCCTTCGCGCAGCGAGCGCTGCTTCTCTTTCAAGGCTTCGGGATGGAGAGAATTGCCAAGGGGGTAACGGTAAACCATTGGCACAGCTTAGCGCTGGAAATCCTAACCGAATAGATCACAGCGACATCAGCTTGGAATTTGGGAGACGGCGCGGATCCATTCATCGATCTCGGCTTCAACCCAAACTGCGCATTTCGGCCCCAGCGATCGCGATCTCGGGAACCGCCCCTCGCTCATACGCTGATAGATGGCGGAGCGGCGCAGTCCGACGCGGGCGATCACTTCCGGCAGGCGCAAAAGCCTCGCCGGCGGCGCTGCTTCGGGCGGTTGAGGCATGTGCATTTCATCTGGTGTTGCATGCGGCATTGTTGATCTCATTTGCTTGGGTTCGGTCCCCTCCGAACTCTCAGGCTACCGCGACAGTGACATCGTGATGTCTCGGCCCACGAAATCATCGATGTGCTTGGCAAGCATTCGTGCCACGAGCTGTGAGGTGCCGTTGGCCCACCGAGGCCGCAGATCCTCAATCCGCCGCCCCAGGGTCCGCTGAAGATGGACTGGGAGGCTGGTGAAGAACTCTTCGAGAAATTCGCCCATCTCGCCATGCATCCACTCGCAAGCGAGCTCTTCTTGCCCGGCAAGAGCAAGGATCATGGTCGCGCGGGGGTGCGCTCCACAGGCGGCGAGCACTAGTGCCGCTTCGTCGAGCCCGATAGGCCGCTCGCCACGCGCTACGCGAAGCAGGGTCTCGCGGTGCATCCCGCATTCACTGG